>NZ_CP081870.1:3957172-4299345 GCF_022170785.1 Rossellomorea marisflavi | reverse complement strand
CCCTGATCCCTCCTTTTCTCTCTTTGTATAACTTCTGTACAACATGTATAAGTGCTAAATCGCTAGTGTTCATAAAAATACAACGCTTTGAATGTGGAGAAAATATATTATAAGGAAGAAACTCGGTTTTTCGACATTATCCACCACTTGTGGACAACGTTTTACAAAGCCTCTGAATAAGTTACCCACAAACTATCCACAAATTGTGGATAAACATATTTGGTCATTCACGTTATTAAGAGTGAAAACACAATAATCATATCAAAATATCCTAAGCGGTGCAATGCTTTAAAAATTTTATCCACAACCCCTTTCCCTTGTGGAATAAATTTGTCCACAGGCAAAGAATATGTGAAAAAGTTGTCAGTATGTGTTGTGGATAATTTATAAGGGTGTCGAAATCTATCCACAGAGGCGTTTTAGAGGAATCGTGGATGATGTTTGTAGAAGGAGAAAAAGATCATCCTTTCTGGAGGAGATAGAAGTTTTTTCATTACATGCTGCTCGCAGAAAATGAATGTTTGGGTAGGAGGATCTCATCGGAACTCGCGTGAAGATTTTTTCGGGGAAAATCGATGCCACATTTCCCCACTATAAAATAATATGAGAACGGTGTTGACTTTTGATGGGGGGCATCTTTATAATGGTGAAGAATGTCTTTAACTTATAAAGATATCCTTCAGGGAGGTGTCATAGATGAAAAGAACGTTTCAACCAAATAAGCGTAAAAGAAGTAAAGTACACGGTTTCCGCGCACGTATGAGTTCTAAAAACGGCCGTAATGTTTTAGCTCGTCGTCGTAGCAAAGGAAGAAAAGTATTATCTGCTTAGACCACTGAACTGACTCAGTGGTCTTTTTTTCTCTATCCATGTGATTGAAAGGCCATGTAGTTGGGCAAGATTGAGCAGGGAAAACCATTTAGAAAATTAGGTGTGATTCATGCGCAAAGAACAACGAGTGAAAAAGAATGAAGAGTTTCAGGACATCTTCAAAAAAGGAACGTCATTTGCCAATCGGCAGTTCGTTTTGTATTTTTTGAAAAAGGATGAGCCTCAGCCATTCCGGATCGGGATCTCGGTGAGCAAGAAAATCGGCAATGCCGTATGCCGGAATCGGATCAAACGGTATGTGCGCCAGTCGTTCCTTGAATTGAGGGAAGAAGTGAAAGATCAGTACGATTATTTAATCATCGCCAGGAAACCGGCGGCCGACATGAACTTCCATGAGGTGAAAAGCAGCCTCACGCACGTTCTTAATAGAGGGAAAGTATTGAAGCGGGGTTCTTATGGCAAAAATGTTCGTAAAAAGTCATAAACTATTTGCGGGATGCACAGGATTGCTCAGCACAAACCTGTGAAAAGATGTTACAATACGAAAGATTCTATCTTTTGTCATAATAGGATGTAACCGCATCCTTTATCACACTTGATTACTTATTAGTTGGGAGGAAATAGAGGGTGAAAAAGAGAATAATAGCCCTGATGTCAATTGTTGGGCTAATGGCTATTCTATCTGGTTGTACAGAATATAATAAGCCAATCAACTCAGATAGTACCGGTTTTTGGAACGAGTACATTGTTTATCCTTTGTCACAATTAATTACATTCTTCGGAGAAAAATTGGACGGGTTCGGATCCTATGGTCTGGCCATTATCATCGTCACATTGATCATCCGTTTAGCGATTCTACCATTAATGATCAAGCAAACGAAAAATTCTAAAGCAATGCAGGCACTGCAGCCGGAAATGAAAAAGCTGCGTGAGAAATACAGCTCCAAAGATGCACAAACACAGCAAAAGCTTCAACAGGAAACGATGGCGTTGTTCCAGTCACATGGCGTCAATCCACTGGCAGGATGTTTCCCGCTGATCGTCCAGATGCCGATCCTCATCGGTTTCTATCACGCAATCAGTCGTACAGCAGCCATCAAGGAACACAATTTCCTATGGTTCGACCTTGGAAGCCCGGATCCGATCTATGCGCTTCCGTTGATTGCCGGTTTGACAACCTTCATCCAGCAGAAGCTGATGATGGCTGGAACAGCTGATCAAAACCCACAAATGGCCATGATGCTTTATATCATGCCGGTCATGATCATCATCTTTGCCATCAACTTCCCTGCGGCCCTTTCCCTATACTGGGTTGTAGGTAACCTGTTCATGATTGCTCAAACGTATTTCATCAAAGGTCCTGATATTAAAGAAGTCAAAGCGGCCAAGGCCACTGCCCAATCAGGGGGCAAGAAGAAGTGAGAGAAGTGAATGTGACAGGTCCAACGGTGGAAGAAGCCATTGAATCAGCCTTGTCTCAACTGAACATCACAAAGGACCGTGCTGAAATCACGGTCATCGATCCCGGAAAGAAAGCCTTTTTCGGCCTTTTCGGAGGAAAACCTGCCGTCGTGGCAGTGAAGGAAACAATTGATCCCGTGGAAGAAGCGAAGAACTTCCTGATAGCTGTCGCCAAAGAAATGGGCGTGGAAGCGTCGATTGAAGAGAAGCGCAGCGGGAGAGAAGTTGAATTCAATATCTCCGGTGAGAAAATGGCCCTCCTGATTGGCAAAAGGGGACAGACCCTGAACGCCCTTCAGCATCTTGCCCAGCTAGTGGCGAATCGCTCGTCTGACCAATTCGTCACCATCCTGCTCGATGCGGAGAATTACAGGGCCCGCCGCAGGGAAACTTTATCGAATCTTGCGAAGCGCCTTGCCGACAAGGCCCTCCGCATCAATCGTCCCGTTTCCCTCGAGGCCATGCCATCCTACGAGCGCAAGGTGATCCATGCTGCCCTCGTGGACAAGACCGATGTGGAAACCCACTCGGAAGGCCGTGAACCCAATCGATATATTGTGATTTCACCGAAATAAAGAAAAAACGACCCCGTTGGGACGCACTCGTTGGAGTGGGTGTCCCGATGGGGTCGTTTTTTGATTGGATGGCTGGTGGAGGAGCGAGTGGGGAGTGTGGGAGTTGGTCATAAACGTTGGAAGTTGGAAATAAACAGTGAAAGTTGATCGGAAAGGCTGAAAGTTGAAAAAAAATCCGGAAAGTTGGCAGTAGAAACGGGTGAAAAGGTGAGAGTTGGTAGAAAAAAGGCGAAAGTTGATAGAAAAACTCGAAAAGTTGATAGCAAAATTGAAAAAGTCGGTAATAAAATCTTAGCTATTCCGAAAAAAGTAGCCGAATGGGACGAAATCTCCCTTTTTTAACCTGTTCAATGGTGCAAACCCCTAAAAATCGTCTTCGCTACATCCCGTTTCAACCCTTTCGACAAATTTCGCCACCACCCCTTCCCATCAAACGTCCCCAATCAGTCAAAAAGCCGCCCGGATCAACAACCCGAGCGGCCTTTCTACCTTATCATTCACTCTTTTCTTTCCATTCATCTGAAAGAATTCCGTAAATCACATGATCCACGTACCTGTCATAAAGCCATTCTGCTTGGCGGATTGTCCCTTCTTTGATATAGCCGAGTCGTTCCGGGATTCCCCGGCTTTTTTGATTTCCGACGGCCGCGCGGATCTCGACTTTGTCGAGTGCATAGTGCTCAAAAGCATAGGTCGTCAACGTACTGATCACCCGGGTCATAATTCCTTTCCCCTGGTTGCCTTCACCGAGCCAGTATCCGATATAGGCGGTTTTATTGGACCAGTTGATGTTATTGAATCCGGCCGTGCCGACCACTTCACCTTGATAGAGGATGGCAGCGGATAGACTGCTGCGGTTGGCATATCCCTTCATCGTTCCGGCAATGAATTCTTCTGTGTCGCTCACCTTGGTGCTGAAGTCCAGCCATGGTAGCCACTCTTTCAAGTGGGAGCGGGATTTGTCGGTCAGCTCAAAAAGCGCCTGAGCATCCTGGGGTTCAAGTAGTTTCAATGATAGATCGTGATCGATTTTGTAGGTGAACATGATGTGTTGCTCCTTTCCTGGTTGGCTATAATATCGGTTCGGCCGTAGGGATATTTAGTGGTCTGAAAAAATACGATCTTTCTCGGCAACATACGTCGGGTTCCCTATGCCTATATTTTACCAAACCACAACAGAAGGAGCTGAATCTTTTTGCGTCTGCCCTCTGGATAAGTGACAATCCTGCCAATTTCACCTGCCGTTTATTGTTATTCACATGTGGATAAGTTAAAATGAGAGGGATGAAAGAATGGGGCTGTGGATAATTTGACGTATCTGCCAGTTTTCCGTTCTTTAGGTTTAAATCGGTTTGTGCTATTCTAATAATTTGGGGAAACACTGCTTAATGATAGAGGCTGCTAGAACGAGACAGCCATTTTTTTATAGATGTAAGAAGAGAAGAAAGAGAGGTGACTCATATGGAATTCGATACGATTGCGGCGATTTCCACTCCGATGGGGGAAGGGGCGATTGCCATTGTCCGTCTGAGCGGAGATGACGCTTTTGCGATCGGGGACCAGGTGTTCAGGGGCAAGAAAGGCAAACCGCTGACGGAACTGGACTCCCATACGATCCATTACGGTCATATCGTGGATCCTGCGACAGAGCAGGTGGTGGAAGAGGTCATGGTGTCGGTGCTGAAGGGACCGAAAACTTTCACGCGTGAGAACGTCCTCGAAATCAACTGTCACGGAGGTCTTGTATCGGTCAATAAGGTGCTTCAGCTTGTGTTGAAGCACGGTGCGAGATTGGCTGAGCCGGGAGAGTTCACAAAGCGTGCCTTCCTGAACGGACGGATCGATCTGTCCCAGGCGGAGGCCGTCATGGATTTGATCAGGGCAAAGACGGACCGGGCCATGAATGTGGCGTTGAATCAGATGGAAGGACGCCTATCCAAACTGATTCAGAAGCTACGCCAGGAAATCCTCGAGACGCTCGCCCATGTGGAAGTGAATATTGACTATCCGGAGTATGATGATGTGGAGGAAATGACCCACAGCGTGCTCCTGGAGAAATCGAGCTATGTCAGGGATGAGATCGAGAAGCTCATCAAGACGTCCGAGCAGGGGAAAATCCTCCGTGAAGGCCTGTCCACGGTCATCATCGGCCGCCCGAATGTCGGGAAGAGTTCTTTATTGAATAGCCTCGTTCACGAAAATAAGGCGATCGTGACGGATATTCCCGGAACGACGCGTGACGTGATCGAGGAGTATGTGAACGTAAGGGGTGTACCGCTCCGCCTCGTCGATACGGCGGGGATCCGGGAGACGGAGGATATCGTCGAGCGGATCGGGGTCGAGCGCTCACGACAGGTATTGAAGGAAGCAGATCTCATTCTTCTTGTCCTCAATCACGCGGACGACCTTACCTTCGAAGACGAGCAACTGTTTGAAGCCGTCAAGGGAATGGATGTCATTGTCATCGTGAACAAGACGGACCTTCCGAGGAAGATCGACCTGGCGAAAGTGGAAGCACTTGCCGCCAACCACAAGCTTGTGACGACGGCCCTGATCGAGGAAGAAGGCGTGGATGAGCTCGAGGAAGCCATTTCATCCCTCTTCTTTGATGGGTCCATCGAGGCTGGGGATATGACGTATGTATCCAACAGCCGTCACATCGCCCTGCTTCATCAGGCGTCGACAAGCATCAACGAAGCGATTCAAAATGTAGAAATGGGCATACCGATCGACATTGCCCAGATCGATCTGACAAGAACATGGGGGCTTCTCGGTGAAATCATCGGTGAAAGTGTACATGATAGTTTGATCGATCAGTTGTTCTCACAATTCTGCCTAGGGAAATAAATTTGTATATAGGATCATGTGATCCTTTAAGGAGGATAAATCACCATGCAATATGACGCAGGACAGTATGATGTCATTGTCATTGGTGCTGGACACGCCGGAGTGGAAGCAGGACTTGCTTCCGCCCGCATGGGGGCGAAAACGCTGATGGTCACCATCAACCTTGATATGATCGCCTTCATGCCATGTAACCCATCTGTCGGCGGACCGGCAAAGGGGATCGTCGTTAGGGAAATTGATGCCCTCGGCGGTGAAATGGGGCGCAACATCGATAAGACCCACATCCAAATGAGGATGCTGAATACAGGTAAAGGCCCGGCCGTACGCGCGCTGCGTGCCCAAGCCGATAAATTCACGTACCAAAATGAAATGAAGAAAACAATCGAGAATGAACCGAACATTACCCTCATGCAAGGCATGGTGGAAGAGCTCATCGTGGAAGATGGCGAGTGTAAAGGTGTCGTCACCATGACTGGTGCCGCCTATCGCGCGAAGACGGTCGTCATCACGACCGGGACCTTCCTACGCGGGGAAATCATCCTCGGCGAGTTGAAATATTCAAGTGGTCCGAACAATCAGCAGCCATCGATCCGTCTGGCAGATCACCTGCGCGAGCTCGGGTTCGACACCGTGCGATTCAAGACCGGTACGCCTCCACGGGTGAACGGTTCGACCATCGATTACTCCAAGACGGAAATCCAGTCAGGCGATGATGTACCGAGGGCGTTCAGCTACGAAACGACGAAGTACATCACCGATCAGCTTCCGTGCTGGCTTACCTACACGAATGAAACGACGCATCAGCTCATCGATGATAACCTTCATCGCTCGCCGATGTATTCTGGCATGATCAAAGGCACAGGCCCTCGCTACTGCCCGTCCATTGAGGATAAGGTCGTCCGTTTCAACGATAAGCCGCGCCATCAGATCTTCCTTGAGCCAGAAGGCCGTAATACGCAGGAAGTATACGTTCAAGGACTTTCAACAAGCCTGCCGGAAGATGTGCAGCAGAAGATCCTTTCCACGATCCCTGGTCTTGAGAACGTCCAAATGATGCGTCCGGGCTATGCCATCGAATATGATTCCATCGTACCGACTCAGCTATGGCCGACTCTTGAGACGAAAAAGATTAGGAATCTGTATACAGCGGGTCAAATCAATGGAACATCCGGTTATGAAGAAGCAGCAGGACAAGGGCTGATGGCAGGAATCAATGCCGCATGCCGCTCCCTTGATAAAGAGGAAGTCATCCTCGGCCGTTCCGATGCGTACATCGGTGTGCTGATCGATGATCTTGTCACAAAAGGTACGAACGAACCGTATCGTCTCTTGACCTCGAGGGCAGAATACCGCCTTCTTCTCCGTCATGACAACGCCGATCTTCGCCTGACCGATATCGGTCACAGAATCGGACTCATTTCAGACGAGCGCTACGGACGTTTCACAGCGAAAAAAGAGTTGATCGAAGCGGAAAAAGAACGTCTGAAATCAACCCGCATCAAACCGACGGAAGAGACACAGTCCGTAATCCGTGAAGCAGGCGGAAGCGAACTGAAGGACGGGATCCTTGCAGTGGATCTTCTGAAACGTCCGGAGATGAACTATTCTCATATGAAATCCCTCGTTCCGAATGAATTGGATCTTGATCCAGAAGTGGAAGAACAGGTGGAGATCCAAGTGAAATACGAAGGATACATCGAAAAATCCCTTCAGCAGGTCGACAAGATGAAGAAAATGGAGAACAAGCGGATCCCTGAAAACATCGATTATTCGAAGATCAGCGGTCTGGCATCCGAAGCGAGACAGAAGCTGATTGAAGTACAGCCGTTGTCCCTTGCCCAGGCTTCCCGTATTTCCGGAGTCAATCCTGCGGACGTTTCCATCCTTCTCGTCTACATCGAACAGGGGAAAATTGCAAAAGTATCAGGTGATCAATAAAGGATGGGTTGCGCATGAATATCAATGAATTTCAAGCCGGTCTCGAGGAGAAGGGGATTTCCCTTTCCTCTGAGCAGCTGGCACAATTCGAGAAATACCACGAGCTATTGGTCGAGTGGAATGAAAAGATGAATCTGACGGCAATTACGGATAAAGAAGAGGTTTACCTCAAGCACTTCTATGATTCCATCTCTGCTGCTTTTTACGTTGATTTCAATTCCATCACTTCCCTCTGTGATGTCGGTGCAGGGGCCGGGTTCCCAAGCATCCCGATCAAAATCTGTTTCCCGCATCTGCATGTCTCCATCGTGGATTCGCTGAACAAACGCATCACGTTCCTGAATCATCTATCAGATCAGCTGGGACTTGAGAACACGCACTTCCATCACGACCGTGCAGAAACATTCGGCAAGAATAAGGATCATCGCGAAGCATACGACATGGTCACGGCTCGTGCCGTTGCCAGAATGTCGGTACTCAGCGAGCTCTGCCTGCCCCTTGTCAAAAAGGGCGGATATTTTGTCGCCATGAAGGCTGCCAGTGTGAACGATGAGATGGATAAAGCCAAGAAAGCAATCACGACCCTCGGCGGGAAGACGGAGCAGGTCGATTCCTTCCTCCTTCCTGAAGAGAACAGTGAGCGCACGATCGTTCAGATCAAGAAAGTGAAAGATACACCGAATAAGTATCCCAGGAAGCCTGGTACACCGAATAAATTACCATTAGAATAGAAAACTGACGTAGTACTACGGAAAATGTCATGGGAATAAGGCAGGAACTTGTCATTTCTTAGAGAATAGTATTAAAGGGAGTTTCTTAAAGGTGGTGTAGGAAGATGAAGCATCCTTTCTCTCGTTTTTTTGGTCTGGGTGAAAAGGAGCAAGAGCCGGAAGAATCAACAGAATCAGCAGTAGTGGAAGATCGGGATGAAGTGAAGAAGATTCCAGTCTCTCAGATCGTACCCAACCGCTTCCAGCCTAGGACGATTTTTAATGATGATAAAATAGAAGAGTTATCGAGGACGATCCATATACACGGCATCATCCAGCCTATCGTGGTAAGGGAATACGGCGAGGATCAATTCGAGATCATTGCCGGGGAGCGGCGATTCAGGGCGGTGTCAAAACTAGGTTGGGAAACGGTCCCTGCCATCGTCAAGAATATGAATGACACGGAAACAGCCTCTGTCGCGCTGATCGAGAACCTTCAACGCGAAGAGCTGTCACCGATCGAGGAAGCCATCGCGTACGGTAAGCTTCTCGAACTTCACGAATTGACTCAGGAAGCCCTTGCACAGCGTTTGGGAAAAGGACAGTCGACGGTGGCCAACAAGCTCCGTCTCCTCAAGCTCCCCGAAGAGGTGCAGGGTGCCCTTCTTGATAAGAAGATCACCGAGCGCCATGCCCGTGCCCTCATTCCTTTGAAGAACGCGGAGAAACAGGTCCAGCTTCTTCAAGAGGTGGTCGAGAAGAACCTCAATGTAAAGCAGACGGAAGACCGCGTGAACAAAATGCAGGAAGCCTCGGACAAAAAACCGAAGCCGAAGCGCAAAGCCTTCTCGAAAGATATGAGGATTGCCGTCAACACGATCCGCCAGTCATTGAATATGGTTTCCGACAGCGGGATCAACCTGGATGCCGAGGAAGAAGAACATGAGGAATTCTATCAGTTCACCATCCGCATCCCAAAAAAGAAATAGAATCATAGAGTGAGAGACTGTAAACAGGCAGTTCTCACTTTTTTTGTGGGATTTTGGCGATCATAGTCGATGGGAACGCGCAACATAATAAAAATTGCCAGACAATTTTCCGAGAATTTTGTTAGAATAGAAGAATACTGTGAAAAAAACTAGGTAGGTGACAACCTTGGGCAGAATCATAGCCGTTACAAACCAGAAAGGCGGAGTCGGTAAGACCACGACCAGTGTCAATCTGGGGGCTTGTTTAGCTTATATTGGAAAGAAAGTCCTGCTCGTCGACATAGATCCGCAAGGGAACGCTACGAGCGGTGCCGGTGTGGAAAAAGGAGACGTGCAACAATGCATATATGATGTTCTTGTGGATGACGTGGAAGTGAAGGATACGATCAAGCAGTCGAAGGTCGAGAATCTGGATATCGTACCCGCCACCATTTCCCTTGCCGGTGCTGAAATCGAGCTGGTTCCGACTATCTCAAGGGAAGTCCGCTTGAAGAAGGCACTGGAAAAAGTGAAGGATGATTATGATTATATCGTCATCGATTGCCCGCCATCGCTGGGCTTATTGACCATCAATGCCCTGACGTCTTCGGATGCGGTGATTATCCCTGTTCAATGTGAATACTACGCACTGGAAGGTCTGAGTCAGCTGCTCAGCACCGTGCGTCTTGTTCAGAAGCACTTGAATCACGATCTGATGATCGACGGTGTCCTGTTGACGATGCTTGATGCCCGTACGAATCTCGGCATCCAGGTCATCGAAGAAGTGAAGAAATACTTCCAGGATAAAGTGTACCGTACCATTATCCCGCGCAATGTTCGACTGAGCGAAGCACCGAGCCATGGGGAACCGATCATCATATATGATGCCAAGTCCAGGGGAGCGGAAGTGTACTTAGAACTTGCGAAGGAGGTGGCGATGAGTGGCTAAAGGTTTGGGAAAGGGACTTGATGCCCTGTTCACAGCAAATAAAGAAGAGGAAACGGTTCAGGAAGTGAAGCTGAAGGATCTCCGTCCGAATCCGTATCAGCCCCGTAAGATCTTCCAGCCCCAAGCGATCGAAGAGCTGAAGTCCTCCATCCAGGAGCATGGAATCCTTCAGCCGATCATCGTCCGGAAATCCATCAAAGGCTATGAAATCGTGGTCGGTGAGCGTCGCTATCGTGCAGCGAAAGCGGCTGATCTCAAGACGGTCCCCGTTGTTGTACGGGAGCTTGATGAGAAGCAGATGATGGAACTGGCCGTACTGGAAAACCTTCAGCGTGAGGATTTGACGCCGATTGAAGAGGCAGCCGCCTATCAGATGCTGATGGAGAAGCTTGGGCTCACGCAAGAGGAGCTGGCAAAGCGGTTGGGGAAAAGCCGTCCCCATATCGCCAATCATATCCGTCTTCTTGGGCTCTCACAGCCCGTTCAGGAACTGATTTCAGATGGAAAGCTTACGATGGGGCACGGTCGGGCCCTTCTTGGTCTGAAGAACAAGAAAGGGTTGACCCAGCTAGTCAATCGGGTCATGAAGGATTCCCTGAATGTTCGTCAGCTTGAGAAGCTCGTACAGGAACTGAACGACGATGTTTCACGTGAAACGAAGAAAAAAGAGCGCAAGGATGTGTTCATCGAGGAGCAGGAGACGCGCCTTCGGGAACGGTTCGGCACGACGGTCACGATCAAGCAATCAAAGAAAAAAGGAAAGATCGAGCTTGAGTTCTTCTCGAAAGAAGACCTTGAACGGATCCTCGATCTTCTTCAACAACACGACTGATGGAGTCCGGCTCTGAAGGGAACCCCTTCAAGCCGGTTCTTTTTTGTCGAGAGCGATAGGAGAAAGAGAAAATGGTGTTATTCGGTACGATCATCAACGGAATATGTATCATCCTGGGAACACTTCTCGGGAAACTCCTCCACCGCATTCCGGAGAATGTGAAGGATACGGTATTGAAGGCAATCGGCCTTGCCGTGACGGTCCTCGGACTGCAGATGGGATTGAAAAGTGAGAACTTCCTGATCGTCATCATCTCTCTTGCAGTCGGTGCGGCCCTTGGCGAATGGATGAACCTCGATTCCAAGCTCAATGCCCTTGGGGATTGGCTTGAAAGGAAAATCGGTACAAAAGGAGATACCTCCATCTCTCAAGGTTTCATCACGGCCACCCTGATCTTCGTGATCGGGGCGATGGCTGTCATCGGTGCCCTTGATAGCGGAATCAGGGGAGACCATGACGTCCTACTCACAAAAGCGATCATCGATGGATTCACCTCCATCATCCTTGCCACGACCCTTGGGATCGGCGTCATGTTCTCAGCTGTGCCGGTCATCCTCTATCAAGGTACGATCGCGTTGTTCGCCACCCAGATCCACCGCTTTGTCCCACAGGAACTCATGGACGCCTTCATCACTGAAATGACCGCGACAGGCGGCATCATGATCTTTGCCATCGGACTCAATCTGGTCGGAATCACCAAGATCAGGGTGGCTAATCTTCTTCCTGGAATAGTAGTCGTCGGAGTGATTGTTTCGTTCCTTCATCTGTATCAAGCGTAAAGAGTGCTTTAGCCATAGCAAAACCCGAATTAATTCGCCTACTATAAAGCAAATTAGTTCGGGTTTTTCATTTGTTTCATGAACATTTACATGAAATTTTTTCTAGCGGTTGATTGGAGTGCAAGCGAAGACTCCAGCGGGAAAAGTAGCTGATGTGAGACCCCGCAGGCTTGCCGAGGAGGCTCACGGGCTACCCGCGCGCAGTTTTGCACGGAAATCATGAGCGGTATAAAGAATTCACACTGATATATTTCGTTAGTAAACGGACCCTTGGTTTTCTAACAAGATCTTCTTTTTATTCAGACCGTTAAGAACAATCCGTAGGCCGGTGTGGCGATTGCTTCCACTGCCAATAGGAATAGGAGCCAGTTGGCATTCACGTCTTTTTCCCTTGAATAAGCCGTTTTGATCGTGTGTGCAATAACGCCTACTAAGAGAGTGCCAAGTGCAATTTTAACAAGTAAGAGTATGGTCATTTACGTCTTCACCTTTTATATACGAAAGAACGGAATGGAGGTTTCGGGAAAATTCCATAAAAAAACAGTCCGCATCCGGACCGTCCTCTTATTGTAGTTCTTCCCGCCACTTTTCGATACTCACGGCGTTCCTGCGCTCGATGGTTTCGGCAGCCAGGGCGATCGACTCGGCCATGATCTTGGCCATTCGCATCACAAGGCTGAGCCGGGTATTTTGAAGTACGAAGAATTCCATGAATCCGCTCACGTTGACGATCCCGGTCAGGTGGATATTGCCGACTTCCGGAAGTTCCTTATTCACTCCAGCACCGGGTTTGAGCGGCCCGTGACTGAGCTGGATTGCCCCGACACTCTTAAGGCGGCCTAAACAGGCGTCGATTCCGATGATGAATGGATTCTTATGAATGGAGTGGATATACGCCATCTTCTCTTCCAGATTGACGGCGTGGATGGGATCATCCAGGGTCCCGTATACGTGGAAGGTCTCTAAACCCCGATCTTCCAGGAGGGTACCGATCAATGGACCGAGGGAGTCGCCCGTGGAACGATCTGTCCCGATACATATGAAGACGATCGGACGCGTCCGGTAGAGGATGGGCAGCATGGCTGAAAGGTGGACGGAAAGATCCAGTGCCGCATTTTCATCTTCATAAGAGACCCTGTATGGTTCGGTCTTGCGGTCGAAAAGTCCTCGTTTCAGATTCATCACTACCACTCCCTTGCTCCTCGTTATCGTCCAGGCATGTTTACCGCTTTTTAACAGTATACGGACAATCGCCGTCGTTCATACATAATCGGGGCAGTTTTTTCATATGATAAAAATTTTTAAACTTCTTTACAGATCGAGGTTATATCTATTCATGGAGAGGGAAAGTTGTTAAAATAAAGGGTACTTCTAATAAGGGAGGGCTGTTGAGATTATGGCAACAGAGACAAAAATTGAGGAATCCGTTCAAAAAGCGGTATCAACATTAACAGATAATCAGCTGTGGACTTCACTCGGTCTCGGCGCTCTCAAAATCGTGGCCATCATGGTCATTACGTATATCGCCCTTCGTGTCGGACGGTCTGCGATTCGCAACGTCTTCAAGGCAAGGTCGCGTTCACCGATCAAATTCTCCGAACGCCGCGAAGCCACATTATTGAAACTATTGGAAAACGTGTTGACATATGTGATCTACTTCATCTCACTCATGACGATCCTGTCGACGCTCGAAATAGATGTAAAAGGCTTGATCGCAGGTGCGGGAATCGTCGGTCTTGCCGTCGGATTCGGTGCACAGAATCTCGTGCGTGATATCATTACCGGTTTCTTCATCATCTTCGAGGATCAGTTCTCAGTAGGGGACTATGTGAAAATTGGTTCTGCCGAAGGAACGGTGGAGGAAATCGGGCTCCGTACGACGAAAATAAAAAGTTGGACCGGTGAATTACATATATTCCCGAATGGCAACGTAGCAGAGGTCACCAACTTCTCCGTTCATAACAGCGTGGCGGTGGTGGACGTCAACATTGCGTATGAAGAGAATATTGATAAGGCCGAGCGGGTATTGCAGGAGCTTCTCCTCACGCTCCCTCAAAAATATGAGGAGCTGGTGAATCCTCCGGAGCTTCTCGGTATCCAGACCCTCGGAGCGCCCGATGTGATGATGAGGATCGTCGCCGAGACGACACCGATGAATCACTGGTACATCGCCAGGGTCCTCCGCAAAGAAGTCAAGCAGTGCTTCGAACGGAACGGGATCGAAATCCCTCTTCCGCGCATGGTCATGTATTCACGCAATGATGAGGACGATGTACAGGAAGAACTTCAGAAAAAACAAAAGCAGGTTGAACGAGACTAAGGAGGTATGCGTCCATGGAGGCGAAGACGTTCGCACTAAATGATGTGGTGGAAATGAAAAAGCCCCATCCATGCGGCACCAATGAGTGGAAAATCATCCGCATGGGGATGGATATCAGGATCAAATGCGAGGGCTGCGGCCATAGCGTGATGATTCCTCGGAAGGATTTTTCCAAAAAGATGAAAAAAGTCCTTAGCTCATCAGAAAGCTGATACTGATAAGTACCCAGCTGGCACGATCCATAATCCAAACTAGTGTGTCTTTACACACAAAAACAGCTTACCGTTTACCGGCAGGCTGTTTTTTTATTTCCCGGGGAGCGGGACCGGGATTTTACGCCATGGCATCAGTGGAGCATCACTTGTCTTTTTCCCCCATTATCTCTATAATTGTGAAAGGTTCGACCGTTTGTACGGTCGTCATTCAGGTATGAAGCTGTCATGATGACAGAGATATGAATAGATAGGTAATCAATCAGGAGGAGTGACCGATATGGCTTTAACAGCTGGTATTGTAGGTCTGCCGAACGTCGGTAAATCTACGTTGTTCAATGCAATTACTAAAGCGGGTGCGGAATCTGCCAACTACCCGTTCTGTACCATCGATCCGAACGTGGGGATTGTAGAAGTACCCGATCATCGTCTGGATAAATTGACGGAGCTTGTGAATCCGAAAAAGACGGTTCCGACCGCATTTGAATTCACCGATATTGCAGGAATCGTGAAAGGTGCGAGCAAAGGGGAAGGGCTTGGGAATAAATTCCTTTCTCATATCCGCCAAGTTGACGCTATTTGTCAGGTTGTTCGTTGCTTCGCTGATGATAATATCACTCACGTAGCGGGGAAAGTGGATCCGATCGCAGATATCGAGGTCATTAACCTTGAGTTGATCCTTGCTGACCTTGAAACCGTGGACAAGCGTCTCGTGAAGGTCCAAAAAATGGCGAAACAAAAGGACAAGGAAGCGGTCTTTGAGTTCGAGATCCTTTCCAAACTGAAAGAAGTCCTTGAAAATGAGCAGCCTGCCCGTACGGCTGAATTCAACGAAGAACAGGCAAAATACGTGAAACAACTTCACTTGTTGACGTCCAAACCTGTCCTTTATGTGGCAAACGTCAGCGAAGATGAGATTGCTGATACTGAAGACAACGAATACGTACAAAAGGTACGCGAATTCGCGAGTGAAGACAATGCAGAGGTCATCGTCGTTTGTGCGAAGATTGAATCAGAAATCGCCGAGCTCGATGATGAAGAGAAAGCCATGTTCCTTCAAGAACTTGGTATTGAAGAATCAGGACTCGATCAGCTGATCCGCGCGACCTACTCCCTTCTTGGACTTGCCACATACTTTACGGCAGGTGTACAGGAAGTACGTGCATGGACCTTCCGTGAAGGCATGAAGGCTCCTCAGTGTGCCGGTGTCATCCACACCGACTTTGAGCGCGGGTTCATCCGTGCCGAAACGGTTTCCTATGACGACCTAGTTGCTGCCGGTACCATGAATGCAGCCAAGGAAGCCGGGAAAGTCCGTCTTGAAGGAAAAGAGTACCTAGTGAAAGATGGAGACATCATCCACTTCCGCTTCAACGTATAAGATCACTCAGCCCCGAATGGAGATTCGGGGCTTTTTGACATGAAAATAAAGACTTCGTTCATGTTCCGGGGTAATCTGTCTTTTTCCTCCAGCTTATTGCATTTGGACAATCCCTATGATATAATTTTAATTCGTGAGTAATGAACGCATTGCTCCTTGTTCTTTCGTAAAGAAAGGACCGCATAGACCACGAGGAGGTGACATTCAGATGAGAAAGTACGAAGTTATGTACATCGTCCGTCCAACCGTTGACGAAGAGTCAAAGAAAGCAGTTGTTGAGCGTTTTGATAACGTATTGACTACTAACGGCGCGGAGATCATCGAGTCAAAAGATTGGGGTAAACGTCGTTTAGCGTATGAAATCAACGATTTCCGTGATGGTTTCTACCAATTGGTGAAAATCAACGCTGGCTCTGAAGCTGTAAACGAGTTCGATCGTTTGGCTAAGATCAGTGACGACATTATCCGTCATATCGTTGTAAAAGACGAACAATAATTCGAACGTTTCATAGATATACACTTCTAGCAATAGAAGGAAGGGGTTGATTCTGATGATGAACCGAGTTGTATTAGTGGGCCGATTAACCAAAGACCCTGAACTAAAATATACTCCAAGCGGAGTGGCTGTTGCCTCATTCACACTGGCAGTGAATCGTTCTTTTACGAATCAATCAGGTGAACGGGAAGCAGATTTTATTAACTGTGTTGTTTGGCGCCGACCTGCCGAAAACGTAGCGAACTTCCTTAAGAAAGGAAGCCTGGCCGGCGTTGACGGTCGAATCCAGACCCGTAACTTCGAAGGACAGGATGGACGACGCGTGTTCATGACGGAAGTCGTGGCCGAAAGCGTTCAATTCCTTGAGCCTCGCAGTGCGAGTCAAGGTGGAGATCGCGGCGGAAGCCCAAGCTATTCTGGCGGCGGTGGTGGTTACCAACAGGGTAACCAAGGTGGTAACTCATTCGGCCAGAATCAGAATCAACAACAGCGCAACAACAATAATAACAATAACTACACTCGCGTAGATGAAGATCCATTCGCAAATGATGGTCAGCCGATCGACATTTCCGATGATGATCTACCATTCTAAGAGCGAACGATACTGACTTTTAAAAGGATAGGAGGCGAAAAACATGGCAGGAGGACGTAGAGGTGGACGTAGACGCCGTAAGGTATGCTACTTCACAGCAAACGGAATTACTCACATCGATTTCAAAGATGTGGAACTTCTTAAAAAATTCATCTCTGAACGTGGAAAAATTCTTCCACGTCGCGTAACTGGAACAAACGCTAAGTACCAACGTAAATTGACTCGTGCAATCAAACGTGCGCGTACAATGGCATTGCTTCCATACGTAAGCGGGGAATAAATAAGAGAGACATCCTTCTTTTGGAGGATGTCTTTTTTTTGTGCGCAAGATTTGCTTTCTCGTTACACTGTATCTTGCATAAAACGATAGACTCTTACACCCGATTTTCTACGGGTTCATTTTAGTTCCAATGATGGAAGTGAACTCATACACCTTGCGAAGATTGCCTTGAATGCCATTTATGCCGAGCCATTCCGCATATTCAGGAGGGAGTACAAAGTCTTTCACGAATGTCTCCATTGGAATTCCCCTATCGTGTGCCCTCTGTGCTCTTTCCAGGAGCATGCTGAGATAAGCCTTCATAGTATCGAGTAGCTCTCTTCCTCCTGAATCCCCGTGTCCCGGTACATAGGTCTTCACCTTCAAATCTACAATCTCTTTGATCAAGGCAAGATACGAAACGGGATCATAGATGGGTACGTGGAGCTTTCGGGTTATCAGGTCTCCTGCAAATAAGACAGAATCTTGTGGGAGGTATAGATAGGAATCACTGGGTGAGTGACCACCTCCGTGGCAACAGATAATCGCTTCTCTGTGAGAACCTTTGAATACATGCTCGGTATCGAAGATCCTATCTGGTAAGAAGAGTTTCAAGCGCGAAATGTCATGAAGGATATGCGTCATTTCCCCCATTTGTAGTTTAAGGCTCTCGATCAATACCGGATCGGCCTCCTGCGCTATACGTTGTTCTATACCGTGAAGATAGGCTTCCATTTCTTCTCGTTCTAAATCAAGGTCCTCTACATCGTTCTTTTCTTTGATCAATTGCTTCGTGAGAGCTGTAGAATAGATAGGAAATCCTTCAAACGCTTGATTTCCAAACATATGGTCACCGTGGAAATGACTATTCATAACCTCCATTTTTTTATTCCCTGTCAATCGTTCGGCATGCTTCCGAAGTTCGTATCCTGCCGACGGTGTGGACATGGTGTCGAAAATGAGGGTTTTTCCTCCCAAATCAATGATCCCCGCGTTACTCCATGCCCCCTTGCCCGGTTTGGCAATCACTTCGAATACGCCTTCGCAGAGCATGTGTATGGTGAAAAAGGCCGTTTCAATTTGATTCATGTTCACGCCCCCTTTATCTCTATCATACCAATATCCTTTATAAATATTAGAAAATTCCATATTTTTAGTAAAAAAGACTCAACCTCTCCCCTATTCTGCCGATACAACCAATACTAAGCGGTGTCTGGAGTGAGTTTTGGTGAAGAAGAAAAAGAAGGGTCTTTCGATTAGAACGAAGTTAACAGGGGTATTTTCGACATTATTTATTTTATCATTGGCAGTCATATTTGCGATTACGTCCTGGCAGACCCGGTCGAAGACGGAGGATGAAGTGATCCGGCAGTCGACCACCGTCGCGGGCGAAATGGGTGATTCCGTCGAACTCTTCCTCGGGCAGTTTGAGAAGAGCCTCATTCAGTACTCGAAGTCGAAAGGGCTGCTGGAATATGAAGCCTTCAAGATGACGGGGGAGAAGAACGGAAAATCGGAAAAAGAGCTCACCCAAGGGGTACAGGAGGACTTTGATAACTATATCGATCTTTATGATGAAGCGACTTCTATCTATATTGCTTCCCCAAACAAGAATCTCTTCATCGTTCCCGAGGCTGAATTGCCGGAAGGGTTTGATCCCACCGGTCGGGATTGGTTCAAGGCCGCTGCCGCTTCACAGAACGATGTAAACTGGAGCGAACCGTATGTCGATACGGCCACCAATCAGGACATCATTACGGCTTCCAAGGCCATTCTGGTGGATAACAAGCTTGTCGGTGTCATCGGTGTCGATATCAATCTATCGAAGCTGACGGAGCGGATTTCTTCCATGGAGTTGGGATACGGAGGCAATGCCGTACTGATCGGGAAGAATGGAACCGCCATCGTCCATCCCACCAGACGAGGAGAGAATCTATCGTCCTTTACGTTCATCAAAAAGATGCTCGATTCCAAGGATGAGAGTGGGATCATCCATTACACCCTCGAAGGGGAACAAAAAGTCATGATTTATGACACGATCCCCGGCACAGGCTGGAAGACAGGTGCCGTTTATTCCATGGAGGATATCATTGGCAATGCAAAAGAGATTGAACGTCAGCTCCTAGTGACGGGCCTCATCACCCTGGCTGTCCTCCTTGTGGTGATCGCCATCGTCTCAAGAAAGATGACGCGGCCGCTAAAATCACTTCAGGCAACGGTGAAACATGTAGCAACTGGGGATCTGACAAAGCGTTCCGATGTGAAAGCGACGGATGAAACAGGGCGTCTTGCTCATGATTTCAACCAAATGATCGATTCGATTTTCACGACGCTTCAGACTGTACAACACGCCTTCCTCCATGTGAGACAGTCTGCTGAAGGCCTCAGCGCCGTCTCAGAGGAGACGCATGCGTCAAGTGAAGAGATGGCCACGGCCATTTCGAGTATCGCCAGGACCGCCTCTGAAACGGCTTCTGATTCCGAGCGTGCCCAAAGTGGTGCTGAGAGCCTTGGAGACAGCATCAACCACATCTATGCGCAGTCCCATAAAATGTCGGAGCTTGCCGATGAGGTAGGCGAACGCAATGAACAGGGTATGAATCAGATCTCCAAGCTTCGCGGGGCGTATGATACGTCCCAGCAGTATATGGACTCGATGCAACAGGTGATTCTAGGATTCGGGGAGCACGTGAAGAATATCGAAAACGTGATGGCGACCATCACTGATATTTCCTCCCAGACCAATCTTCTTGCCCTTAACGCAAGCATCGAGGCTGCTCGTGCAGGAGAGCATGGGAAAGGGTTCGCCGTCGTGGCAGAAGAAGTACGGAAGCTTGCGGATCAATCCGTCCAGGCGACGGAGAGCGTAAAGCGCACGATCAAGGAGATCCAGGAGGGTTCCGATCAGGCAGTGAAAGAAATGAATCTGACCAAAGATACATTCGACGCCCAGCTCGGCGTGTTGAATGAAACCCATCAGGTGTTTGACCGGAATGCGGAGGTCATGAGGGCCATTAATAAAGAAATTGGTCATATGCATGAGGGGATCGAAGGAATCAATGGAGATAAAGACCAGGTATTCACTGTCATCAAGGCCATGGCGGAAGCGGCAGAAGAAACGGCAGCGTCATGTGAAGAGATGAATGCGTCCACCGATGAGCAGCTGAAAGCCGTCCAGTCCATCACGGCGGCGGCCGAACAGCTCACCGACCTGAGCCAGGAACTTCAGGCGGCCATCGACCGTTTCAAGATCGCCCAATCAGAATAAACAATGTCGGCCGGACATGGGGATGCTCCCGTGGTCCGGCCGTTTTGTTTGTTGTCTAAAGAGGTTTCAAAGCCCGGGTTTATACGCATCCTATTTAGAGGGGAAATGACTGAAGAGTCCATAAGATGAAATTCCCTTCCAAAATTGATATGATAATACTATTGTATGTATTTCGCGAGGAGAGTAATGAAGTGAAAAATGCCCGCATCATCACAGAAGGCGCCATATCGGTGGCCATCTTTACTGTGTTTCTATTGTTTACGCTATATACACCGGTTATATCCGTAGTAGGCTTGCTCTTCCTGCCGCTACCGTTCATGCTCTACAGTCAAAAATTCGCCCATCGTGATGCGATGGTGATGTTGTTCGTAGGTATTGGGATCTCGTTCTTGTTCGGTGGTTTCCCCGGATTGGGCTTCGGTGTATTGGGCGCTTCCCTCGGGACGGCTATCGGCTGGGCGATAAAATCGGATATACAGAAAACCCACATCCTTTTGCTTGGAACCTTGGTGACCACCATCAATGCCGTAGTCGCTTATGTAATCTCCATTAAACTGCTTGGAATGGATGTCATCAAGGAGAGCCTGGACATGGCGAAGACTGTGGTGCATCAGAATTATGCAGCGATGACCGATCTTGGTTTCATCCAGCCTGATGACAAAAAGCTTGAGCAGATGGATAATTTGCTTAAATTGATGAACGTGACCACGCCAGCCGCATTTGCAATCGGGGCTGCACTATACACGTTCCTCATCCTGGCGATCAGCTTCCCGATCATGAAGCGCCTCGGAAGGAATGTCCCATCGTTCCTCCGGTTCCGGGACTGGAAGTTCCCAAAAAGCATCCTGTGGTACTACATCATATTGTTTGTGCTATCATTGGTCATTCAGCCCGAGAGCGGATCGTTTACATTCAGCGCCATCATCAACGTACAGATCATCCTTGGGATGCTGTTCACCATTCAAGGGCTTTCGTTCCTCTATTTCTTCGGCCACATGAAAAATTGGTCGAAAGGTTTAATGGTAGTAGTGACCATTATTTCAATCCCACTCCTTTCTCTCGTCCGGATTTTAGGTATAATTGACTTAGGATTCGATCTCAGAGAACGCTTAAAGAATAAGTCATAGAAAAAATTTGTTGCAGGAGCTGACAGTATGCCTTCTTATTTCAATAAGCGAATGATCCGCTACCCACTGTACGGTCTTGCTGCATTAACGCTTCTCTTACTGGTAGCAATCGTGTTTTATAACTGGATCCTTGCGTTTGCGGGGCTCCTCGTGTTCGGACTTGTCTTCTTCCTTGCCTTCTATTTCGAAGGTAGGTCACACGATGAGACGGAAGAGTACATCTCCACCCTCTCCTACAGGGTCAAACGCGTCGGTGAAGAAGCGCTCATGGAGATGCCGATTGGGATCATGCTGATCAATGACGAGTACTACATAGAATGGACCAATCCATTCCTCGCTTCTTGTTTCAACGAGGATACCGTCGTCGGAAGATCCCTTTATGATGTGGCGGACTCACTTGTCCCCTTGATCAAGCAAGAGGTAGACTCGGAAATCGTGACGATCAATGAACGGAAATATCATGTTGTATTAAAACTGAAAGAACGACTGCTGTATTTCTTCGATGTGACCGAACAGAAGGAGATCGAGAAGCAGTATCATGAAGAACGAACAAATATCGCCATCATCTATCTGGATAACTATGATGAGCTCACCCAGGGGATGGATGACCAGACCCGGAGCAGCCTCAACAGCCTGGTGACATCCAACCTCAACAAGTGGGCCCAGGAATACGGTGTCTTCCTTAAGAGAACATCGTCCGAGCGGTTCATCGCCGTCATCAACGATAAAGTCCTTCAGATTCTTGAAAAAGAAAAATTCGGGATCCTCGATGATGTCCGCGATTCCACATCCAAGCATAACGTCCCCCTTACCTTGAGCATCGGGGTTGGGACAGGCGTATCATCCCTGCCGGAACTCGGTACCCTCGCCCAGTCGAGCCTTGATCTTGCCCTCGGGCGCGGTGGAGACCAGGTCGCCATCAAGCAGACGAACGGGAAGGTCAAGTTCTACGGCGGGAAAACGAACCCGATGGAAAAACGGACCCGTGTCCGTGCCCGCGTCATCTCCCATGCCCTGAAGGAAATCATGGTGGAAAGCGACAAAGTCATCATCATGGGGCATAAACATCCCGATATGGATGCGATCGGAGCGGCCATTGGGATCCGCAAAGTGGCCCAGATGAATCAGCGCGACGGGTATGTGGTGCTGAATTTCAACGAAATCGACAACAGCGTCAAGCGCCTCATGAAGGAGATCAAAGGCAACGCCGATCTTCACAGCCGTTTCATCACGCCTGAAGAAGCACTAGAGATGGCGACGGATGATACGCTGCTCGTCGTCGTCGATACGCACAAGCCTTCCCTTGTCATCGAGGAGCGCCTCCTGAACAAGGTGGACAAGGTTGTCGTCATCGACCATCACAGACGGGGCGAGGACTTCATTCAGAACCCTCTCCTTGTGTATATGGAGCCATATGCCTCTTCAACGGCAGAGCTTGTCACAGAGCTCCTGGAGTATCAGCCGAAGCACGAGAAGATTTCCATGCTGGAAGCGACTTCGCTTCTCGCAGGGATCATAGTCGATACGAAAAGCTTCACTCTCCGGACAGGGTCCCGGACGTTCGATGCTGCCTCGTATTTGCGGGCGCAGGGAGCCGATACGGTCCTTGTCCAGAAGTTCCTCAAGGAGGACGTGGCCACATATATCAAACGGGCCCGCCTCATTGAAACCGTGGAGTTCTATCGGGATGGTGTCGCCATAGCCCATGCGCCGGACGAGGTCGTTTCCGATCCCGTCCTCATCGCCCAGGCAGCCGATACGCTCCTGACCATGGACGGTGTCATCGCCTCCTTCGTCATCTCGAAGCGGGATGAGGAGACGGTTGGTATCAGTGCCAGATCCCTTGGTGATGTAAACGTCCAGATCATCATGGAGAATCTTGAAGGCGGAGGCCACTTGAGCAATGCCGCCACCCAGCTGAAACATAAAACGGTCCAAGAAGCCGAAAAACTTCTGAAAGAAGCACTAGATGATTATTTCGAAGGGAGAAGAGAACTATGAAAGTCATTTTCTTAAAAGATGTAAAAGGTAAAGGTAAAAAAGGCGAAGTGAAAAACGTGGCAGATGGCTACGCACATAACTTCCTTCTCAAAAAAGGCCTGGCGGTAGAAGCAAGCAATGCCAACATCAGCCAGCTTGAGGGTCAAAAGAACAAAGAAAAGCAAATCGCACAGGAAGAACTTGAAGAAGCGAAAAAGCTCAAAGCAGCCATGGAAGAGCTTCAGGTCGAACTGAAAGCGAAATCCGGTGAAGGCGGCCGCCTGTTCGGTTCCATCACGAGCAAGCAGATTGCCGATGCCCTTAAAAAGCAGCATGACATCAAGGTAGACAAGCGCAAAATCGAGATGAACGACGCGATCCGCGCCCTTGGCTTCACGAACGTACCGGTCAAGCTCCATACCGATGTGTCAGCTACCCTTAAGGTCCACGTCACAGAAGAGTAAGAGATTGACATCTTCATTTCCAACGAAAACATGTTAAAATAGTACTAGATTGAAAAAAGGTGATTTGGATTCGGTCCAGGTCACTTTTTTTCCGTAAACGATACATGCCTCAAACATCAGCCTATAGTGGAAACCAAGAATTCCTCGTGCAGGAGGTCATATACAATGAACGAAATGTTTCAGGACCGGATCCCGCCTCAGAACATCGAAGCCGAACAGGCCGTACTGGGTGCGGTATTCCTGGAGCCAAGTGCTCTGACGACCACATCGGAGATCCTCATACCGGAGGACTTCTATCGTCATTCCCACCAAAAAATCTACAATGTGATGCTGAAGCTCGGTGACGGAGGGAAAGCCGTCGACCTGATCACGGTCACGGAAGAACTCGCTGCCGCCAAGGAACTCGAAGATGTGGGCGGAGTAGCCTACCTGAGTGAACTGGCCGGCTCCGTCCCGACGGCAGCCAACATCGAATATTATGCCAAGATCGTCGAAGAGAAGTCGCTTCTCCGCAGGCTGATCCGCACCGCCACCGACATCGCTTCAGACGGCTATGCCCGCGAAGATGAAGTCGACGCCCTTTTGGGAGAAGCCGAGAAAAACATCATGGAGGTCGCCCAGCGGAAAAACGCCGGAGCCTTCCACAACATCAAGGACGTCCTTGTCCGTACCTACGACAACATCGAGATCCTGACGAACCGCAAAGGGGACGTCACCGGAATCCCGACAGGCTTCGCCGATCTTGATCACATGACCGCCGGATTCCAGCGGAATGATCTCATCATCGTCGGTGCCCGTCCTTCCATGGGTAAGACCGCCTTCGCCCTGAATATCGCCCAGAACGTCGCCGTCAAGGCACGGGAAAACGTCGCGATCTTCAGTCTCGAGATGGGAGCAGAACAGCTCGTCATGCGTATGCTCTGTGCAGAAGGGAACATCAACGCCCAGAACCTCCGTACAGGTGACCTGAGCGACGAGGACTGGCGGAAGCTCACCATGGCCATGGGAAGCCTCTCCAACGCCGGTATCTTCATCGATGATACACCTGGTATCAAAGTCGGGGAGATCCGCTCCAAGTGTCGCCGCCTCGCTCAGGACCAGGGACTCGGTATGATCATGATCGACTACCTTCAGCTCATCCAAGGTAGCGGCCGCGCAGGCGAAAACCGTCAGCAAGAGGTATCGGAAATCTCCCGTGCCCTCAAAGGGCTCGCCCGTGAGCTCCAGGTACCCGTCATCGCCCTCTCCCAGCTCTCCCGTGGAGTCGAGCAACGTCAGGACAAACGCCCGATGATGTCCGACATCCGTGAATCCGGAAGCATCGAGCAGGATGCCGACATCGTCGCCTTCCTGTACCGCGAAGACTACTATGACAAAGAATCAGAGAACAAGAACATCATCGAAATCATCATCGCCAAACAGCGTAACGGTCCCGTTGGCGCCGTCTCACTGGCGTTCGTGAAAGAATACAATAAGTTCGTGAATCTGGAGCGTCGGTTTGATGATGCTCCTGCTTAGAGGGAGAGATCCGGTTTTGGCCGGGTCTCTTTTTTTTTGTGATCGTGAAAGTGGGGTGGGATGGCAGGAGGATCGCGGTGGATATGGAGTTAGAGTGTTGAGTGTTTAGAGAAGGTCCAGGTAGAGGTTGGAGCAGTTGGTTTGAATGGAGCATGGCGACGGGATTCGCAAAAAAGGAAACCCATTCGTATGTACCGTGCCACACTCGCAAATGAACATTCGAGCAGAATCGCCGTTCGCAAATAAAATGTTTGGATTCACAAATAAAATTCAAATAGTCACAAATATTTTTTTGAAAGTCGCAAGTAAATCCACTACTCTAGGCCCTGGGCGTCCTCAATAGGGTCCGAACGCCCTAAAATAGCCCGCGAAATAAGTCGGAATTTGGCGGTGAAGGTACAACTGGAAAATCACATCCAGTATCTCGCTGATAAATCACCCTGTTTTCAAAGTATCCCATACCTTTCACTCGAAAAAGGAAAAAGTCGCAAATAGACACCAACCATCCATCCATAACCGACCCCACTCAATCTCGCTACGAACCATCTATCAAACGACAAAAAGGAGGAAGCCATACACGGCTTCCTCCTTTCTACTTTCATTTATGAACCGATCGTCGCATTTTGATGGGAATGCAGCCTCGTAAAGATCCCGCCTGCGTCCGAAAGGAGCTCTTCGTGGGTCCCGTCTTCAGCAATGCCGTCTTCTGTGACGACGAGGATTCGGTCGACTTTCCGGATCGTGGCGAGCCTGTGGGCGATGACCAGGGTCGTGCGGTCCTTCGCCAGGTCGTTCAAGGCATCCTGGATGATTGCTTCTGTCTCCGTATCAAGGGCCGACGTCGCTTCATCGAGGATGAGAATGCGAGGATTCTTGAGGAACATCCTCGCGATGGACAGGCGCTGCTTCTGCCCGCCGGAGAGCTTGAGTCCACGCTCCCCGATCTCGGTGTCATATCCGTCAGGCAGGGAGGCGATGAGATCCGTCAGATGGGCGCGTCTTGCCGCCTCCTCGATCTCTTCCTGTGTCGCTCCCAGACGTCCGTAGGCGATGTTTTCACGCAGCGTACCGGCGAACAGGAAGACATCCTGCTGTACAATCCCGATCTGGGACCGTAGAGACGATTTCGTCATGTTGCGAACATCGATGCTATCGATGGTGATCGCTCCGTCCTGCACATCATAGAAGCGCGGGATGAGGGAGCAGATCGTCGTTTTTCCTGCACCGGATGGTCCGACGAATGCGACGGTCTGCCCCGGCTGGATCGTGAAGGAGAGGTCGTTCAGAATCGGACGTTCCGCTTCATATCCGAACGTCACATCACGGAAGGTGATGCGTCCTTCGAGACTTTCCACTTCCACCGCATTCGGACGGTCTTCGATATCCGGCTCTTGATCCATGAGCTCCGTGAAGCGCTTGAAGCCTGCCATTCCTTTCGGATAGAGCTCCAAAAGGGCAGAGATTTTATCAATCGGTTTGAACAGTACGTTGATGTATAGAATAAAGGCGACGAGCTCCCCGTAAGAAAGGGCGCCGCTGAACGTGAGCCATGCCCCGTACACGAGGATGACCAGCGTCATGAGCCTTGTAGTGATGTAGATCCCGGACAGATTCACGCTCATCACTTTGTACGCCTTCAATTTTGATTTGCGGAAGAACAAGTTGTTCTTGTTGAAGCGTTCCATCTCATAGGACTCGTTCGTGAATGATTGAACGACACGTGAGCCCGACACGCTGTCTTCCACGCGGCTGTTGACGTCGGCGATATTCCCATACATCTTGGTCCATGCCTTGTTCATCTTGATGTTGGAGTATGAAATCAGCCAGATGAGGAACGGCACGATGATGATTGCCACGAGGGCAAGCTTCACATTGATCGTC
Organism: Rossellomorea marisflavi; assembly: GCF_022170785.1. NCBI lineage: Bacteria > Bacillati > Bacillota > Bacilli > Caryophanales > Bacillaceae > Rossellomorea > Rossellomorea marisflavi. The sequence goes on along the minus strand of NZ_CP081870.1, from coordinate 4,271,957 downwards.
ATCATGATCCAGAATGCGCCAAAGAAGGTCATGACGGCAATGAACAAGTCCTCGGGTCCGTGATGGGCAAGTTCCCCGATATCCATGAGGTCATTGGTCACGCGGCTCATGATATGCCCGGTCTTCGTATTATCGAAGAATCGGAATGACTGGCGCTGCACGTGATGGAACAGCTCCCGCCTCATGTCCGTCTCGATGTTGATCCCGAGCTTATGCCCCCAGTAGTTCACGACGAACTGCATGGAAGAGCTTATCAGATAGAGGAGCAGGAGGCCGATGCTGACCGATACGATCGTGCTCCAATTCCCTTCAGGAAGGAGGGAATCAATAAACCATGATACGGCCATAGGGAATCCAAGTTCCAGGACTCCGACGAGTACGGCACAGAAGAAATCAATATAAAAAAGCCGTCGATGGGGACGGTAATACGAGAAAAATCGTTTGATCATAGGACCACTCCACCTTTATGTATTAGACAAAACATAAGATAATTTTACCATAGCTCCGGTGTGGTGAGGAGAAAAGATTCACCAATTTTCACGAACGTATTTGATGATTGCAATAATAAATGTTCGTGTTTTCGTTGACTTTCTTCCAGCGAATTGATAAAATAAGCTTGTTTGAAAAAAGGGGAATCACGATTCCCGTCGGAGGTGCTCACATGTCTTCAGTAGTAGTAGTTGGAACACAATGGGGAGACGAAGGAAAAGGAAAGATCACTGATTTCCTTTCTGAACATGCAGAAGTAATCGCACGATACCAAGGCGGAAACAATGCCGGACACACCATCAAATTCGATGGCGAAACTTACAAATTACACTTGATCCCATCTGGAATCTTCTATAATGAAAAAATCTCTGTCATCGGAAACGGTATGGTCGTGGATCCGAAGGCACTCGTACAAGAATTGAAATACCTTCACGACCGTGACGTGAAAACAGACAGCCTGCGCATCAGCAACCGCGCCCACGTCATCCTTCCATATCACCTGAAGCTTGACGAAGTGGAAGAAGAGCGTAAAGGTGCCAACAAGATCGGTACAACGAAAAAAGGAATCGGCCCTGCATACATGGATAAAGCAGCACGTATCGGAATCCGTATCGCCGACCTTCTTGACCGCAAATCATTCGAAGAAAAGCTTGAACGCAATCTTGAAGAAAAGAACCGTCTCCTTGAGCGCTTCTACGAAACAGAAGGCTTCAAGATCGAAGACATCCTTGATGAGTACTATGAGTACGGTCAACAAATCAAGCATTACGTCGTCGATACATCTGTCGTTCTGAACGATGCCATCGACAACGGACGCCGCGTCCTATTCGAAGGAGCACAAGGTGTCATGCTCGATATCGATCAGGGTACATACCCGTTCGTTACCTCATCCAACCCGGTAGCTGGTGGAGTAACCATCGGTTCAGGTGTCGGCCCGACGAAGATCAACCACGTTGTCGGTGTATCAAAAGCGTACACGACCCGCGTAGGAGATGGCCCGTTCCCGACTGAACTGACAGACGAAATCGGTAACCAAATCCGTGAAGTCGGCCGCGAATACGGCACAACCACTGGCCGCGCCCGCCGCGTAGGCTGGTTCGACAGTGTCGTCGTCCGTCACGCACGCCGCGTCAGCGGATTGACTGATCTTTCATTGAACTCCATCGACGTCCTAACCGGCATCGAAACATTGAAAATCTGTGTCGCGTACAAGTACAAAGGCGAAATCATGGAAGAATTCCCGGCAAACCTCAACATCCTTGCCGAGTGCGAGCCTGTCTATGAAGAGCTTCCAGGCTGGACCGAAGACATCACCGGCTGCAAAACGCTCACAGAGCTTCCAGACAACGCACGTCACTACCTCGAGCGCGTATCACAGCTCACAGGTATCCCGCTATCCATCTTCTCTGTCGGACCAGACCGTTCACAGACGAACGTGGTTCGCAGCGTGTGGAGTGTACGATAAGAATTGCTTGATTTATGGACCTGGCCCTTTGGGGTTGGGTCTTTTTTTGATTGGTGTGGGTGTGGCGCGGTGGGGTCGAGTTGGCAAAATAGCGTCGTAGTTGGTAACAAAGTGTGGAAGTTGGGAGGTATCGTACAGTAGTGGTAATAACCTTTAAGGATTAGTAATAATATTCTCGGCAAATAGAAGAGTTGGTAATAAAATTTGAATTGTCGGTAGAAAAAAATCAATTGTCGGTAGAAAAAATTTAAAAGTCGGTAATAAAATCAGACCACCAACTTGAAAAAGTAAAAATTTCGGGCCCATAAAGAGGATTTTGGTACATTTCAGCGAAAAAGGTATGAATATTGTTAAAGGAGAGTGTTGCTATGAAGATAAAAGAGTTAGAAATCCCCGTAATCGTCCACAAGTTACAAGCCCTTTCCGAAAGAATGAAAGATTCCTCGAGTAAACTTCCTCATGTGAAATCAGACCTAAGTAAATTCCTATCCGGATACAACGGAGAGAAATCCCTTGAGTTTCATCTTACTTTTTTACAAGATGATCTCTATCATATTCTTCATGATGTCCGTTTACATGATGGAGAGCGGTTCTTTCAGATCGACGTTTTAATCATTTCCCCGTTTTTTGCGGTTATTGCTGAAGTGAAAAATCTCTCAGGTCATATCACGTTTGATGGGAAGTTTAATCAACTAATTCAAACTAAGAATGGCCAAGAGAGGGCATTTCCGGATCCACTGCTACAAGTACAACGGCAGATTACCCAATTTAGAGCTTGGTTAAAGAAAAGCTCACTTCCACAAGTTCCTCTGCACGGTATGATTGTTATGAGTAATCCTTATTCCGTTTTAACGTCTACAGATTATGAGGCAGATAATCTAATAGTAAAGCCTCCTTCTCTCGTATCCAGCATCGATACCATTAAGAAGCAATACGACAAGCCTTTTATCTCTCAGAAGGAACTGAAGAAGCTAACGAAACAGATTCTCATCCAGCATGAGCTAGATGAACGGCCCATATTAGACCGTTACGGGCTTGAAATAACCGATATCATCAACGGTGTCTTTTGTCCAGAGTGCAAGAGCTTTCCAATGCGACGTATTTATAAATACTGGACATGTCCCAGATGCTCCTGCCGATCGACCAGTGCCCATTTATCTGCTCTAAAAGACTATTACCTTCTCTTCGGAAAGACCATAACTAGTAAACAACTCAGAGAATTTCTGATGATTGACTCTTATCAACTTGCGACACGCCTCCTCCAATCCACCCCCCACCTAACCAAATCCGGCCACTACAAAAGCACGATCTACACCATTTCCGAGCAAATAAACCTTTAAATTATTCCCCGAGAAATAATTTTCGACGAAAAAAGACAAAAAACTATTGCAGTAGTGTTTTGCTCTGTGATAATATTAATTTCGTTGTCACGAAAGAGGCCTGATAGATGTAAGATATAAACGGCCGAATCGTGTTTATATATATCCTTTTTTAGAGCCATTAGCTCAGTTGGTAGAGCATCTGACTTTTAATCAGAGGGTCGAAGGTTCGAATCCTTCATGGCTCACCATTATTTTTGTGGCCCGTTGGTCAAGCGGTTAAGACACCGCCCTTTCACGGCGGTAACACGGGTTCGAATCCCGTACGGGTCATTTTTTCATTCCTTCATAGGGATTTAAAAATAGACGATCCACCATGTGGGTCGCAAATTTTTATTCGTGATTTGTCGAAATTTTCCGGAATTAAAAGGTTTCGGCGTTTGATGTGGGATGCATGGCATCCATGTCGAGTATGGTTCACGAATGTGTAGTAGATTTTTCCTCGCTAACGCGAAAGGGCAATGACAGCTCTTTTGCTGAAGCAAAGCTAATGTCCTTTATCTTCGCTAAGGCGAATACTAATGATAGCTATTTTGCTATCGCAAAAAGCTCTGGTCCGGTAGTTCAGTTGGTTAGAATGCCTGCCTGTCACGCAGGAGGTCGCGGGTTCGAGTCCCGTCCGGACCGCCATTTTCATATTGTGGCTCAGTAGCTCAGTTGGTAGAGCAATGGACTGAAAATCCATGTGTCGGCAGTTCGATTCTGTCCTGAGCCATTTATAAAAAGTACTGCGACGACGTTGCCTCTCGTAGTACTTTTTTATTATGTTTTTTTGTCATCCCTCTGTAATATTCCCCGCTCGTTTTACCCATGTTTCCCCATGTTTATTGCAATGTCCTTACATTCCCAATTCCCTCTATGACAGGCTTCAACACCTTTCTATCAATCGATTGTCCTAGTCGTTGCTACAGTTTTTTTACAATCATGATACATCAGCCCGGAATTCGTTGAAATATGGTAAATTGGGTTGGTATGAGTGATTGAAAGACTACTACGATAGACATGTATGTCTTGTAATAGGAGGAAAATCAATGAAATTCGGGTTACCATCATCACCGTTTCCCTCGCTAAAAAGAGCAGGTGCGATTGCCCTTGTGTTGGGAGCTTTTACGACGGCGTCGAGTGCTTCTGCCGCTGAGGATTTTAAGACGGTGTATCATGTATATATGGGTTCTGAGTATGTGGGGGCCGTGACGGATAAAGGGGAAGTAGATGCTGTGCTTGAGAAGAAGCTTTCCAACGCCATGGAAGAACATAAGGATGTCGATCTTGATTTTAATAAAGAAGTAACATACATACCTGAAGATGTATTTACGATTGAATCACAGGATCAGGACGTGTTGAATACGATCCAGAAGTCGGTTTCTGTCGAGGCGAATGCCTATGCCGTGGAGGTGGACGGTGAGCCGGTTGCATATGTGAAGGATGAGAAGGACGCTGAGGACGTGCTCAAGGCGTTCAAGCTCAAGCATGTGTCGAAGGATGAATTGAAAGAGTACGAGAATCGTAAGGACGACGAGTCCCTGCCGAAGCTCGGGGAGAATGAGTCCAGGATCCTGGATCTTTCGTTCAAGGAGCAGGTAGAGACGAAGGAAGCGAAGATCGATCCGGATGAAGTGGTTTCGGTGAAAGAGGCTGCGAAGGATCTTGAGTCTGGTAAAGTCGAAGAGAAGGATTACAAAGTGGAGCGAGGAGATAGCCTCGGGGAAATTGCCAAGGAGCATGACCTTTCCATGGATGACATCCTTGACTTGAACAAGGACGTGAAGGCAGACGAGGCGCTGAAGGTCGGCGAGAAGCTTGTGATCAAGGATTCTGAACCATTTCTTCATATGGTGGTGAAGAAGGAAGTCAACAAGCTTGAAGCAATCGACTATGAGAAGAAAGTAAAAGACGATGCGTCCATGACGAAGGGCGATACGAAGGTCGAGCAGGCCGGTAAAGAAGGCGAGAAATCCGTGACCTATGAGGTGACCGAGGAGAACGGCGCGGTTGAATCGAAGGACGTGAAGGATGAAGAAACGCTGAAGAAGCCGGAGGACTACATCGTCCTTAAAGGAACGAAGGAGATCCCGGGCCGTGGGAACGGAGACTTCATGTGGCCGACGAACGGTGGATACATTTCTTCCAAGCAGGGTGAGCGCTGGGGTAAATTCCATAAGGGAATCGACATCGCGCGTCCGACCGATCGCACAATCAAAACCGTTGATAACGGCGTTGTCGAGTCGGCCGGCTGGAATGACGGCGGATATGGCAACAAGATTGTCATTGATCACCAGAACGGATACAAGACAGTGTACGGACATATGGCATCTCTGTCTGTGAAGGCGGGTCAGAAGGTCGAGCAGGGCCAGAAAATCGGCGTGATGGGGGATACGGGGCAATCAACCGGTGTCCATCTGCACATCGAAGTGTATAAGGACGGAAAGATGCTGAATCCATTGGACGTACTTCATCAATAGATTTCATCACGAGGGGACTGACATCCATTTTGCAATGTCAGTCCCCTTTGTTATATTGGGAAAAAGGGGTTTTCTGAGTAAAAGATGATTTAATATGAAGAAAGTGATAAATTTAAAGAGAGAATCCTGAATCAAATTCGTTTAAATAAGGAGATCAATTCATATGGATAAGAAAATTCTAGTCGTTGACGATGAAAAACCCATTGCTGATATACTGCAGTTCAATTTGAAAAAGGAAGGATATGAGGTTCACTGTGCGTATGACGGAGATGAAGCCGTGCGTATGGCAGAGGAAATCAAGCCGGACCTTGTACTTCTTGATATTATGCTTCCAAACCGTGACGGCATGGAAGTGTGCCGTGAAATCCGGAAAAAATATGAGATGCCGATCATCATGCTGACGGCGAAGGACTCAGAGATCGACAAGGTCCTCGGTCTTGAGCTTGGTGCGGATGATTATGTGACCAAGCCATTCAGTACACGCGAGCTGATTGCCCGTGTGAAGGCGAATCTTCGTCGTCACCAGCAGGGTGCTGCCCAGGTGGAAGAGGATGAAAATAACGAAATCACGATTGGTTCACTCACGATCCACCCTGATGCGTATGTCGTGTCGAAGCGCGGAGATACCATTGAGCTGACTCATCGTGAGTTCGAGCTGCTTCATTATCTTGCGAAGCATATCGGACAAGTCATGACCCGTGAGCATCTCTTGCAGACGGTGTGGGGCTATGACTACTACGGAGATGTCCGTACGGTCGACGTAACGGTGCGTAGGCTCCGTGAGAAGATCGAGGATAATCCGAGCCATCCGACGTGGATCGTGACGCGACGGGGTGTCGGGTACTACTTGAGAAACCCAGAACAGGATTGATCGGATGAAGAAAGTCGGATTGACCCGTTCCATCCATCTTAAGTTCGTGATGATCTATGTACTCCTGATCCTGCTCGCCATGCAGATCATCGGGGTGTACTTTGTCCGCTCCCTTGAGGAACGGTTTGTGAATAACTTCAAGACCTCCATCCAGAATAGGGTGGAGATCCTTCAGTATACGGTGAAAGAAGAAATGCTCAAAACCCGGACCGACACAGATCCGAAGCTTGAGGACGATCTGAACCGGATCCTCCGGGATAGCAGAACGAACGATATCTCGGAAATCCGGGTGATCAACTCGAAGAGCCGGGTCATCGGGACGTCTGGACAGAATGAGCAGAACCTCATCGGCCAGGCAGCCGGGGAGAAGGAAGTCAAACGGGCCCTTGCCCTCGGTATCAACCATAATGATATTTATTTTGATAAAAAATCAGGCGATCGGATCTGGGTGTTCACGGAACCGATCGAGAGCAATAACGAAGTGATCGGAGCGATGTTCGTCGTCGGTCAGATCGAGACGGTCTATGATCAGATGAATGAAATCAATGCCATCTTCACGAGGGGGACGATCATCGCCCTTGTCATCACGGCGATCCTCGGGGTGCTCCTCGCCCAGACGATCACGCGACCGATATCCGATATGCGGAAGCAGGCCCTGGCCATGTCGAAGGGGAATTTCTCCCGGAAGGTCAAGGTGTACGGGTATGATGAAATCGGTCAGCTCGCCATCACCTTCAATAATCTGACGAAGCGGCTCCAGGATTCCCAGGCCTCGACGGAAGGGGAGCGAAGGAAGCTGTCGTCTGTCCTTTCCTATATGACGGACGGGGTCATTGCCACCGACCGGAAAGGCCGGGTCATCCTCATCAACGATCCCGCAGCGAATATGCTGAATGTTTCACGTGAAACGGTGGTGTCGCAGCCGATCGTTTCCCTCCTGGGGATCGAAGAAGAGTATAGCTTCGAGGACCTTTCCAATACCCAGGATTCGATCATCCTGGACTATAGTACAAATGAAAAGCCTTATATCCTGCGCGCGAATTTCTCCATCATCCAGAAGGAGACGGGCTTCGTGAACGGTCTGATCACCGTGCTTCATGATATTACGGAGCAGGAGAAAATCGATCTGGAACGCCGTGAATTCGTGGCGAACGTGTCCCACGAGCTGCGGACGCCGCTCACGACGATGCGAAGCTACCTGGAGGCCCTTGCAGAAGGAGCGTGGCAGGATGAGAATATCGCACCGCGATTCCTCGATGTGACCCAGAATGAAACCGAGCGGATGATCCGCCTCGTCAATGATCTGCTGCAGCTGTCGAAGATGGACAGCAAGGACTACCGGTTCAACCGGGACTGGATGGACTTCATCGGATTCTTCCATAAGATCATCGATCGCTTCGAAATGTCGAAGAATCAGGATGTCCGATTTGTGCGGATCCTTCCTGATCAGGCGATGTTCGTCGAGATCGATCAAGATAAAATCACGCAGGTTCTGGATAATATTATTTCCAATGCCCTCAAGTACTCACCGGAAGGCGGGACGATCACGTTCATCGTCGAGGAGAAGAACGGGTTCATTGAAATCAGTATTTCCGACCAGGGGCTCGGGATTCCGAAAGATAATCTCGGTAAAATCTTCGAGCGGTTCTATCGCGTCGATAAAGCGCGGACCCGTCAAATGGGTGGAACCGGCCTTGGTCTTGCCATCGCGAAGGAAATGATCACTGCCCATGGTGGCGATATCTGGGCGGACAGTGTAGAAGGAAAAGGGACGACCATCACCTTTACCCTGCCGTATGACGCTCTTCAAGAGGATGATTGGTCATGAACTACGAAAAATTTAAATCCATACTGCTGACCGTCCTTGTGGCGATCAGCATCTTCCTGACCTATAGCCTATGGACGTATCAACCGCGTTACGAAACGATCGAGGACCAAGATAGCCCCGTGAAAGTGACCGTCGGGGAGAAGCGCCCGGAAGATGAGCTTGTGCCTTCCTTGATCAAGCCGTTCAAGCTTCTTTACCATCAGGCCGATAAGACCCTAGGTACGTCGAATCAAAAAGAGATCGATAAGGTGATGGAGGATATCGGGACGTGGAACGTCTACGATTTCTCCCAGGTGCAATTGAATGAACAGGACTTGAAAGAGGTGTCCAAGGGAGAGAATCGCATCGAGATCATCTTCCCGGATAACGTCCCTCTATCGGTCTACAGCCAGATCTTGAATCTGGACAGTTCGTCTGTTCCGAAAGCTGATTTTGATCGCCTCATCATCGACTTGAATGATAAAGGCCTTGATTCCAGTGCCGTCTTCTTCCTACCGAAGGAAGCGGATAAAGGGGGGGCAAGCGTCTACACAGCCCGTGTCGATCAGAACAGTGTCAATACGTTCGCCAGTCGATACTTGAAAAAGCTTTCCCTTCAGTATACAGAGTATATGGAATATCCATTGACGGATGACCGGACGATCTATCTGCCGCTTGCCAAGGATGAATACATCAGCTACCAATATTTCACCGATCTTGATTCCATAGAGGACTATAAGAACGCCCTATTTGTGGACGGGAAGAGCATCAATCTGTCCTCGAACGGAAACGTTGACACGTATATCTCGGTGTACAACCTGTTGACGGTGAATAAAGATTACAACACGCTCTCCTTCGTGTATCCGACGGAGGAAAAAGCCGATCCGTGGCCGTCTTCCTACCTCCTGACAGAAACCATGAGCTTCGTCAATGATCACGGCGGATGGACGGATAAGAACTTCCAATATTTCTCCATCAATCCGGATCAGAATAAAGTCACTTATCGACTCTTCGTTCAGAATCTCCCGGTATTCAATGACCAAGGGATGGCGGAAATCACCGAAACGGTGGGGAATTCTTCAGTCAGCAAGTACAGTCGGCCGTATTTCACCCTGGACTTCTCATCCAGCGACTTCTCTTCAAGTGCGGTGTCAAAAGAGAAGCTTCCGAGCGGATCTTCTGTCATCACGATGCTCCAAGACGCGAAGAGTATCGATCTGGATTCCGTGCAGGATATCGTGGTCGGGTACAAGATGACCCGAAACCCGGAGGATAGCCGGAAGTTGAACTTTGAGCCTTCCTGGTATTATAAGTACGACGGTAATTGGATCAGGTTGGATACGGAGCAAAAGGAGGATGTCTTGAATGGATTGGAGTAAGACGAAAACGATCTTCATCGTCGTATTTCTCATCTTGAACGTCTTCCTGGTCTCCACGTTCATCAGAAAGGTTTCTGAAAGCAACCTTGATACCCTCGGTCAGTGGACAATTGATGAACAGCTGAAGTCTGAGAATATCAAGTATCCGAAGGACCTCTCCAATGAAGTCGTGAGGGAACCGTATATCGAAGCGGTGGCGAAGAAGTTCAAATCAGAGGATCTGAAGGACTTGAAAAATCAGGATGCTCGAATTATGAACGAGAATACGATAAACTCAGTATTGAAGGATCCTTTACCGATCAGTGAGAAATTCAAGCCCGAAGAACTCAATGAATTCATGAAGGTGAACATGATCGATGGGGACAAGTACAGCTACTGGGATTTCGATAAAGAAAAAGGAACGATCACCTATTTCCAGACGTACAAGGATAGGAAGATCTACAATAATACGAACGGGATGATCGTGTTCCAGCTCAATCAGAACAATGAAATCGTCTCGTACACCCAGACGATGTTCGATAGCATCAAGGAACTGAGCGACGAGCAAAAACCGATCATTACCCCGTTTTCGGCGTTCAGCAACCTCTATAACACCCAGCGCATTCCTGCTGGCAGCACAGTGGAACGGCCGGTCCTCGGCTACTCCACCTTTGTCCCTTGGGAGGAGTCCCAGGTGCTGGCCCCCACATGGCATTTTGTCGTGAAGAACGGGGATGAGGAAGAGGATTACTATCAGAACGCCTTCGAAGGTCAATTCTTGGAGACGAGCACGACAGATAAAGACAAACCATTGGAGTGAGAGAAACATGAGCATGCATTTTAGTGTACTTGCTTCCGGCAGTACAGGAAATGCCATATTCGTTGAGAACGAAGAGCACTCCTTCCTCGTCGATGCCGGCTTCAGCGGCAAGCAGATGGAAGGATTGTTCAGCCAGATCGGACGGAAGATCGAAGACCTGTCCGGCATCCTCGTCACCCATGAGCATAGCGATCACATCAAGGGACTCGGCGTCCTTGCACGGAAGTACAAGCTTCCCATCTATGCGAATCAGAAGACGTGGAACGCCATGGACGGTCTAGTGGGGAATATCGACACCGAGCAGAAATTCACCTTTGACATGGAAACGGCCAAGCATTTCGGTGGCATAAGCATCGAGTCATTCGGTGTGTCCCATGATGCAGCGGAGCCGATGTTCTATGTGTTCCATCAAGGGGAGAAGAAACTCGTCCTCATGACGGATACAGGCTACGTGAGCGACCGTATGAAGGGCATCATTGCGAATGCCGATACGTATGTGTTCGAGAGCAATCATGACGTGGGGATGCTCCGTATGGGACGTTACCCGTGGAACATCAAGCGACGCATCCTGAGCGATGTGGGGCATGTGTCGAATGAAGATGCGGCGGTTGCCATGGCCGAGGTGGCTGGCGACCGGACGAAGAATTTTTATTTGGCGCATTTGAGCTTGGATAATAATATGAAGGATCTGGCAAGGATGAGCGTTTCGCAGACGTTGGAGACGAAGGGCATTCTTGTTGGGGAGCAGTTTGATTTGTTGGATACGGATCCAAAGGTTCCTACGCCGCTTGTGGCTGTGTGATGGAAGGTTTATCCTTTGTTTGGCAAGGGGTAGAGTAAGGGTGGAGGCTTTCGGGTCTTCATCCTTTTTTGTATTTTAATCAGGTATAGCTGATAGAGAGCGTTTTGAGATGGGATGTTTCGTTCCGCTTCGGCCGACCGCTTTCCTGCGGAGAGGAAGTCGAGCCTCCTCGTGCCTGCGGGGTCTCGACCTTTCCTCTGGTTTCCGCGGGAGTCGGTCGGCCTTCGCTGCACTGCACTAGTGGTTGATATGAGGTGTTAGTGTATTGATCAATCCTCTTTCCCCCAATCTTAGTTGTGTGTTGAATAGAAAATATGGGTTTTTGCACCTTGAATGTTCACAAAATTGCCTCTATATCATCATGGTTTTCTTACTTTTTTTTCATCAGTTTCTAATTTAATCTGACTATAATGAGGGTAGTAAAGAAAAACTAACGAATGGACTAATAATGGAGAAAGGATGAAGAATAGATGGGATATTATGATCAGGGCCCCTCTTCGGAGAATAGGGAAAGAAGGAGACGAGGAGGCGGTGGGATTTTCTTCTCGGGTTTGATTGGTGTGATTGTCGGTGCGCTTTTGGTGCTGGTGGCGGTGCCTCAGTTGACCGGGACCGATTTGTTCGGTTCGAATAATAATGCGAACGGTGTGACCACTGAGAATAAAGTGGACAGTGCAAAAACGGAGAATGTGGCCGTTGATGTCTCGTCGGATGTCACGAAAGCCGTTGAAAAAGCCGGGGATTCCGTTGTCGGGATCAGCAACATCCAGTCTCAGAGCTTCTGGGGTCAATCCGGTAATGACGGATCTCAAACCCAGGAAGCGGGATCGGGTTCAGGTGTCATCTACAAGCGTGAAGGGGACAAGGTCCTCATCGTCACGAACAACCACGTCATTGAAGGGGCCGATCAGCTTGAAGTCACCCTTTCAGATGGGTCCAAAGTAAAAGCGAACGCTCGCGGTGCCGATCAGTGGACGGATCTAGCCGTCATTGAAATCGATGGCAGCAATGTTAAAGACAGTGCCATCGCGAAATTCGGTGACTCTGATAAATTGAAACAGGGTGAACCGGTCATCGCCATCGGAAACCCCCTTGGTCTTCAATTCTCTGGTTCCGTAACACAAGGAATTGTGTCAGGTGTGAACCGTACCATTCCGGTTGATATCAACCAGGACGGCGTGGAAGACTGGAACACCGAAGTCATCCAGACGGATGCGGCCATCAACCCTGGTAACAGCGGTGGGGCCCTCGTCAATATTTCCGGACAGCTTGTCGGAATCAACTCCATGAAGATTGCTCAGGACGCCGTTGAAGGAATCGGCCTTGCCATCCCGATCAACTCGGCTCAACCAATCATAGAAGACCTTGAGCAGCATGGAGAAGTGAAACGTCCTTCAATGGGAATCACACTTCAAGATGTGAGCGAAGTATCATCGTATCACCAACAAGAAACGTTGAAGCTTCCTAAAGATGTGAAATCAGGCGTGTTGGTTCGTCAGGTAATGCCGAATTCACCGGCAGCACAAGCGAAGCTGCAAGAGCTTGATGTCATCGTTGAGCTTGATGGTGAAAAAGTCGAAAGCACAGTCGACTTGCGTAAACATCTTTACACCAAGAAAAAAGTCGGTGACTCCATGAAGGTGAAATTCTACCGGGATGGAAAACTCCAGGAAGTTACCATGAAATTAACGGATGAATCACAATTGTAATTTGTGGATAAAGAAAAAGAAGGAAAAGGGCTTCCCTTTCCTGCTTTTTCTTTACGTGTTATGATAACCTGTGGATAAGTATAAAAACATAGTAAAAGGAGTCGATTCAGCATGATAAACTGCTGCCTGGAACACGTGGAACTCGCACTCGACATCGCCGTCGATGAGCATGAGATCGCGCCTAAACTGGAAGAGCTTTCAAAGGAAAAACAGTTATCCACAACCTGTGAATATTGTGGGAATAACGCAATATATGTAGTGGCGAACTAATATTCCCCCACGACATATGGATGGGTTTTGTGGATATGTGGATAATTTCTGTGGATAATCTGTTTGTAATCTGTTTGTAAAGAGAGTGTGGATAAGCCATGAACATCACCATCATCACCGTCGGTAAACTGAAAGAAAAATACCTGAAGCAAGGAATCGCCGAATACACGAAACGACTCGGTGCCTATGCCAAAATTGAGATCGTCGAGCTCGCCGATGAAAAAGCACCCGAAGTCCTCAGCGACTCCGAAATGCAGCAGGTCAAAAACAAAGAAGGCGAGCGCATCCTCTCCAAGATCTCCCCGGACCACCACGTCATCGCCCTCGCCATCCAGGGCAAAATGAAATCCTCCGAGGAACTAGCAGACACCCTCGATAAACTCGCCACCTACGGCAAAAGCAAAGTCGCCTTCATCATCGGTGGATCGCTCGGACTCAGTGATGATGTATTGAAACGTGCCGATGAGAAACTGTCGTTTTCAAAGATGACGTTTCCTCATCAGCTGATGCGATTGGTGCTGGTGGAGCAGGTTTATCGGGCTTTTCGGATAAATCGGGGGGAACCGTATCATAAATAAAACACAAAAAATAAAAGAGCCACGTTCCAAGATAAAGGAACGTGGCTCTTCTTTTTCAAAAGAAAGAAGTAAATATTACACTCACCACTCCCGAGCCTCATAATCCAAATCCCTAAACAACTGAGTCTTCTCTTTCTTAGACAGATCCCTCCACTGCCCAGGAGGAAGTTTCCCCAATTGGATATTCATAATCCTTGTCCGCTGCAAGCGATATACGTTATATCCCAATACCTCACACATACGCCGGATCTGGCGGTTCAATCCCTGTGTCAGTGTAATTTGGAAGTCGAATTTTGATAGTTGCTCGACTTTACATGGGAGCGTTGTGGTCCCTAGGATTTTGACGCCCTCTGACATCTTTTTGACGAATTCGGGTGTAATGGGCTTGTCGACTGAGACGATGTATTCTTTTTCGTGTTGATTTTCTGAGCGCAGGATTTCGTTTACGATGTCACCGTCGTTGGTCATGAGGATGAGTCCCTCTGAGTCTTTGTCGAGTCGTCCAATGTTGAAGATCCTCAAGGGATGGTTGACTAGGTCGACGATGTTTCCTTTTACGCCTTTTTCTGTTGTGCTTGTGATGCCTACTGGTTTGTTCAGGGCGATGTAGACGTTGTTTCGTGCGACCCAGATTGGGTTTCCGTCTACGACGACGTTATCTCCGGGGTTCACTTGGTCGCCGATCGTGGCGCGTTTTCCGTTGATGGTGACCCTTCCGTCTTCGATGAGTTTGTCCGCACCGCGCCGGGACGCTTTTCCGGCTTCGCTTATATATTTATTAATACGCATGGTAGCACCTCTTTTAATCCGATTGTTATCTTAAATACTAATATATTTTTGAGGAATCACAAAATGTTTTTAGGTAAAAGGGATTCATTTACATTTCACCGGTGGTTTTCAGTATTGGTTTAAGCATAGATAACTAAAATAATCAAAAATATGTGAAAAATCTAAGAGAGATGATTATCCCTTTTCTCACGTGGTATGGTAAATGGTAAGGTCTCTACAAACTAGATACATTTGATATTCTGATAGAATTATAGTAAAAATGGTAAAGAAATCATTTGTGGTGTGGACGGATCATCATACATATGAAATACGTGTTGAAACAGGTGGGATAATGTGAAAAAACTAGTGATGGCAGGAGCTTTCTTTGGTGTGGTCCCGGGTTTGCTGTTAGCGGGCTGCTCTGAGGAAGCAAGTACGGAGAAGAAAGAGCCGAAGACTGAGCAAACCTCAAAGAAAGAGAATGAGAAGAAGAAAGAGGAAGCTGCGAAGAAGGAACCTGAGGCGAGCTATGAAGCGATCAAGCCATCTGAGGGTGCAGAGCCGATTGAGAGCCATTATACGAGTGAGCAACAGTCGGATATGCCGACTTCCGAGGCGCATGGTGATGACACGAAGAGAAGTGTGCCACTTGGGCAGACATTGGCTAAGGATAAGGAAGATCAGACGGATGGTCCACTTAAAGGGAACAGGATCGTTTCCTACTATGGAACTCCCCGTTCCAAAAACATGGGGATCCTCGGTGAGTACAGTCCGGATGAGTTAATGACCAAATTGAAGGAACAGACGAAGGCCTATTCTGAGCTGGATCCCGATCGTCCGGCCATTCCTGCGATTGAACTGATCGCAACCGTGGCGCAGCGGAGTCCCGGGGATGATGGTCTGTATATGGTTCCGACATCGGAAGAAGATATCGAGACGTATGCGAAGCTCGCAGAGGAAAATGATGCGTTGTTGATCCTGGATATCCAATTGGGAAAAGACACGATCATGCATCAGGTGAAACTGGTAGAGAAGTATTTGAAGCGCCCGAATGTTCACTTGGCCATTGATACCGAATTCCATGTGACAGACGGACAGGTTCCCGGTGAAGATCTGGGGCATGTAGATGGAAGGGAAGTGCAAGAGGCGATTGAGTATATTTCCAAGCTGACTGCCGAGAATGATCTTCCAGACAAGATGGTGGTTGTGCACCAATTTGCCGATATCATCCTGAACAATAAAGAAGCGATCCAGCCTACAGAGAATGTGGAAGTGGTGCTGAATAATGACGGCCACGGAATCGCTGGATTGAAGCGGGCAGGCTACCATCAGCTCGTTCATAATCAGCCGATCCAGTACGGCGGGTTCAAAGTATTCTACAAGAAGGATGAACCGGTCATGACGCCTGAAGACGTCCTGGAACTGGACCCTGCACCGGCTTTTGTAAACTATCAATAAGAAGTAAGGTGAACTAGCATGTTGAAGGAAGTCTGTGTTGAGAATTTCACGAAGGTCTCTGAAGCCATTGAAAAAGGTGCCCAGCGCGTGGAGTTATGCGATAATCTTGCTGTTGGTGGAACGACGGTCAGTCCCGGTGTGGCACAGGTCACGATGGATTACTGCCGCAGTCGGAACGTGAAGGTCATGAGTATGATCCGCCCTAGAGGCGGCGATTTCGTCTACAATGTCGATGAAATCGAGATCATGAAGCAGGATATCATCCATCTGAAAGAGATTGGAACCGATGGCGTCGTCTTCGGCTGCCTGACTCAAAACGGTTGGATTGATGAGGAAGCCATGAGCACACTGCTTGAAGCAGCCAGTGGTCTTGAAGTTGTCTTTCACATGGCGTTTGATGCGATTACGGCTGATTCTCAGGTGAAGGCCATCGATTGGCTCGTGGAGCATGGTGTCCACCGCATTCTGACCCATGGCGGTCCGTCTGATACGAAGATTGAAGATAATCTGGACCGGTTGAAAACGTATATTACCCATGCAAATGGTAGGATTGCGATCCTTCCTGGTGGAGGGGTGACCTCACGAAATCTGGAGGAAATTACATATTCGTTAGGCGTCAGGGAAGCTCACGGTACAAAAATCGTTGATTGATGGGATAAAATAACGGAAATACCCCTTCTCGCTATGAGGAGGGGTATTTCTGATGGTACTCTATTCATTTTACAGGGTACTTCAACCCATTCTTCACAATCTTTTCTTCCACGATCTCCTTCACATCAAATCCGAGCTCTGAGCACAGGGTAAGGGAATAAATCAGGATATCGGCAATCTCTTCGCGGATATTTTCAGTGTTTTCTTCCAGCGCTTCTTCACTTGTGACCCACTGGAAGTCTTCGAGCAGCTCGGCGGCTTCGATGGAAATGGAGATGGCGAGATCTTTTGGATTGTGGTTCGGTCTCCAGTTTCGGTCGTCCCGGAACTGGTCGATCTTGTTCATTAATTGTTGGATATCACTCATGGTTGTTGTCTCCTTTTGCTGGTTGTTTTTCTGCGGGGCACATCGTTCTCGATCACTCTTCCTCCTCCAAAAACACAAACCCGCCATCAATCAACCCCTGCACATACTCATCAAAACTGTTAGCAATCACTTTAAACTCATCCGGATCATGCAAAAAGCGGACAATCTGCCCGGAAACGCCTTGGTCGGTCGGGTTGAAATCGATGAATAGGCTCGAGGTGCCTCCGTTATTCATACAGTCGGAGAAGTGGATGTACGTGCCGGGATATAGGCCGTCTTGATTGACCCTGGGATCGACGTCTTCTTCTTCGTACTCGGAGAGATAAGAGGTGTCTACTTCTTCTTTTGAGCTGTCGATCATCTGCTGGGTGGAGAGGAGGTAATAGGGATATCTGCCATCTTCCACATCGGAACCGAGGATGCAGACGGCGATCTTTTCTTCGCCGTATTGTCTCCAGAACGTCCCGTCGATGTTTTCAAGCAGGGACAGGAGGGATTCGGGACAGTCTGGGTAGAGTCGTCTAAGCTCCTCAAGGTCTTGTGGGCTGGCACCGTGTGATTTTTGGAGTTCTTCCAATTCTTCTGGCAATAGATGCTCTTGTAATCCTTTGATGAAGTGGTTAATCAGTTCCATCGTTCCGCCTCCTTCACTGGTTGGATGCATTCAACCAAATCTATGTAACTATTTGGAATAGTAGTGAAAAAAGGGGATAAAGTCAATGAAAAAAAGAAGAGCCCGTGGGCTCTTCTTCATCCAATCAGGTGACCGAGAATCCCTTCTCTTCCTGAATCCCGATTTTCTCTGCATATTCATCCAATAACGCACGTACTTCATCTGTCGATTCGGTTTCCATGAGGCGGTTGCGGAGTTCGCTTGCGCCTTTGAAGCCGCGGACGTAGATTTTGAAGAAGCGGCGGAGCGGTTTGAATGGGCGTGGTTCGAGTTCGTCGTTGTATTTGTCGTGAAGGTCGAGCTGGAGGCGGAGGAGTTCAAGGAGCTCCTGGCTGCTGTGCTCTTTCTTCTCGGTTTCGAAGGCGAACGGGTTTTGGAAGATTCCGCGTCCGATCATGATGCCGTCGACTCCGTATTTTTCGGCGAGCTCAAGCCCTTGTTGACGGTCGGCAATGTCTCCGTTGATTGTCAGAAGCGTGTTTGGTGCAATTTCGTCGCGCAGCTTCTTGATCTCGGGGATCAGTTCCCAGTGGGCGTCCACGTTGCTCATTTCTTTTTTCGTCCTGAGGTGGATGGATAGGTTGACGATATCCTGCTCAAGGAGATGCTTGAGCCAGTCATGCCATTCGTCCACTTCAGTGTAGCCGAGGCGGGTCTTCACGCTCACGGGAAGTCCGCCGGCTTTTGCAGCTTGGATCAGTTCGGCTGCTGTGTCGGGACGGCGGATGAGGCCGGATCCTTTCCCATTGGCGGCCACATTCTGCACGGGACATCCCATATTGATGTCGATGCCACTGAAGCCCATTTCCGCCATTCCGATGCTCATCTGACGGAAGTATTCAGGCTTGTCTCCCCAGATATGGGCGACAAGCGGCTGCTCGTCATCGGTGAACGTGAGACGGCCGCGAACGCTGTCCTTGCCCTTCGGGTGACAGTAGCTTTCTGTATTCGTAAACTCTGTGAAAAATACATCAGGTCGTGCCGCTTCACTTACGACGTGGCGGAATACCACATCGGTCACGGCTTCCATTGGTGCCAGTATAAAAAACGGCCGAGGTAACTCATGCCAAAAATTATCTTTCATTGTATCGTTAAACCCTTTCCTTGAGGGAAATCGCATTTCCCAAAATTAAAAAGTAACATGCTAATGGTCAAAATCCAACCAGTATATACTTTAATGGTTCTACAGGAAAAGTGCAAGGGAACCGGGCGCTCTGGCCCTTTCTTTGACCCCATTTGGATCCAGTTAGTGTGCATTTTAACAGGTTTGCAGGTGAAACGTAATGGGTTAAAAGTTACCATTTTTATTGACAGCGTTTTCTTTCGAGTATAGAATTAATTTCAAGTTGATACGCCGTGAGGAGACCGTGAGACACATTCATGACCTTGAATTCCTTATTCAAGGGGCTTGGTGTGTCTTTTTTTCGCTGGGTATGGGCTAATATTTCGTATATCGGAATAAATATAGAAATAAAACGTCACAGGGGGATAAGATGGGAAAATCAAAGAAAACCGTCGTTCTGTTGCTCGTGTCACTGGTGTTGATTCTCGTTGGAAGCGTGGGAGCATCCCGCTTCAATAACTCAAACGGCAAGGTCGATGTATCACGCATCTACTTTGACACTCCAAGGGGGGAACTGTCGGGGCTGCTCTATAAACCTGACGGGGCCGATGAAAATCCAAGGCCCGCCATCGTCGCGACCCATGGGTACCTGAACTCTGCCGAGATGCAGGATGCCCAGGCCATTGAAATGTCGAAGCGGGGCTATGTGGTCCTTGCCCTCGATCAGTATGATCACGGGCATTCGACGGGTACGATGGAAAAGCCGGTTCCGTTCTTCTCGTTCTGGCCGTTTTCCATGTATGATGCCGTGCAATATATGTATGATCAGGACTTCGTGCTGAAGGACGGTGAAGGCAATGGGATCATCGCCGTGTCCGGGCACTCCATGGGTGGATTCTCCTCTACGCATGCCGTGATGCTCGATGAAGCCGACTTCCAGAAGACAGGGGTCAGGAAGATCTTCAGTTCCCTGACCATGGGGTCTGATTATCAGTGGCTGAAAACGATGGAGTACAGCCTTGAGGCCATCAATCAGTCGTATGGCCCGAGATTCTCAGGGAAGATTGCCGGAAAGTATGATGAGTTCTTCTTTGATGCCGATGCGACTGCTGCCGGGGCATCCGTTGTGAAGAAGGATTATATCAACACAGAGGAAGGAAAAAGCTTCGTCGGTGATCTAAGCGCTCCAAAGGCAGGGAAGATCTACGATGTGAACGGTGGCAAAAGGGTCATCTATGAACCGAATGAGACCCATCCGTGGAATCACTTCTCCAAGACCTCAACGGGATATGCCATTGATTTCTACAGCCAGGCATTCGCAGACTATAGCGATACGCTTAACGACACGTCAGGGCAAAGCTGGATGTACAAAGAGTGGTTCTCTTTCGTCGCCCTGGTCGGATTCTTCCTATTATTCGTGCCGCTCATTTCGCTCCTTTCACGTCTTCCGTTCCTGAAGAATGTGAGGACGAAATTCCCGGAACCGCTGCCTGGTCCAACGTCGAACGGGGCAAAGGTCGCCGGATTGATCCTAGTGGTGATCGGCGGTCTATTCCCGGCCCTCTTCTTCTCGGCTCTCTATAGCGGTGATGTATCCGGTATGAGGCTGTTAAGGCAGATCAGCATGGTCCTCATTGCCCTGTCTGCCATCGGGGTCATTGCCTCCGTCATGAAAAAGACCGACCGCAACATCGGGGTGCTGGCACCAATTATGCTGATGTTGAGCATCATCCAATACGTCTTCCTCCGCTATCAAGGTAAGTTAACGGAAACGACGCAGTTCTTCGGCGCACCGACTGTGAATCCGATCCTCTACTGGGCCATCAATGTGGCATTAATCACCCTTATGATGATGATAGGGTATCACTATATTTCGAAAAAACCCGAGGGCGCTACCATCTCAAGCTATGGCGTGAAGGCTAGTGTGAAATCGGTCGTGGCTTCCCTTGTGACCGTCCTTATCGCAGTCGGGATCGGCTACGGGATCCTTTACCTTATCGACGGGATCTTCAAGGTCGACTTCCGTATCTGGACGGTGGCCGTGAAGACGTTTGAAGGGCATCATCTCTTCGCCCTGCTCAAGTATGCGCCGCTCTTCTTCATTTATTACTTCATCGTCGGTTTGTCGGTGAATATGAATACGGCAACCACCAAGTACGATGGATTCAAAGGGTATGTGATTTCTGCGCTCCACTTCATCGGAGGATTAATCTTGTACCTTGTGTATCAATACGGATTGTTGTTTACCACAGGAACAGCCGGATACCCGTCTGAATCACTGTCTTCCATCATCGTGATCGGACTCGTACCCGTCCTGCTTGTGGCATCGATCTTCAATCGCTACTTCTACCGTAAGACCGGTAACGTCTATGTCGGGGCGTTCCTCAATACCGTGCTTATCACCTTGATCACGGTGGCCAATACGACGCTGTATACCATTTTATAAGGTCCACACAAAAGTCCCCCTGAATCCTATTACGGAATCAGGGGGACTTTTGAATCAAGTAAAGGTTTACCAATTGCTAAAATAAGGTACTAGAACAAGGAAGCAAGAGAATATCCTAAATAAGGGCACATCAAAAGTCACGAATTGTCCCCTGTTTAAACAATTTATGTAAAATAATTGCTATAATATGTTCTGGAATACGCATTTATCATGCTTTTATAAAAGGAGAGAAACGAATGGCAGACTTGAATGATAACCCGTTTGTACAGAACGAGGAGAAGAAGCCGAAACCAAAGGTGGAACGCAAGGAAGGGGAACCTACTGCTGCGTTTAAAGGCGCAAGCTGGGCGGCCCTCATCATCGGATTGGGCGCTTACCTGATCGGCCTTTTCAACGCCGGTATGGAGCTCAATGAGAAAGGTTACTACTTCGCTGTCCTCATCTTCGGCCTGTACTCTGCAGTATCCCTGCAAAAAGCGGTGCGCGATAAAGAAGAAGACATTCCCGTATCGGGCATCTACTACGGTCTCAGCTGGGTCGCGATGATCATTGCCATCGCCCTCGTCGGAATCGGCCTTTACAACGCGGGAAGCATCATCCTCAGCGAAAAAGGCTTCTATGCCATGTCCTTCGTGCTGAGCCTGTTCTCAGCCATCACGATCCAGAAGAATATCCGGGATACCCAGCAGGCAAGGGACCGGGATTGATGGGAAGCTGGTACTCAATGGAGTGCCGGCTTTTTTCATGAAAAAAAACCAGCGATAACCGCTGGTCTTTCTTCTATTGATCCTGGTAATTCGTGAAGCGGATGAGGTGGATGAGGAGATAAAAGACTTCTTCATCCGTGCTGGGTTTACCGGTCATTTTTTCTCCGTACGTTGATATGGACTGTGCACATTGATATTCTTCGGGATATTCACTTCGATATCGATCGAATAATAGAACATCCTTTGAATTGAGCTGTTGGTCTTCCATCAAACGCCGGATGTAGTACTGCAGGTGGGTGATGAACCGGTTATATCGTGTAGAGGTTGGATCCAGCGTGATATTCAGCTGATAGCGGACGATGTTTTGAATGTCCTTGAGCATGGAGACCGCTAATATCGTATTCTCGAAGTGAGCCTCTTCATTTCTCGCATTGACGAGGTGAAAGGCGATATTACCCGCTTCTTCTTCAGGAAGCTCCATAGGTAACAGCTTATTTAGATCGGAGAGGAGCACCATGGCAGCGGTGAACTCTTCCGGGTAGTGCAAGCGAATCTCGTTCAGTAATTTATTTTGTAAGATGATTCCCTTTTCGTTACGCTCGATGGCAAAGGCGAGATGGTCGAAGAGCATGAGCGTGGCATGTTGATCGAGTTCGTATGTCCAGTATGCCTTCATGCGTTCTAGTGAATCATTGATAGCCTCCAGATGTTCTTTCGGTATGCTTTGGAGTAAGTGGATATATTCCTGTCTCGAATGACGATCATTGGGGACGAAGACCTTTTCGATGGCCGCCTCCGGAATCGTATCGCCTTCTTTGCTCTTAAACCCGAGTCCCTTGCCCATCACGATGATTTCTTGTCCGTGGTCATCTTTTGAAAGAACGAGGCTGTTATTCAAGATTTTCACTACTTTCACTTTCATCACCATCTTCTATCGCAGTCTTAGATGTCTTTCCCATTCGTGGAAATGAGTCGTTGATACCAATAATAGCTGTCTTTTTTGATGCGGTCCATTCCTTTTAAATCAAACTCGCCACGGTCTACATAAATGAAACCATATCGCTTCCCATATCCCTGGTGGGTGCTGACGACGTCCATGGCAGCCCACGGACAGTATCCGAAGACATCGACACCGTCGGTTATGGCCAGTTGGATCTGCTCGATATGAGAGCGGAGGAATTGAATACGGTAGTCATCATGGACGTTTCCTTCTGCGGTCAATTCATCTGGAGCACCGATTCCATTTTCCGTGATCACGATGGGAAGGGCGTAACGTTCATAGATCTTTCGTAAGGTCAGTCGTAAGCCGACGGGATCAATCACCCATCCATACTGTGTTTTATCGACATACCGGTTTTCTTCTGGACGGTATACCCCTATTTCTCCCAGCATGATCTGCTGATCACCTGCACGGGGGCTGACATCTTCCGCTGATCCTGTACTCTCAGCAATGGTGGCAGTAGAGTAATAATTCATGGCGACGAAATCGGGTCTTCCCTTCTGCATCACGTCGAAGTCATCCGCCTCGATGCGAGGAAGCCAATCCCGTTCTTCGAGGTAACTCCATAACAATGGGTTATAGCGTCCGTGTACGGCCAGGTCAAGGAAGCTGTACCCTCTCAGGGTTTCCCAGTTGTGGGCGGCGATGGCATCCTCAGGTTTACTTGTGGCCTGGTACATGGACGTCATATTCAGGGCCGGCCCGATCTTGGCATGAGGGCAGAGTTCCTTGCATAGACCCATGACCTTGCCTTGTGCGACCATCATGTTGTGGTTTTGCTGGTAAAGCTCTTTCTTGGTAGGCAGTGTTCCGCCTTTGGGAATACCAACGGCTCCGGGGTGAAGGATCAATGTATTTTGCTCGTTGATCGTGATCCAGTAGTTTACTTTGTGCCCGTAACGTTGGAAAAGGGTTTTAGCATAATGGGTAAAGGCATCGACGGTTTGACGGTTCAGCCATCCGCCTTGTTCCTCAAGGGCAAAGGGCAGATCAAAGTGGTACATGGTCACCAAAGGTTCAATGCCGTTTGCTATCAGTTCGTCAATGAGCCGGTCATAGAAGGCAAGTCCTTCTTCGTTTGCTTCTCCCGTTCCATTGGGGAAAATTCTTGTCCATGCAATGGAGAAGCGGTACGATTTGAGGCCGAGCTCGCTGAAGAGACGGATATCCTCTTGATAGCGGTGATAATGATCACTGGCAACGGTGAATCCCGCTGTTCCTTCGGGGTGATCCATCGCATCAATGACGGACATTCCTTTACCGCCCTCATTCCAAGCTCCTTCTATTTGATAGGCAGATGTAGAAGCTCCCCACAGGAAGTTCTCTGGAAAGTCTTTTGGTGTTTTATAATGCATTATTCTTCCTCCTTCTTTGAAAGCTCCATTAGTGTGTCCCCTATGGATACGGCTGTCGTTTCATCGGTCATGAGCGGACCGAAGTCGGCATGATTGGTAATGATGACCGGTGTCACCGTTTCATACCCTTTCGCCTGAATGGCTTCGATATCGAATGTAATAAGCAGGTCCCCTTCTTGAACGCGGTCGCCTTGTTGGATATGGGTTTCATAGAATTCCCCTTGAAGATTCACTGTGTCGATCCCCACATGGATCAACACTTCAATACCTGATGTGCTCCGTAGTCCGACGGCATGCTTGGAAGCCATCAGTGTGACGATTTCTCCAGTGAAGGGTGCACGTACTTCTCCTTTGGAAGGCAGGATGGCAAGTCCTTTGCCGATGAGTTCGTTGGAAAATACATGATCATTGACTTCGTTCAGTGGTAGCGCTTGTCCCTCCAGTGGGCTCTTGATTACATGGTCTTGAGTGCTGACGGTCTCTTCTTTTTGAGGGGATCCATCAACAGGATCTTCAAAGCCGAGGATCCATGTAGCTGCAAACGCAACGACGAAGGCAATCACGATCGTAATGAATGCATGGACGATATTCATTGGATTTTCTCCGATGAAAGCGGGAATGGCTGCAAGTCCCGGTGATACAAATGCGTAACGGACTAGTCCAGATAATCCTGCGTAAATCCCACCGCAGGCGCCTCCAATCATGGCGGCAATGAGCGGTTTCTTCAGTTTAAGTGTGACTCCATATAGAGATGGCTCTGTAATTCCCACAAGGGCTGTAAACCCTGCGGAACCTGCGAGCTGTTTCAATTCCTTATTCTTCGACTTGACTGCAACGGCAAGGGTGGCGGCACCCTGCGCGATATTGGATGCGAGCATCCCAGGACCGTTGATCATCTCCGATCCGTTATTCGACAACTGGGTCGTGGCAATCGGTGTCATAGCCCAAGCCGTCCCGGTGATCAGGAGGAATGGCTGCAATCCACCCATCAGCATCGGGATCAGCCAGCTTGCGTGGTTGTTGATTCCGTCTGCCCCTGCAGCTACCAGGTCGTTCAAATATGTACCGATCGGCCCGATGATGACCACGGCAAGTGGAGCGGTAATAATCAGGATAAGCAGTGGCTTTAAAAAGAATTTAATGACCGATGGGGAGACCCATTCAGCGAATCGCTCAATATAAGACATGATCCAGACCGTGATGATGATCGGCAGGACAGAACCAGCGTAATCAGTCAGACGCACCGGGATGCCCATGAAGAATAAATCATCACCTGAAGTCAGGAAGGTTCCCCAATTCGGATGAAGAAGCACACCGGCGATGGTCATGGACAGCACCGGATTGGTCTTGAACTTGATGGATGCCCCGTATGCAAGGAGCATCGGCATGAAGAAGAAGGCAGCATCTGCAACCGTATTCAATATAAAGTACGTTTGACTTTCTTCGGTCAATACCCCGGTCAAGACGAGTACAGCCAAAACGGCCTTGATCATACCAGCCCCGATGATGGCAGGGATAAACGGAGTGAAAGTAGTCGAGATGACACTGATGAGACGGGTGATGTATCCTTTTTTCTCTTCTTTATCCCCTTCGCGAGGCTCTTTTGAAGAGGTTACGCCCTCACCGAGCTCTTCCTTGATCGCACGGTAGGCCTGCTGTACTTCGTTGCCGATGATCACCTGGTACTGTCCACCTTTATTAACGACGGAGATCACGCCCGGAAGGCCTTCGATTTCTTTACCTTTTACCTTTGAAGAATCATAGAATTCGAATCTCAATCTAGTGGCACAATGTGTGACCATGGATACATTATCCTTCCCTCCGGATAATGCCAGGATCTCTTTCCCCAATTTAGAATAATTCATGTTTTCATCCCCTTGAAGCGGCCTGGTAGGACAATAAAAAAAGACCAAAACAATGTGCACCGATTCCACGGATGGAATGGAGCAAATTATTTTGGTCTTGCCTGCTTTACCAGTAACACGCCAATTAATAGTATTTGTTTAAAACGCTTACAGGTACTATAGCACAGGGTTCCCGTCTTGACAAGAAGGTAATTTTCACCTCATAGTACCGGACTTCCCCGCACCTTTCTACCAGCCATGAATACGATACTAGTAGTTATAAGTATTCATAGAGGTGAAAGGTATGAAGTTAGAATCATGGTTTTTTGAAGGACTGACGGGTGAAATTGTGACCCCGAAATCGCCAGAATATGAAGAGTCCCGCCAGGAGTGGAACCGGGCAATCAATAAATTCCCACTTGTCATCGTCTACTGCGGGGACAAGCAGGATGTAGCGAACGCGGTGCGCTGGGCAAGGAAGCGGTGTGTGCCAATCCGTATCCGGTCGGGCGGGCATCACTATGAGGGATATTCCACCGGGAACTGCGTCCTCGTCATCGATATCAGCCGTCTGTACAGGCTCGAGCTTGATCGTGAGAAGAATCTCCTCAGGATGGAGGCCGGTGCAAAGAACACGGCCGTGTATGATTTTGTCGGGTCCAACGGTTATGCGTTTCCCGGTGGGACATGCCCGACGGTGGGGGTGTCGGGATTCACCCTCGGGGGAGGCTGGGGATACTCGAGCAGGCTCCTAGGACTCGGGTGCGATAGCTTACTTGAATTGGAACTGGTTAACGATCAGGGAAAGCTGATCAAGGCGAATAAGGACACGAATGCCGACCTGTTCTGGGCGTGCCGTGGGGCAGGGAGCGGGAACTTCGGTGTCGTGGTGGGCATGACGTTCCAGTTGCCGGAACCGACCAATCCAACCGTTACATTGGTTCAGTTTTTCTATGTCGGCACCACGAAGGACAAACAGGCAAACGTCATGGATATCTGGCAGAAGTGGCTTCCGGACCTCGATCCCCGTATGACCGTCGTAGCAAGCTTCTACAACGCCGAAGGGGAAGGACTCGGCATATTCGCGCGGGGGTTCTTCTACGGGACACCGGCAGAAGCAAGTGCACTCCTCCAACCGTTCCGGGCGGTGGAAGGATACCGGGAAGAGCTGGAAGAATCCTCTTTCCTGGAAGCCGTGAAGAAGGTGGAGGCGACCTATCCTCCATCAGAAAAGTTCAAGTCCACAGGTCGATTCGTACAGAGGGACTACTCAGAGAAGGAACTCTCAAAAATCGCTGACCTTGTCCAACATCCCGCAGAAGGATCCGTCTACGCCGCCGTTTCGTTCTATGCCCTGGGCGGTGCCATTGAAAGCGTCGGAAAACGGGACACCGCCTTCTTCTTCCGGGACGCCCGCTATATCCTCGGCATTCAATCCGTCTGGACGGACGACTGTGTCGCCAAGGTCAACCGCGAATGGGTCCAGGAACGTTTCCGATCCATCAAACCCATTACGAGGGGATCGTTTGTTAATTTTCCCATTAGCAATCTACCGAACTATGAGAGGGAGTATTTTGGAGGGAACGCCCCGGCGCTCAACCGGATCAATCGAAAATATGACCCGTTCAATGTGTTTACGTTTCCGCAGGGGTTGAAGTGAGGAGCATAGGATTCTATGCTTCTTTTTTATGAGTAGATTATGAGTTTTGGAAGAGGAATAACGTTTGGTAAAAAGAAACCAAAAACGATACAATCATGATAAAGATGTTAAAAAATTGGAAATAAGCATTTATTTCATACAAGATTATCAAAATAAGAGGTGACCCTGGAGTGAATAAACCGAAAAAACAAGAGAAAGATTTACCCGACTTTTACCTGACTCATATGCAATTCCCTAAGGAAAATCGGCAGAATGTAGTTGTATTCTTACTACTATTCATGGACTTACTCGGGGTACTCCCTCTCCTTAGTGACCCTTTTCATAGAGGATTCTTTTGGGCGGGCATGATCCCAGTCATACTCATGCATATATGGGGGATCGTCTACCTTGTGGCACCCTTTAAGTTTGAAAAATCCTATTTCTTGTACATGGGTGTGTTGGGTGTCGCCGTAGCTTACCTTTATTTCATCGTTTCCCAAAAATTAATGTATGTGCATGTAGGAGTGGAGGGGCCACTTTATGGTGTGATCAGTGCCGTCCTTCTGGTTGCTGCCCTCGTATTTTTTCAAATCTTCAATTACCGGATGTTGTATTCCGGGACTTATGACAGGTTGGATGAGAATCCTTCAAGCCTCAATCTGTCCCCGATCATTACTGCATCAAGTATGGGATACATCGGGGCTCAATTCCTGCTCTCTTTAACCGTGTCGAAATCCTTTAAGATGATGGTATTGGTTGGCGCTTACTCTGTACTAATCTTGATCATGGCGTACATAGCTACATACCTGCATCGATACATGTATATCCTCCAAAATCCGGAGCAATTGAAGAGTATGTATTCAGGTTTTGGCCGGCCGAAAAAAGAACGAATGAGATAAAAAAAGAGCGGGAGCACATAAGCATCCCGCTCTTTTCGTTTAACGAATCTTACAAAATACCCACCATCACCCGCACACTCTCTACTAAATCCCCTACAGACCAAGATGGAAGCTTTTTATTATCCAAAGCAAGTCCGTGATGCGCCGGAATATGGACGAATCCTGAGCGGATCTTCAGCTGATGTGTTTCGATATGATGCCTGGCGGCGTACATGATCTGGTTGCACAGATAGGTCCCGGCCGTATTGGAGATACTGGCGGGCAGTGATTGCCTGCGGAGCTCCATTTCAAACTCCTTGATGGGCAGGGTCGAGAAGTACGCATCGGGGGCATCTTCGATGATTTTTTGCCCGTCATAGCGGTTTCCTGCGTTGTCGGGCTCTCCGTCCATACAGTTGATGGCGATCCTCTCTGGGGTGATGCGGTTCCTTCCTGCAGCAAGTCCGAGGGACAGGACGACGTCAGGTTCATGCTCCTTGATGGCGTCGAGGAGGATGCCCGCCGACTGGGTGAAGTCGACGGGAAGTACTTTTCCGATGATGGTGTTCCCGGCCACGGTCGATCCGTCCAGCTGACGGACGATGATCTCAGTCGGGTTGGACTCCATGCCGAGGAAGGCTTCAAATCCTGTGAGTAAGACGTTCATCTCGCATCTCTCCTTTATTTCAGATACTGATCGAACCAATCGGTGATTTCATCGAGGCGGATGAGTCTCAGACCTGGTTTGCCGCTTCGTGACAGCTCGTGATTGGATTCAGGGAACCGGACGAAACGCGTTTCCTTCTTCAGTTGCTTCAGTGCAATATACAGCTGTTCCGCCTGCTCGATTGGACAGCGAAGGTCGTTCTCGCTGTGAAGGATCAGGAGCGGTGTGTCTACGTTCTTCACATAGCGCAAAGGGGAGATGCGCCAAAGCTCATCGGGATCCTCGAGGATGGTCGTCTTATGCTCCCATTCCGTAAAGTAATAGCCGATATCGCTGACGCCGAAGAAGGAGATCCAGTTGCTGATCGAGCGCTGGGTGGCGGCTGCCTTGAAGCGGTCAGTCTGACCTACGATCCAGTTTGTCATGAAGCCGCCGTAGCTTCCTCCGGTGACACCGAGGCGATCCGGATCGATCCAGTCGAAGGTCTCGAGCGCCTGGTCCAGTGTCGTCATGATGTCTTCATAATCAATCCCCCCGTACCGGCCCCGGACGGCATCGACGAAGGTCTGACCGTACCCGTGGCTTCCCCTCGGATTTGTATAAAGGACGCCATACCCCTTGGATGCAAGCACCTGAAACTCGTGCATGAATCCGTAGCTGTACATGGCATGGGGACCACCGTGGATTTCCACGACAAGGGGGTGGGATGTTTCATTGCTGCCAACAGGCTTCATGATCCATCCTTGAAGAACCGTTCCGTCCTCTGCCTGAATCGGGAATTCTTGAGGGATGGAGAGCTCGATATCCTTTAAAGCATCCTCGTTTTCCCACGAAAGTCTCTTCTCACCAGTAGAATCCAGGAGGAATAGATCTCCCGGAATATCATATTGGCTGACGGCAAACAGGATGTTGTCCTGAGCGGAGTCCATGCTGAAGCCGTACACCTGCCGCTTCCCATCGATGATCGTGGTGATCTCACGCTCCAATGTGATGCGGTAAAGGTTGGTGGCACCGCGGTCGCTCGCAGCGAAGTACAGCGCATGGCCATCCTTTGACCATACCGCACCGACGGCCGTTCCCGTCCCCATATCATTGATGGCCACATCGCTGCATTCCACGTCCCAGTCCTCAGTAAGACAAGTCAATTCCCTCGTCTTTCGATCAAGCGTCCAAACCCTTGTGAGCGTTGAACCGGCATATGTCATATCATCTCCGAGAAGGGAAAGGGTATCGCCTTTCGGGGAATAGTTCGGCAAGCGCAAACGAAGGTCGCCGCTGGTGAGGACTTCCGCCTTCAGGGTTTCCAAGTCGAGCTCATAAACGTCAGAGAAGAAGGTCCTCTCATGATCGGCAGAGCGGTTGGCACAATAGGCTACCGTGGATCCGTCGGGTGAGAAGGCCGGAATTCCATGGTCATACGGTCCGCCTGTCAGCACGGTTTCCATCCCCGTTTCAAGGTCTAAAAGGACAAGCTGGCGATAGGTGCCATCGGAAAATCCTTCGGCATCGGACTTATATTGCATGCTCGTGGTGATAAAGGGCTTGAGCGTTGATTCTTCTTTGTTTTCTTCCGCTTTCCGCAATCCTTCTCTCTCACGTAACGGGGCCGTGACGATGATCTTCTTTCCATCAGGCGACCAGACTGGCTGGGAAGCACCATGTTTGAACGAGGTAACCTCTCTTGCTTCTCCTCCGTCCGTGGCCATGCGCCAAAGCTGGCGTTTACCTGACCGATCTGACACGAATACGATGTTCTTTCCGTCGGGAGACCACCTCGGCTGCGTATCGGAAGCATCCCCGTGGGTGAAGGGAGAAATCTCTCCGGTCACGAGGTTGATATGATACAGATTGGACCGGTAACGTTCGTCATTGAGCACGGTCCTTTTGACAAACAGGGCCCGTTTGCCGTCGGGTGAAATCTGGGGATCGGAAATGAATGAAAAGTCGAGTAGATCCTTGGATGAAAGTCCTTTGGTCATCTTGAAGTCCTCCTTATAATGACGGGTACGGTCACTCGCCGAAAACCCGCACTCCGTTGATATAGGTATGTTCCACTTGGTTCCTGAGGTCGAACGGCGTCCCATTCCACAGGACAAAATCCGCATCCTTGCCGGCTTCCACGGTCCCTACCCGGTCGTCCACGCCGAGATGCTTAGCAGCATCGGATGTGATGGCCTTCATGGCCTGCGCTTCGGTCAGTCCGTATTTCACGGAGAGAATCACGCTCGTCATCAGGTGCTCGATGGAAATGACAGGGTGATCGGTCGTAATCGAGAACGGTACGTCTGCTTCGGCAAGGGCGAGGAGTGTGTTCCATCCCTTATCGGAGAGCTCTACTTTTGAACGTGGCGTCATGGTTGGTCCAACGGATACGCGAACATCGTGCTTCGCGATGAACGGGGCGATCTGGTGACCTTCCGTACAGTGTTCGATCGTCACATCGAAGTCGAACTCCCTTTTCAGTCTCAGCACCGTCACGATATCATCGGCGCGGTGTGCGTGGACCCGCAGTGGGATCTCTTTATCCAGCACTTTGACAATAGGCTCGAGCTCCACATCGCGGCCGGTTTCCCCTGATGATACTTTCTTCTTATAGTTCTGCGCCTCGATGAACTTCTTTCGCAGGAGGCCGGCCACGCCCATACGCGTCGTAGGCATCCGGCCCTTTTCCCCGTGGAATCGCTTCGGATTTTCTCCCGTAGCTGCTTTCAGACCCGATGGATTCCGGATGACCATCTCATCGACGATGTCCCCCACCGTCTTCAGTACGCACATTTCCCCGCCGATCACATTGGCGCTTCCCGGCATAACCTGAACCGTGGTTACCCCTGCCCGTCTTGCGTCTTCAAATCCTCGGTCCTTTGGATTGATCCCATCAATCGCCCTGACTCCCGGGGTGGTGGCGGAGCTCGTTTCGTTGAAATCCTGCCCTTCCTTTCCAAGTCCCTCTTCGTGGACCCCGAGATGGGTGTGCACGTCAATCAACCCCGGTGTGAAATACTTGCCCGCGGCATCAATTACTTCATATCCTTCTGGTACGGAATCCGCATCCACCGATACGAACTTCCCCTCTTTAATAAGAATGATCGAATCTTTCAGTTCTCTCCCCGTCCCATCTACACCTGTTACGTTCGTTAAAGCTATCATGAAATAAATTCCCTCCTATTATCCAGAATTATCATTGCTTTCTGAAAATTAATTTTATATAATACCCTCTATACTCAAAATTTCCTTATAACGATAGTAATTGAAAAATTTAGTATTGTAAATGTTCGTTAATTTCAGATTGTGTACTGATATGGGTAATAAGTTTGAGAAATACGTTCGGGGAGTAGGGAAGCAAGTGGACTATCAGATCGATGAATTAGATCGTGGAATTATCAAAATGCTATCGAGGGATGGGAGAATTCCCTTTTCTGAAATAGCAAATGAACTGGAAGTAACAGAAAAGACCATCCGGCTCAGGTATAAAAATCTTGTGCAAAACGAAATCATTGAAGTCGTTGGTGTCGTCAATCCGATTGCCTTGGGGTTAAAGGCAGGCGCGATTATACAGCTGAAGGTGGGACAGGGGATGATCGAGAAGGTGAAAAACTCCCTCAGCCAGATCCGGGAGGTACGCTATATTACAATCACTTCCGGGGAGTATCCCCTCCTGATCCAGATCAACGTCCAGAATCAGGAAGACATCAGGGATTTCATCTTCAAGCTGGATAAGATCGAAGGGGTCATTTCCTACAACACCATCATCCAGCTCGAAAACTATAAGAATACGTTTGAATACTTATAAAAAAATGAAATGAGGGTTTCCTATGAAAATCTTTATCTCTGCAGACATGGAAGGAATATCAGGAGTGGCAACCAATCAGCAGCTGAAGACGCCTTCTGAATATCAGCGCTTCCGGCACCTGATGACCGCCGATGTGAATGCGGCCATTGAAGGAGCATATAACGGCGGGGCAACGGCCGTTGTCGTAGCCGATGGGCACGGGAATATGTCGAATCTATTGATTGAAGAACTGGATCCCCGTGCCACTCTCGTATCCGGCAACAACCGCGTCATGTGTCAGCTCGAGGGACTGGATGAAAGCTTCGACGGCATCATGTTCGTCGGCCATCACGGTCGTGAAGCGGGATCGGAACGGGCGGTCATCAGTCACACCCTTGCCGGCATTTGTGTAAACGAAATGAAGATCAATGGACAGGTTGTCGGGGAAACAGAGATGAATTCTCTCGTGGCAGGAAGCTTCGGAGTACCGGCCATCTTCATCTCGGGTGACGATGCGTACGTCGCTGAAGTGAAGGAAACGTTGCCTTCAGTGAAAGCAGCCGTCACAAAACGTGCCGTGGACCGATTCGCAGCCGAGCTTCTCCACCCTGAAGTGGCACGGAAGGAAATCCGGGAAAAAGCGGAAGAAGCCGTGAAAGAAACCAAACAGGGCGTACCACTGCAAACCGAGGGGCCCGTCACCTTCGACCTTGTACTGAAGGGATCACAGCAGGCGATGATGACTACGACGCTTCCGACGGTGGAACTGACCGGGCCGAGGAGCATCCGTTTCACCTGTGATGATATGGTTACGGCGTACAAGCATATGTGGGGATGTGTGATCATTGCCATGTCGGCGACCAATGGTGTGCTCGGCAGTGTGAACGCCTGATACAGAACAAAAAAACCTTGGAGGTGAGTGGATGTACATAGTTAAACGATTGTTCACCATGCTGATGACCATCTGGGTCATTGCCAGCTTGACGTTCCTGATCATGAAGATGATCCCGGGGGATCCGTTTGCTTCGGATGCCGATGTCCTGCCGCCTGAAGTGCTGCAGAATATGCGGGCGAAATACAATCTCGATGAGCCGATTGCCGTTCAGTATCTTCTATATATGAAGGACTTGGCCACTTTTGACCTCGGCATTTCCATCCAGTCGGAGACGCGTTCGGTCAATACGATCATTGCAGAAGGAGCACCGGCATCGGCCCTCTTGGGACTGCAGGCGCTTGTCATCGCCTTGGCGTTCGGTCTGCTGCTCGGCATTGTGGCTGCGCTCCATCATAATCGGGCACTGGATTATCTGTCCATGTTCGTCGCCATCATCGGGATATCGGTTCCGAGCTTCATCCTGGCGCCGCTCCTGATTAAGTATTTCGCAGTAGAATGGGGTATTTTCCCCGTCGCTTCTTGGGGAACATGGCAGCACTCCATCCTCCCGTCACTGGCCCTGGCTGCGACACCACTCGCCGTCATCGCACGCTTCATGCGCTCAAGCATGCTCGAGGTGCTGAACCAGAACTACATCCGGACCGCCGATGCCAAAGGGTTATCGACGACCAAGCTTGTCATCAGGCACGGGATCCGGAATGCCATCCTTCCCGTGATTTCCTTCATCGGACCGCTGTTCGTCGCCTTGATCACCGGTACCTTCGTCATCGAGAAGATTTTTGCCATACCGGGTATCGGCCGCTACTTCGTCGACAGCATCTTCAACAGGGATTATCCCGTCATCATGGGGACGACGATTTTCTTCAGCACCCTTTTGGTGGTTACCCTGTTCTTGATCGACATTTCCTACCGATTCATCGACCCGAGAATAAAACTTACGAGTGGAGGGGAGTAACATGGAAGCCAAACGAGTCGACGACTCCCTATTCCGTCCATTAGCCAACAAAACAGAACAGGAAGCAGCCGAACGCCCAAGCATGGGCGTATGGAAGGAAATGCTCCTGAATGTGATCAAGAACAAGATGTCCATTTTGGGGCTATCACTGCTATTCGTCATCATTCTATTAGGTATCTTCGGACCCCATCTTGTACCGTATGACCCAGCAGGGCAGGATCTTGAGAAAACGAATATTGCGCCGAACGGGGATCACTGGTTCGGTACGGATGACCTCGGACGGGATGTGTGGTCACGAACCTGGTACGGAGCGCGAGTCTCCCTTACCATCGGTCTCATTGCTGCTGCCATTGATATCATCCTCGGTGTGACCATAGGCGGGATTTCCGGCTACATGGCAGGCCGCGGCAAGGTCGGTGACCGCATCGACAGCATCCTGATGCGGATCGTGGAGATCTTATACGGAATCCCTTATCTGCTCATCGTCATCCTCCTCATGGTCATCATGGAACCAGGCATCACGTCCATCATCATTGCCCTTTCCGTCACGGGCTGGGTAGGGATGGCGAGGATCATCCGGGGACAGATCCTGCAGCTGAAGTCGCAGGAATATGTACTCGCGGCAGAAAAACTGGGCACCTCCCATTCGAAGATCATCTGGCGGCATCTGATCCCGAACACAGCCGGGATCATCATCGTCAACTTGACGTTCACGATCCCACAGGCCATTTTTGCCGAATCGTTCCTGAGCTTCCTTGGACTCGGTGTCCAGGCTCCTTTTGCCAGCTGGGGGACAATGGCAAATGATTCACTTGGTGTCATCCTAAGCGGCCAGTGGTGGCGTCTATTCTTCCCAGGCTTGATGATTTCCCTCACCATGTTCGCATTCAATGCGTTTGGCGACGGTCTTCAAGACGCACTGGATCCTAAATCGAATAAATAAGGAGGTGAACAGGATGGAACGTCTACTTGAAGTCAACCATCTGGAAGTCGGTTTTAAAACATACGGAGGCGAGGTCCAGGCAGTACGGGACGTATCCTTCCATGTGAATAAAGGAGAGATCCTCGCCATCGTCGGGGAGAGCGGAAGCGGGAAGAGTGTGACGGTGCAAGCCGTCATGGGGCTCATCCCAACCCCTCCGGGACGGATTAAGCAAGGAGAAGTGTTGTTTGACGGGAGGGACCTCCTGAAGCTTTCCAAACGGGAGATGCAGAAGGTCAAAGGATCCAGGATCAGCATGGTCTTCCAGGATCCCATGACGTCCCTGAATCCGACGATGAAGGTCGGGAAGCAGATCGAAGAAAGCATCATCACCCATCAGAGCGTCAAACGGGATGAAGCGAAGAAGCGGGCTGTCGAGATGATCAGGAAGGTCGGGATCCCGAACCCTTCCGAACGCTACGAACAGTATCCCCACGAATTCAGCGGTGGGATGAGGCAGCGGATCATGATTGCCATCGCCCTTGCCTGTCATCCTGAAATCCTGATTGCCGATGAACCGACCACGGCCCTTGATGTGACCATCCAGGCCCAGGTTCTTGATCTTATGAAGGGACTGAAGGATGAGATGGGTACGTCGATCATCCTCATCACCCATGATCTCGGCGTCGTGGCCGAAACGGCCGAGCGTGTAGCCGTCATGTACGGTGGGCTGATCGTAGAGACGGCCACTGTCGAAGAGCTGTTCCATCGTCCGAAGCATCCCTACACCTGGGGGCTGCTGGAGTCGATCCCGGATATTGAGGCAGCAGAAAAGGAGCGACTTGTCCCGATTGAAGGTACACCGCCTGACCTATTCTCTCCGCCGAAGGGATGTCCGTTTGCTCCCCGCTGCAAGTACGCCATGGAAGTATGTGTCGAAGAGATGCCGCCTGCCTTTGCCATCGGGGAAGGTCACGAAGCGAAGTGCTGGCTGAACGATCCAAGGACCCCGGCACTCACGGAACTTGTCAGCGCAGGGAGGGAAGAGTGATGACCCACATCATAGAAGTAGACAAGCTGAAGAAGCATTATCCGATCGGAAAAGGAGCCGTCGTCAAATCGGTCGATGATATCTCCATCCAGATCAAGAAAGGTGAAACGTTTGGACTCGTCGGGGAAAGTGGAAGCGGGAAGTCCACCCTCGGGAAGACGATCGTAGGTTTAGAGGGGCCGACGTCAGGAACGATTCATTATAACGGTCGCGATATGACCAAACTCGATAAGAAAGAGAAGAAGCGGGCCAACCGGGAGATCCAGGTGATCTTTCAGGATCCCCACGCATCCCTGAACCCCCGCATGAGGGTAGGGGATATCATTGCTGAAGGAATTGATGCTCATCGATTGGCAAGGGGAAAAGCCCGACAGGAAAGGGTGTATGAGCTCCTTGAAAAGGTCGGCTTGAAGCCGGAGCACGCCAAGCGATACCCCCATGAATTCAGTGGTGGACAACGTCAGCGGATCGGGATTGCCCGCGCCCTGGCGGTGGAACCGAAATTCATCGTCGCCGATGAACCGATTTCCGCCCTCGATGTTTCCATCCAGGCCCAGGTGATCAACCTCTTGGAGGATCTGAAGCAGGAAGAGGAGCTCACCTATCTCTTCATTGCCCATGATCTGGGAATGGTGAAGCATATCAGCGACCGTATCGGAGTCATGTATCTCGGTCGGATGATGGAGCTTGCAGACAGTGATGAACTGTTTCGCAACCCTCTTCACCCGTATACGAAAGCTCTGCTTTCAGCCATCCCCGTTGCGAATCCCACTGCAGCGAAAAGAGAGAAGATTGTCATTGAAGGGGATCCCCCGAGCCCTGTGAACCCGCCGAGCGGCTGCCGGTTCAGGACCCGTTGCCCCTATGCGACGGAGATTTGCGCACAGCAGGTACCGGAGTGGAAAGAAGTAGAAACGAACCACTGGACAGCGTGTCATCTATATTAAATGATTGAAGGAGGAACCCCGATGAAAAAATGGACACAGAGTTTGCTTTTGGTCACATCCCTCGCCCTTGTGGCCGCAGGATGCAGCAG
This sequence comes from Rossellomorea marisflavi, assembly GCF_022170785.1. Classification (NCBI taxonomy): domain Bacteria; kingdom Bacillati; phylum Bacillota; class Bacilli; order Caryophanales; family Bacillaceae; genus Rossellomorea; species Rossellomorea marisflavi. The sequence goes on along the minus strand of NZ_CP081870.1, from coordinate 4,233,803 downwards.
TAAGGAGTCAGGAAGCGGAGCCGATGGAAAGGTGGCACAGGAAATTACGGTCAATGCCATGAGTGAGCCGCCTGATCTCGACCCGGCTCTTGCCACCGATACCACATCCGGATGGGTGATGGATCATGTATTCGAAGGACTGTATACGAAGGACAAAGAAGGAAAACCGGTCCTTGGAACGGCAAGTAAGGCCGATGTATCAGAAGATGGGAAAACCTATACCTTCACGATCCGTGACGATGCCAAATGGTCCGACGGCAGCAATGTCACGGCAGAAGATTTCGAATATGCATGGAAACGTGTGCTGAACCCTGATACAGGAAGTTCGTTCGCATTCTACCTTTATTACCTAAAAGGCGCCGAGGATTATAACAAAGGCAAAGGAAAAGTGGAAGATGTAGGCGTAACAGCGAAAGATGAAAAAACGCTTGTTGTGGACCTCGAAGCTCCCCTCAGCTACTTCGATGAACTATTGACCATGTGGACGTTCTATCCTGTGAAGAAGGATACGGTCGAAGAAAATAAAAACTGGGCGGCAGGCGCAGACACGTATGTGAGCAACGGGCCGTTCAAGCTCACGAACTGGAAGCATGATAGTGAAGTGGTCATTGAGAAGAATAAGGAATACTGGGATAACAAAGTCGTCAATCTTGATAAAGTCACCTACAAGATGGTCAATGATGCTACCACCTACTATCAGATGTTCAAGACAAAGGAATTGGATTTGATCCAGACCCTTCCATCTGATGTGGTAGCCCAGGAGAAGGACTCCAAGGAATATAGTGAAGTGCCATACTTCGGAACATATATGTACATGTTCAATGTCGACAAGGAACCGTTTACCAATGAAAAAATCCGTCGTGCGTTCACTTTAGCCGTTGACCGCGAGTCCCTCACCAAAAACGTCACGAAAGCCGGTGAAACACCTGCTTATGCCTTTGTACCAGGCGGGGTGGATACAGGCGATGGCGACTTCCGTGAACAGGGCGGAGCCTATTTCGAATCGAATGCCGAAGAAGCGAAAAAGCTCTTGGAAGAAGGCATGAAAGAGGAAGGCTGGAGCGAGCTGCCGGCTGTGACCCTCACGTATAACACATCCGAGAACCACAAGAAGATCGCAGAAGCCGTCCAGTCCATGTACAAGAAGAACCTTGGCGTCGATATCAAGCTTTCCAATCAGGAATGGAAGACCTATCTTGATACGACCCAGCAAAAGAACTTCCAGATGGCCCGTATGGGATGGATCGGGGTCCTGGTGGATCCGGTCGTCATCCTTGACTACTACCTCGGAGACAGCCCGAACAACCGAACAAACTGGGTAAATGATAAGTACGACAAGCTGATGGCAGACGCCAAAGTGGAGCAGGATACAGCGAAACGCTACGATCTCCTTCATCAGGCAGAAGAAGTACTAATGGAAGACCTGCCGTTCAACCCGATCTATCACTATACCAACAACTATATGACCGCACAGAACTTCAAGGACATTGTGTATCCGGTCAACCGCTATCCGTACTTGAAGTGGGCGGAGAAAGTATCGGAATAACAAAGCCTGTTTTCAAGTCATTTGGTGGATGGAGAGCGTAAGGATAAAAAAGGGGGGATTCTTGATGAAATGGAAGATGGGTCTTGCGATGGTCACCGTTTCCGGATGGGTGGCTGCTATCGGGTTGAAGCTTGGATCCAAAGCTGATTTAGCCGACTCTGCCTTTCTGATCGGTCTCTGCCTTTTGATCCTGGGTGTCAGCTCGTTGATCATGAAGACAGGGTTCCTGACACCTGTCGCAGAGGGGTTTAAGATCATTGGCGAGCGGATGATCCGGAGGTCGCGATCCATGGAGCGAACGGATGACCTGATCAAGGGAGATCATGATTTCCAGGCATTCAAATCCACTCTTTCCACGCGGATCACCCAGAGTACATTCATCATGGGGGCTTGCTCCATTCTGATTTCGGTTGGAATACTGATCATCAAGCAATAAAAAGATCCCATCTCGATTGAGATGGGATTCTTTTTGTTATGCCGCTCGTCAGAATCTCGCTACATCATCCTTCAGGAGGATAAACAATGCCGGAACGATGAAGACGGCCAGGAATAGGATTTCCATCGCTTCAGAGTGCGTTTCCAGAAGCTCTACGATTCCTTCGGCAAACATTTCTCCGCCAAGGAAGACGAGGATGAGGCCCAGTGCTTTGAAGATCAGTGAAAGGTTAAGCTTGATCGTCGTTTTGAAGATCACATAGGCAACGAGTGCAGCCGCTACGATTCCGATGATGCTACCGAGAGCCACGGTACCGGCGCTTTCTGAGATCTTGGTCATATTAAATACCATAAGCTCCATGCCTTCGCGGATGACAGACAGGAAGGCCAATAAGAATAAGCCGATTTTGGATGTAGAAGACTTCTCCGTTTGCCCTTTGATTTTGCCGGCAACCTGCTGATTGCGGTGGAGCCAAAGGATGAAGTAGGCAATCAAGCCTGCGGCCACGATCCTCATGACGGCCTCCATGATTTCTTCTGCTTCATGGGAAATGCTTTGTGCAAACGTGAATAGACCCCAGCCCAGGATCAAACTGCTGATGACGCCTGCAATGGTACCGAATCCGACAACCTTGGCAAGATGCTTCCGGTTCAGCTGTGAGAGCGTTGCCAAAATAATGCCGATGATCAAGGCCGCTTCCAGGCCTTCACGAAATGAAAGAAAAAGCGAATCCAACATATGTATTCCCCCGTATGGTATGAGTGCGTTTCTAAGCTTTATAATAATGAGAATGATTATCACTGTCAATGCAAAAAATAAAAAAAGATTTGGTCGATCTGGAGAGCTCAACCAAGTAACTGACATCATCTGGAGGAATCAGTTGCGTGGCTTCTGCACAAGGAGGATCTTCCTTTGACAAATCCATTCAACGGGTCTACAATATATAACTATTCAAACATAACAATATCAAGCTACGATCGCTGTGGGTCACACTACAGCAGGAGCAGCTTCTGGAGAGACCGCTATTCAAGCGGCGCCGAAGGGTTCACAATCTCAGGCAAAAGGACAGAAGGGTACCGGGTATGGATTTTCCGAACGAGGGGAGATCTATATTTGATATTCTTTTCGACTCAGAGATTGGATGCTTCCAATCTCTTTTTTTTATTTTCGTTTCACGTGGAACATGTTGAGGAGGAGTTTGTTTTGGCACAACAAGAGTTAAAGAGGGATCTTTCCAATCGCCATGTACAGCTGATTGCCATCGGGGGTACGATCGGGACCGGGCTGTTCCTTGGGTCCGGTAAGGCGATACAATCGGCGGGTCCTTCCATCATCTTTGCGTATTTACTCGTTGGAATCGCACTGTTTTTCGTCATGAGGGCACTCGGCGAACTATTGCTTTCGAAAGCAGGGTATCAATCCATCACCGATATAGCGGAGGACTATCTCGGGTCATGGGCTTCGTTTGTCACGGGCTGGACGTATTGGTTCTGCTGGATCATGACGGCAATGGCCGATGTGATCGCAGTCGGGGTGTATGTGAATTATTGGTTTGACATTCCCCAGTGGATTCCGGCCCTGATCTGTCTGGTCATTCTTCTTGGGTTCAATCTTCTGACGGTCAAGCTGTTCGGTGAACTGGAATTTTGGTTCGCCCTGATCAAGGTGATTACGATCCTCGCCCTCATTGCAGTGGGCGTGGTCCTGCTTGCCATCGGGTTCAATACGGATGCAGGACCGGTGACCGTGACGAACTTATGGGAGAATGGCGGCTTCTTCCCCAATGGGATGAGTGGCTTCCTTCTCTCCCTGCAGATGGTGATCTTCGCCTACGTCGGTGTGGAACTCATCGGGGTGTCGGCGGCGGAAACGTCCAATCCCCAGAAGAATATCCCTTCTGCCATCAATAAGATACCGTTGCGTATCCTCTTCTTTTATGTAGGGGCTATCATCGTTCTGCTGTGCATCAATCCTTGGATGGAGCTGACGGCAGCAGAGAGCCCATTTGTGAAAACATTCGGTCTGATCGGGGTTCCCGTGGCTGCCGGAATCATCAACTTCGTGGTTCTCACATCGGCGGCGTCCGCCTGCAACAGTGGAATGTTCTCCACGAGCCGGATTCTTTTCAATCTTAGTAAAGGTAAACAGGCGCCGGCCAGACTGGGAAGATTAAACCGGAACCATGTCCCCAGTTCTGCCCTATTGGTCTCCACGGTGGTCGTATCGGTCGGTGCGTTGCTAAGCAAGCTCATCCCGGATCAAGCCTTTGGGATCGTCACGACGATCAGTGCCATCTGCTTCATCTGGGTGTGGGGGATCATCCTCGTTTGCCATATTTTATACCGGAGGAAGCGTCCTGACCTCCATGAGAAGTCGAGCTTCAAAGCACCGTTCACCCCGTTGGTGAATTATCTTGTACTGGTGCTTTTCGCTGCGATACTCGTCATTATGCTGTTTGCCGATGAGACAAGGCCGGCACTGTTATTGACACCACTATGGTTCGTCATCCTGTTTGCAGTCTATCGGATCAGGCAAAAAGCTTCACTTTCATCATAAAAACAACCCCGTACACGTTTGTGCGGGGTTGTTTTATGAATGGTAAAACCTGAATCTATGCCATAGGTAATACGAGGGGAATTGGGTCAGCTAAACACATTTACAAAATAATTACATATACACTTGTTCCTTTTTACAAAAGCCTTCTAGTATGGAGATGAAGATGGATGACAGAGGAGGAGATTGGAATGGGACGAATGAGTACGAAAAAGGTGACCGGCCTATCATTGGCCGCCGCTCTGGCTTTTTCATCACTGGGCTTTGCAGGATCAGTGAAGACTGAGGTGGAAGCTAAGGACAAGAAGAAGGAACCGACCAACGTGATCATGATGGTCATGGATGGGACAAGTGCCGGGGCAACATCACTCGCCCGTTGGTACAAGGGGGAGGACTTGGCTATGGATGAGATCGCCATCGGCGGCGTCCGTACATATTCAGCAGAGTCGGCGATTACGGATTCAGCACCCGCAGCCACCGCTCTTGCAACAGGGAACAAAAGCAATGATAAGGTCGTTGGCCTTCTTCCTAAAGTGGTCAGTTCTCCGGGAGTGGAACAGATCAAAGAGGAAGACCAATTACGGCCTGTGGCCAATGTACTCGAAGCAGCCAAACTTAAAGGGAAATCCACGGGAATCATTTCTACATCCGAGATCCAGCACGCCACTCCGGCCGGTTTCTCTTCTCACGCACCACATCGCAGCAACTACAATGACATTGCCGAACAGCAGGTGTATCAAGGGATCGATGTCGTTCTAGGCGGTGGGAAGGAATCCCTCACTCCAGCAGGTAGAAAAGATGGGGAAAATCTCCTCGATGTGATCGATTCCAAAGGCTATGACGTCGTGGAAACACGCAAAGACCTCATGAAGTCGAACTCCAAGAAGCTTTGGGGAGCGTTTGCCCCTTCTGCCATGGCGTATGATATCGACCGTGAGAAGACGCGCAAAAACGAACCGACGCTTGCCGAGATGACGAAGAAAGGGATCGATACCCTTTCCAAGAATAAAGAAGGATTCTTCCTATTCGTAGAGGGAAGCAAGGTCGACTGGGCGGCCCACGCCAACGATCCAATCGGTATGATCGGGGATGTACTCGCATTCGATGATGCGGTCAATGAAGCGCTGGAATTTGCCAAAAAAGATGGCAACACCATGGTCATTGCCGTATCCGATCACGGGAACAGCGGGGTCACCATGGGGAATGTCAACACGAACGCAAGTTACCCAAGCACACCGGTTTCAGCTTATATCGATCCTTTGAAAAAGGCGAGCATGACCCTTGAAGGAGCGACAGGTAAGCTCAAAGCCGATCGCTCGAATATGAAGCAGGTCGCCGCTCTCTATGGGCTGGATAACCTCACGAAGGAAGAGATTGAAGCCCTGAAGGCATCGAAGAACCTGAACGGAGACCTTTCCAAAATGCTTGCAAGCCGTGCGAACCTTGGCTTCACCACAGGCGGGCACACGGGTGAGGATGTATTCCTGTACGCCTATGGACCGTCCAGACCATACGGAATGGTAGAGAACACCGACCTGCCGAAGAAGATGGCTGATTTCATGGGTGTGAACCTGGAGAAGACAACGGACAAATTATTCGTCAATGCAAGGGAATCCTTTGAGAAAAAAGGCTACAAAACCCGTATTGATGTAACGGATGAGAACAATCCGGTATTCGTGGCCGAGAAGAATAAGAAGAAAATTGAAGTGCCCGCGAATAAGAATATCGTCACGGTGACGGATAAGAAAAAGTCTAAAACGAAGACCCTCGATGGGGTAACGGTGTATAACGGAAAAGACTTCTATGTGTCGGAGAAAGCGTTGAAGGAAGCGAAATAGCTCCCTTTTCAAAATCCACAATAAACTGGCGCACACTATCAGTATAGGCTCTTTATACCGCTTATGATTTCCGTGCAAGACTTCGCTTTCCGCGGGTAGCCCGTGAGCCTCCTCGGCAAGCCTGCGGGGTCTCACATCAGCTACACTTCCCGCAGGAGTCTTCGTCTTGCACTCCAATCAACCGCTAGAAACAAGTAAATAGTAATGGTCATGAAATAAATGAAAAACCCGAATTATTTTGCCTGATCGTCGGCAATTAATTCGGGTTTTTCTATGACTAAAACACGTTTGTCCCAGCCCTTATTGTTGTTAGTTCCGGATCATGTAATCAAACGCACCAAGTGATGCGGTTGCACCTGATCCCATGGAGATGATGATCTGCTTGTAGGCACTGTCCGTGCAGTCTCCGGCAGCGAAGACACCAGGCATACTGGTTGCACCATGCTTATCGACAACGAGCTCACCCATGCGTGTTTTCTCAAGGGAGTCACCGAGCCATTCCGTGTTCGGCACGAGACCGATTTGAACGAATACGCCGGCAAGTTCCACGTGATGTTCTTCCTCTGTCGCACGATCGATGTAAGTGATTCCGTTCACCTTATCGGTTCCCGTGATCTCTTTCGTTTGTGCGTTTTTCACGACCGTAACGTTCGGAAGGCTGTTAAGGCGTTCCTGCAGTACAGCATCGGCTTTCAGCTCAGGCATGAATTCAAGGACAGTCACATGCTTGACGATCCCTGCAAGGTCGATGGCTGCTTCCACGCCGGAGTTTCCTCCGCCGATGACCGCTACATCTTTCCCTTCGAACAATGGTCCGTCACAGTGAGGGCAATAAGCGACTCCTTTGTTCTTGAATTCTGCTTCGCCAGGGACGCCGACGTTGCGCCAGCGGGCACCTGTTGAAAGGATGACGGTCTTACTCTTCAGGACCGCTCCGTTTTCAAGTTCCAATTCGACGAGGTCTTTCTTCTCGAGGCTCTTCGCACGCTGAAGATTCATCACATCGATGTTGTAATCTTTCACGTGTTCTTCGAGGCTTGCGACAAGTTTCGGACCTTCCGTCTTGGTCATGCTGATGAAGTTCTCGATGCCGAGGGTGTCCATCACCTGTCCACCAAAGCGTTCGGCTACAAGTCCGGTGCGAATACCTTTACGCGCAGCGTAGATCGCAGCACTTGCACCAGCGGGACCGCCACCGACTACGAGGACATCATATGGATCTTTATCGGCGAATTCAGCTGCATCAGGGCCGCTGCCCATTTTGTTCAGCATTTCTTCAAGGGTCATACGACCGCTTCCGAACTCTTCACCGTTAAGGAATACAGTCGGGACCGCCATGATTTCTTTGCTTTCGACTTCGTCTTTGAACGCAGCGCCGTCGATCATCGTATGAGAGATTCCGTCATTGAGGAGACTCATGATGTTCAGGGCTTGTACGACATCAGGGCAGTTGTGGCATGTGAGGCTGATATACGACTCGAAGTGGTATTCACCCTTCACATTTTTGATCTGGTCGATCACGGTTTGATCGACTTTCGGTGCCCTGCCGCTCACTTGCAGCAAAGCAAGGACCAATGAAGTGAACTCGTGCCCCAGCGGGACGCCGGCAAATGTGATGCCGGTGTCTTCGCCGATGCGATTGACGCTGAAGCTTGGTGTGCGTTCCAATTCAGTGTTCTCCACTTTGATGCGGGGAGACATGGTCGCAAGCTGGTCCACCAATGAAAGCATGTCATGCGATACCTTGTCGTCTCCAGCACTTACCTTGAGCAAAATATCGCTCTCTAACATTTGAAGATACTGTTCTAGCTGTGCTTTGATATTTGCATCCAACATGTAATCGAACTCCTTAGATTTTACCTACTAGGTCAAGTCCTGGTGTAAGGGTTTCGCTTCCTTCTTCCCATTTAGCCGGGCAAACTTCACCTGGGTTTTTGCGCACATATTGTGCTGCTTTGATTTTGTTTACGAGTGAGCTTGCGTCACGTCCGATACCGCCGGCATTGATTTCAACTGTTTGGATCACGCCGTCTGGATCGATGATGAATGTACCGCGGTCAGCAAGTCCTTCTTCTTCGTCCAACACGTCGAAGTTGCGTGAGATTTTTTGTGAAGGGTCACCGATCATCACGTACTCGATTTTGTTGATTGTATCTGAATGGTCGTGCCATGCTTTATGAGTGAAATGTGTATCTGTAGAAACGGAGTATACTTCAACGCCTAAATCTTTAAGCGTAGCATATTGATCTTGAAGGTCGCCAAGTTCAGTAGGGCATACAAATGTGAAATCTGCAGGGTAGAAGCAGACTACGCTCCATTTACCTTTGAAGTTTTCTTCAGTGACCTCTACGAAATCACCTTTGTGGTAAGCTTGTGCAGTAAATGGTAGAACTTCAGTTCCGATTAATGACATATCGAAATTCCTCCTTGGTTAATTGTAATAATTCTAATTCAATACTCATTATTATATACATTGGGTTATTTGTCAAAGGAAAAGTGGCACTTCCGGTGAAAAAATCTCCCCATCTTCTGATTTTGCCTAAATCGAAGGGTTTTATACGGGATGACTCTTTATATTTTAGCATTACACGGCACGGGATTTCTAATGATACGATTGTATAATCTGGGAATCCGCTTATCTGCAAAACGAAAGGGTCCCTGGCCAATTTGAAAATTAGCAGGGGATGATTGAGAATGCTTGCTTGCAACCAACCCTTGAATCTTTACCGCTGTCGGTTAACGGGATAGAGTCATGCTTACCATTGGGAATAGAGAGAAAAAATCCGAACGATTTGAATCATCGTTCGGATTTTCTTCTGTTTATTGTTTCTTATGCTGTGGTCCTTCATTGGAAGGAAGGCCGGATACATAGCCGACTCCACCTGTTTCCTGGATTCCGATGCTGTCGCGCATGGCTTTTTCCAGAGCGTCGCGATCAACGGCTGTGATGTCTTTCTTACCGAGTTTCTCCCCTGGGTGCTGGTAGTTGCTCAGCAGGTAGCGGGAGTTCTCGATGTTTTCGACGGCACGCAGGCCTGTTGCTTCAGCTCCAACCGGAACGAATAGGATGCGGGATAGTTTCTTCGTCTTCACGTTGTACGCCCAGACGAAGTTATTCGTATGCATGTCACTATCTTCACCGATGAAGAGGGTATTCATATCTTCTGAGTACGTCAGGTTGTCCGGATTGGCGATTTTATCAGGGTTAGCCGTATTTCCATAGGCATCCGCTCGTTCAAGGTCTTCACCGATGACGAGACCTTCCATGCTGGCAGGCACATAGCGACTGTCGATCTTCCCTTTGGACTGGTCTTTTTGGCCGGCAGCCATATTGAGTTGGTAAGTGACTCCGGACTCAAGGTGAGGCAGCTGGATGTCATCCTGGACGGCATCCGGTTGTTTCAGCATGGCACTGTTTTGGTATGAGATGGCCATATAGGCTTTCTTGTCCTTCTTGTTCACGCTCAGGCCTTCCATCTTGTTGAACTCGCTTGTGGCACCTAGGATGGCCCCGTAACGGCGGGACTCAAGGAATGCCGCTGCTTTTTCCATGCCTGGTTTCACTTTCAGGTATTCGACTTTCTTGCTTGCTGCCGTCTTCACGGCTGTGAATCCTTCTTTAGGCTCATCGGATGTTTCAAAGATGTCGCTGAATGTCACGCCTTTGTCGATGATGGATTTGACCTCATCATCTGTGGAGTGTCCGAGCTTGATCCATTGAAGATCCCCTTTACCACCGTTTTCACCGCTTTTTTGCTTGAACTTGGCTGCATAAAGCGTTCCGGCAGAGAAATCCTTCTCTTTGTCTGCGACATACATGAACATCATGGTGTTGTTTCCGTCATCTCCGAAGAGGGCGGTCTTGTTATCAGGAAGGACCTGCATCATTTCATGAGAGAAGCGACCCGTGCTGTAGTGCTTCACGACTGAAGCGTCACCGTTGTCATCCACGGAAATTTCCGGGATCCAGCCGTAGAAATAAGGATTGGCTTTTGATGCATCGCCGAAGTATCGCTCAGCGAAGCTGTTGACGTCTTTGTAAGCGTCTGATGAAGGATCTTCTTCAAATGCCCTGGCGTCAGGCTCGTACTCTTCGGAACCAAGGTGGGTTCCCCATTCGGTCGTGGAACCATTACATGGTGTCCAAAGGCCGTTCACGTTTGCAAAGTCGATTTTTTTCGCATGATTGACGGTCAGTTCACCGGTTTCATCATTGCGGTCCACTTGAGTCAGGGTCATGGATGCAGGGAGTCCGCCAAGCTCTTCTCCTGCGTTATCAATGGACTCATATTCATAATGGGAGATGATATAAGACTTCCCGTTGATGGTGATGAAGCTATTGGAATCGGGTGCGTCTGAGACGTAAGGGGTCGGTTGGTCCGGTACGCTCCGGTCGATGATCGGGTCTCCGTTGACATCAATGGGTGTACCGGCATCGATCATTTCCCCTTTGTTATCAACGATTTTATCTTTTGAGAGGAATAGCTGATTGTATTTAAGCGGCGTTTCTTTCACGCTGCCATCTTTATAGGTTACCTTAACGGAAGCATTGGTATAGGTTTTGATCATATCTTCGATGGTGGTCGGTGCGTTCATAGATTGGAACTCGACATTCTTGATCTGTTTCGGATGTGGGTGATGCTCTGAAGCAAAAGCAGATGTTGTACCTGAAGCAAGAAGAGTGATGGTTAGGCCAATGGACACACGTTTTTTCATGGTTGACTACCTCCCAATGTAAGCTTAGCTTCATTTAACCATCGGAATGTTGAGGAAGTTTTAAGGGATTTGATGCAATTGTAAAGGAATGTGGACAGTTCTGTGACGAAGGGTCCTCTTATTGGAATTAATGGATGAAAGAAGGGTTTTAGGGGTTATATAGAAACAGGATCCGCCGTTTTACTCAGCGGATCCTGTATTTCAGTAGGAATGAGTTTAAGGATTATTCGACCACAGGCCGGCATGCTTCAATACCACGCGAGGATGGAGTTTGAGCTGTGCCACCATGAGGTCGGCCATATCTTCTGCTTGCATGACCTTATCCGGGTTTCCGTCAGTCAGCTTCAGATCCACTGCCATATCGGTTGCCACGGTGCTAGGTGTCAGGGTCGTCACGCGGATATTCTTTTTGCGTACTTCCATCATGAGGGATTCGCTCAATCCGATGACGGCCGCTTTGGAAGCAGAGTAGGCGCTTGTGACCGGAGCCCCTTTTTGGCCTGCTGTAGAGGAAATATTGATGATGTCGCCGGTGTTGCGCTCGATCATTTCCGGCAGGACGGCACGGGTCGTATAGTATACGCCTTTGACGTTGACATCAATGATGTTCGTCCATTCCTCCGGTGTGAGCTCCATGAAGCCACCGAATTTCGAGATTCCCGCATTGTTTACGAGGATATCGATGGGGCCGAGTTCACCGCGGATCGATTCCACTGCTTTTGTGATGGCATCGAGATCCGCCACGTCAGCAGCCGCAATGGCCACATTGACATCATACTGCTTCAATTCGTCTGCTGCTTTCTCGAGGTTCTCAATAGTACGTCCCACAAGTCCTACATGGACACCTTCTTTGGCGAAGGCCTCCGCCGTGGCGCGGCCGATACCGCGACCAGCTCCTGTGATCAACGCTACTTTTCCTTTAATCGATTGCATGGTACCACTCCTTTGGTTCAGATTTTTTTATTGTATCGAACTTTAGGAGATGAAGCGAATAAACTGTCTGCTCTGTATATAAAATGGCCCTCGAGAATATCGAGGGCCAACACTACTGTTTATTTAGGTGCAAGTTCAATTGCCTGACGAAGGGCTTCCAACATGCTGCCTTCGTCTGCGATACCTTTGCCGGCAATATCAAACGCCGTTCCGTGATCAACGCTTGTCCGGATGATCGGGAGTCCGACGGTAATGTTGACACCTGATTCTAATCCGAGAACTTTGATCGGTCCGTGGCCCTGGTCATGATACATGGCGACGACGATATCAAAGTCGCCCCTTTGGGCACGGAAGAAAAGTGTGTCCGCTGGGAGAGGGCCTTCTACGTTAATCCCGTCTCCTTGGGCACGTTCGATTGCGGGAATGATTTTCTCTTCTTCTTCCCCATAACCGAATAGTCCATTTTCGCCAGCATGAGGGTTGATTCCGCACACGCCGATTTTCGGAGCTGTCACACCCGATTTAGAAAGGGTGTCATGAGCGAGTTTGATAACCCTCAGTACCCTTTCTGGTTCAATCATATTGATTGCATCCAATAGGCCTACATGAGTGGTCACATGGATCACTTTCAGTTTAGGTGACGATAGCATCATAGAGAAATCGGCTGTACCTGTCAGCTCAGCTAGAATCTCTGTATGGCCAGGATACTGATGTCCTCCTTTATGGAGGGCTTCTTTATTCAATGGTGCCGTGCAGATTGCACTGATTTTCTGCTGGTTGGCCAGTTCGATTGCTTTTTTTAGATAATGGAAAGCTGCGTTTCCGGCTTCAGCCGACACTTTCCCAAATGGAAGATCCTCAGGCAACAGGTGCAGATCCAGGCAATGAACGGTTCCGTACTCCGTTACATCGAACGCGTCTGTATCTTTCAAGCGTACGATTTTGACTTTATTGCCGAGGATGTCATTCGCTTTATCCAGTCTTAAAGCATCCCCGATGACGATGGGATGTGCCTGCTCATATAGATGTTGGTGCTGGAGGCTCTTCATGATAATTTCCGGGCCCACACCAGCTCCATCCCCCATTGTGATGCCGACGATTGGTTTCTTACTCATATACGATATCCCCCTTCAATTCACAGGCAGCTCGGTAGATTGAATCATCATCTCCGAATGCCCCTGCTTTTGTTACGACAGTCAAAGGCCTTGACGCCCCGATTAACTGACCCACCGGGATTCCGGGTTCAAGCTGCTTGATCAGCCTTATTCCATTGCCCCCTAATTGTTTCGCCGTTTCTTTCGCCGTATCTCCTCCAGTTAAGACAAAGCTGTTTAGGTGGTGATAGGTGCTTGCAAGGGTCCGGACGATCTCGGCCAGGGCGTTGGAGATCTCTTCTCCTATTTGATAGGAAGAAAATCCGAGGGATTCTCCAGCCTGCTTGACCTTCTCCCGGATTTCAACGTTCGAAGGCACATAGATTGCAACGTGCTTACCCTCTTCAATGGCTGACTTGCAAAGATTGAGATAGACTTGTTTAGCCTCCACCCAAAGAGGTGAGAAGATTTTCAGTGTATCTACTTCTACGCCGATCACATCATCTTTGGCAGCAGCTGTCCGCACCTGTTTTTGCGTGGTGAGCGATAGGCTTCCGCATACGATGACCACTTGTTCAGAAGGAGTGATCGTCCGTTCTGCCGGTATAGAATGTAATTGAAGTACGTCTGGTAATACCTCTGCCAGTCCTGCTGAACCTGCCCAGATCACCTTTGATGATAGCTGCAGCATCCATTTGGAGAACAGTTTGAGGTCTTCTTCCGTTTCCGCATCACAAACCAAGTAGCATATCCCTTGAGATTGAAAGGACCTGACGATTTGTTCAAACGTTTCTCTATTTATTAGCGCTGATTTCTTTAGTAGGCCGACTTTTTCTCCAATCTCGTTTTCAATCAATGTAGGAATGGAAGATTCTTTCACGGGATGCTTAGGGTCCCGTGAGATTTCAGTGTCTGATACTCGCTGATCTTTGATGTAATGGATTCCATCCTTTGTTGTGCGGTGAAGGGCTGGGAAAGCCGGGGATATGAATACGAATTCCGGTTGAAAGACGTCTTTCATGGCCTTTAATTCCGTACCGATATGTCCGCGTAAAGTAGAATCCATTTTTTTATAGATCGTCTGATATCCTGCTTCTTTAATAAATTGCGCTGCCTCTTTTGTTTTTTTATAGGCTTCTTCTCTAAGAAGTGCGCGTCCGTTCGTGTCAATGACAATACCTTGGTCAAGCGTTTGAGAATGATCCGGAAGGTCAAACAGGACGGAGGTAGGTACCCCTTTTTCCGTCAACTGAACCCCGCTGTCGTTTGCCCCCGTCAGATCATCTGCTACGATTGCAATCCATTTTTCCATAGTGTAATCCCTCATTTGAATCTCATTTTCTACGATGCTGCTTTTTCATCTGTTGAGTAGTCCTCTGGTAACCGGACTCCTTTTTTCTCCAGTCGTTTCACTAGGAACGCTATATAAAGTGGCAGGAGGACAGCTGTCGTCACGACAGAAGCTGCGACTTGCACGGTGGCGATTTCCACATTGGCTGCAAATCCTGCACTGGCGGCTGCTATGGCCGCCGGCGTTGCAACGGCGTTACCCGCAGTAGACCCTTCAGCAGCTCCTGCGATTGGATTCCACTTCAACGCTTTGAACACGAGGTATCCGGCAGTCCCTGTTATGAATACCGTCATGAGCCCGAGTGCAACACCTGATAATCCGCCTTCCACAATAGCCTTGAAGTTGATTCCCATCCCTAATGCAAAGGCGAAGAACGGAATCAGCATAGAGCTACCGGTATTAAGGAAATCTCTCATTTCTCCATCGAGATTACCCAAGATCATTCCGATGATGATGGGAAGCAGGACCGAAATGAATGCAGTGACAGAGAATAATCCGTCCACAAAGCCCATGGCTCCGAAGATAGAGAGCGCTACCATTGTAAGGAAGGGTCCGTCATTCAACGCAAGTAATGAGTATGCCGCCCTGTCTGTTTTATCTCCGTATTGGCCAACAAGCGCCATATAAAGTCCACCGTTACTATTCGTCATGGAGGCAATGACGGCAATAGGTGCCAACCCCAGCCAAAGTCCATTCTCACCAGCAAACATATAGGCTAACAATCCAACTGCCGCTCCTACTAGCCATTTTACGGATAGCAGCACTGCTCCTTTGCCAAGACTGACCCCTACATTCCTGACGTTGATCTGTGCGCCGGTACATAATAGAAATAATGCGATAAGCGTACCGGCACCGTCTACGAACAATGCCTGTGTGAAGTTCCCGATCCTCAGCAGATCTGGAGCAATGGTGTTGATTGTTGCAGAAAGCAACAAAGGTACAACCATCATCCCGCCTGGGATTCGGTTTAAGGTTGATTTGATCTTCATTTTAACATCCCCTTATGTGTATGTCGTGAATAACCCCTCGGTAAACCGCTTACAATTTACATAATAGAACTTTGTATCTAATTTTGCAACACTAATAATATATTTAATTTTATTTAATCATAACTGTTGCAAAATTAAACAAAAAAGAAGAGCCCCAATGGCTCTTCAATTCTCTTCATTCAGTTTTCTCCACAATGTAGATCGATTAATACCCAGACGCTTTGAAGCACGGGATTGATTCCCGTTTTCCTCAGCCAAAACCGTTTCAATGATCCTTTTTTCGATCTGTCTGAGTGTCCCATCGACTGATGTGGAAGGAATCGATGCTTTTTTGCATGAGAGCAACATTTCTGTTTGTGCTTTTTCTATATAATATCCGTCTGCTTTCTGTGCCAATTCATGGATCGCTTGCTTCAGTTCATGGAGATTCCCGGGCCAATCATATTCCTTCAACAAGGTCATGGCTTCCGGCTTTATCCCTACGGTTTCACTTCCGTTTTGAGCATGTAAGGCCGTTAAGAAATAATGGGCGAAGACCGGGATGTCCTCTTTTCGTCTTGATAATGGGGCTAAGTGGATACTTTGCGTTTCAATCGTTACATCCTGCCCGGCATTTTCCTGGATAAATATGATCTGCACACGATGAGAATAGGATGTCAACAAACTTGTGAATTCTTCCACGTGCTGGCTTTTATCCTGGTTTAGAACCACAATGCTCCCTGCCTGGATGGGCAAAAGGATTTGTTTCAATTCGCTCAAAGCATGTTCATCGAGCAAAGCGGCGTCGATGCTGATTAGAGGAGCAGCATGCCCAAATCGTTGGTGGTGAATGTTTTCTGCCACCGTCGATTTCCCTGTTCCTTTATCACCGATGATGGAGAGTGGCATTGAGCCCAGTCGTGTCAATTGTCTAGCCAGATTCCGTGAATAGAGGCTTTCTCCTATTATTGGAGAGGCCTTCGGTCCAATATCAATCGATATCGGCTTCCTGTCGGATGGGTTCCCTCTGACAAAGCACATCATTCCGGCCTTCGTATCCGTGAGTTTGAAAAGTTGAACCACTAAAAACTGGTTCCCGTGTTCAAGTTTCAACCACTGGTTCTTTCCTGTACTCAACACTTCTTCCAGTGGACGTTTAATGGTTGATTGGGTTAACGCGTTGTCATCAAGGTACGCACGGTAAGCCGCATTTTGCTCATGAATCAGAAGGTCTTTTCCGATTACGGCAGTTGGGTAAGGGAATTCATGGAAAAGCTGATGGAAGATATCGTAATTATGCCTTACCTTTTTGGAAAGCTGGAAAGCACGTCTTCCTTCCTCAATTGCTTGGATCAATGCCTCTTTTCCTGAAGTGATAAGCACTCCATGAAGGCCCATGGATTCGGCAGCTTGCACGGTTACCACATCGCCTATGATGGATTCATAACCGGCTTCCTTGAGGGATTCGAGGAGGGCCTTCACTTCCGTCCTGTTGGCAATGGTCTTTACTTCAATGTCGTATTCAAGGATATTGCATAGAGTTGCGGCCCCTTGTGTAACAGACGCAAATCCGACTAGCGCGACTTTCTTTCCGATGTTTTTAATCAGCGTAAAGACGCGTAGCATATCGTAGCCTGATATTTGAATATGGATCACCGGTAGGGAAGCCACCTGTTCGATTGCCAGTGCCGTGCCTCCGCGACTGATGATGATATCGTACTCCTCCAGCATCGTTTGACGTGCAAAGTCAGCCCCCTCCTCGAGGTTGGCGACAGTGACGTCCATCTTCACGTCTGGAGGGAGGTCAAGCTGCTTGCTGACTTCAGCCATCCCACTATAAGGTGCTATTAAGAGAACTTTCATGTCCGACATACTCCTAATCTGTTGCATATTTAAACACTATTATGTCACACCTGGGTACTGATGTCACGAGGAGGTATCCGCCGGTCACCATCTCTTGAATTGATTACGACCCGCTTTTTTTGCTTCATACAAGGCTTCATCACAACAGGCATAAAGCTCTTCCAAAGTTGAGGTCTTGAAGGTGGTGATGCCTATACTGACTTGATATGGGACGGTGCTCTTGGTTGAGTGGAGAGAAGAAATCAATTGTTCAGTGAAGCGATTTGAGGCCTCTATCCCTTTATCAACAAGCAAGATGGCAAATTCATCTCCACCATATCGTCCAAACAGGTCCTTATCCGTTAATTGACCCTGTATCGTTGTGGTCATATCTTGAAGGACTTGATCCCCTGCCAAGTGACCATATGTATCGTTGATCTGTTTAAAATGATCGACATCAAAGAGAAGGAACGAGTGTTGCATCCCTTTTTTGTTGTGACGAATAAGTTCTTCTGCGCTTCTGGTGAATGCCCGTCTATTCAGTACTCCTGTCAGATCATCCTGATTTGCCAAGATGACGAGTTCCCGGTCGACCTTTTCCTTCATCAAAAGAAGGAAGGCAAGATTCATCAGATTCGATAATACATAAAAAGTTAGCAGGACAACCAATTGAAGGACTCCGGGATTATATAGAGTAAAGGATTGGATGGGGATGAAGAATGAACTGAAGCCCCGGACGATGGAGAAGATGACGCCAACCCCATAAAGCAGACCCACAACCTTCATCAGAAGGGATGAACTCCTGAAACCGACCAGACAAACCGGTGAAAGAAGGATGGCCGTCACGAACGAATAGTAAGCGATGCGGATAGGCTCTGTGCTGCCAAAGATAAATAAGATGGAAAAGCCCATAATCCCGACGATCGTCACATATATATAGATGAGCCTCATCTTAGGACGTAAAAAGCCCTGAAGATTCACTAGCGCTGCAACTTCCAAAGAGGTCCCGGCATATAAGGCGATGTTTGCCAGCCAAATCGACAGTACATCCGGAATATCCCCACGGAACACCATTAGGGAAACGGCCGTGATCTGGAGGCACTTGGCCAAAAAGAATCGATTCAAGGTCGAATCCCTTTTGTGGGTGAATCCGTATGCTCCAACCATGATCAAGGTGAACAAGAAGCCGATAAACAAGACGGCTGTGATGATGGTGGAATTCACGTAGATTTCCATGCCAGCACTCTCCTAACTCGTAAACGTTCAGATGCTTCATTATATCAGACCCAGGACTTTCTATGTGTTTGTCGGTTGTCAGGGATCATAATCTTTCAGAAATCAGGATAAATGACTAGTTCAATGGATTGACAGTTTCCTGGTTTAGTTGTAGACTGTTAGAGAAAATTTAATAAGACCTCGCTATGAATAGTGAGGTAGAGGTGCGAGATTTAACAGTCCTTGACGGAGCTTGAGAAGCGTCGATGTCAGGGAGAAGGAAATGTCGCCGAAGTGGGATCATATTTCTCGGTATGACTTGCTGGGTCTGTAGTTAAGAGCTGCAGGACTGTCTCAATAAACGTCCCGGTTTATTGAGTTGTGCTATCTCATTGGGGAATAGAGAGGACTTATGGGTGACTTCGTATACTACGGCCTGAGTTGATCTCAGGCCGTTTTTTGTTTGTCCAAAAGCATTTACAAAAAACAGGGGGACGAAAAGAATGAAAAAAAGAGTAACGATCTTCGCATTATTGTTGGTTTCGGCACTGGTTATGTTGGCAGGCTGCGGGAAAAGCGGTGCTTCCGGATCTGAAGACAAAGACACTTTCACTGTAGGTCTTGAAGCAGGATATGCACCATTCAACTGGTCTCAAAAAACGGACGCCAATGGAGCAGTTAAAATCAAAGGAAGCAAGGAATATGCCGGCGGGTATGACGTGGAAATGGCGAAAAAGCTTGCAGATAAAATGGGCAAAAAACTCGTCGTTGTGAAAACAGAGTGGGACGGACTCGTTCCTGCCCTGAACTCAGGTAAGATCGACGCCATTGTCGCAGGGATGTCCCCAACGGCTGAGCGAAAAAAAGCCATCGACTTCTCTGATAACTACTACAAGTCCGATCTTGTCATGGTCGTGAAAAAAGGCGGTAAATATGAAGGAGCCAAGTCGATCCAAGACTTCAAAGGGGCTAAGGTGACTGCCCAATTGAATACGTTCCACTACTCTGTGATCGATCAGATCAAAGGGGTTTCCAAAGAAACGGCAATGGATAACTTCCCTGCCATGAGGGTTGCCCTTCAATCAGGCATCATCGATGGATATGTATCGGAACGTCCGGAAGCAGTGAGTGCTTCGACAGCCAATGACGACTTTGCCATGGTTGAATTCAATGACGGGTTCAAAACGTCAGAAGATGATACGGCCATAGCAGTAGGAGTGGAAAAAGGAAGCGACCTGACGGAAGAAATCAATAAAGCATTGAAGGATATTTCAGAAGACGAACGTACGGAAATTATGGATCAGGCCATCAAGAATCAGCCTGCAGAGCAGTAATCATGTTGCTGGTCAGGCAATATGAAGAAGGAGGAGAACAATGAGCTTAGAGTGGGTCATCAGAATTATTACAGACAACTGGGCCATGTTCTTGCGAGGAGCGGGTGTGACCCTGTTGATTGCCTTTGTCGGTACCGTGATCGGTGCCGCCATCGGCCTGTTGGCAGGTGTCATCCGGACCATCCCAGTCCCTGAAAGCGGACCGAAGAAGGTCATCCTTAAAGTAGTGAACATCGTACTATCCATCTACATCGAATTCTTCCGGGGCACGCCGATGATTGTACAGGCAATGGTCATCTATTACGGTTCGGCCATGGCCTTCGGGTTCGATATGAACGTCATGGTAGCGGCTTTCATCGTCGTCTCCATCAATACGGGTGCCTATATGGCCGAAATCGTCCGCGGTGGGATCATCTCCATCGATAAAGGACAATTCGAGGCTGCCCAGGCCATCGGGATGAACCATGTGCAGACGATGTGGAACGTCGTCATGCCGCAGGTCGTCCGTAATATTCTTCCGGCAACGGGAAATCATTTTATCATCAATATCAAAGATACATCCGTCCTGAATGTCATCTCTGTATCGGAGCTGTACTTCCTGACCAAATCCGTGGCAGGGAACAACTTCCGTTACTTCGAATCATTCTTCGTCGCATGTATGATCTACTTCGTCATGACATTCGCCGTGACCAAGATCCTCCGTCACTTCGAGAAGAAGCTCGACGGACCGGACAGCTACACAATGGTAGATGCGAAAGCCAAATAAGGAGAAGGAGGAAGCCCTGTGGAAAACGTCATAGACATCCAGCATTTGAACAAATCCTTCGGCACCCATGAAGTGCTCAAGGACATCGACTTTTCAGTGAGAAAAGGGGAAGTGGTGAGCATCATCGGTTCCTCTGGTTCCGGTAAATCCACCCTTCTCCGCTGCATCAATCTATTGGAAAAACCGAGCGGCGGACAGATCATCTACAACGGGGAGAACATCCTCGACAGCAAGCACGATATCTTCGCATACCGCCAAAACCTGGGCATGGTATTCCAGCAGTTCAACCTGTTCAACAACCACAACGTCTTGAAGAACTGCGTCGTTGGCCAAGTCAAGGTGCTGAAGCGCTCCAAAGAGGAAGCGGAGAAAGTTGCTTTGAAATACTTGGACGTCGTTGGCATGAGCCAATATGTCAACGCCAGCCCGAAACAGCTCTCAGGGGGCCAGAAGCAGCGTGTCGCCATCGCGCGCGCCCTTTCCATGGAGCCGGATGTCATGCTCTTTGATGAGCCGACATCCGCACTCGATCCTGAGATGGTCGGTGAAGTATTAAGGGTCATGAAGGAGCTAGCCGAATCCGGCCTCACCATGCTCATCGTGACGCACGAAATGGAATTCGCCAAGGAAGTATCCGACCGCGTCGTCTTCATGGACAAAGGCGTCATCGCCGAAGAAGGCCCGCCGGAACAGATCTTCAACCATCCGAAGCAGGAGCGTACGAGGGAGTTCTTGAAGCGAACGTTGAAACAACTCAGCTGATTCATAAAGTTCAACTGAAAAGCCGAATTCTCTTTTTTATAGGGAGTTCGGTTTTTTGCTACCCGGAGGAACATCGAGCCTCCTACATTACTCTCCTTCCGCTTTCCTGAATGGAAACCTTCAATTAATAAGAAAGAAGCGCGGGGATGAGAATCCCGGCGCTTCTTATCAGTTATGAATAATCTTAAAATCCTTGAACGGATAGTAGATCAAGTTCGTTTTCCCTACGATCTGATCCATCGGGATGGCTCCGATCATGCGGCTGTCTTCGCTGTTCTGGCGGTTGTCCCCCATGACGAAGACGGTGCCTTCCGGGACGGTCTTTTGGCCGACTGCCGTATCTTCCAGCTTGAACGGTTCGGTCAGGTCGCCTGCTCTGGCTGCTTTTTGGTCGTCGAGGTAGGGTTCATCATAGGCCTTGCCGTTGACGTAAAGGGTGTCATTTTTAAATTCGATCGTATCACCGGGCAGCCCGATGACGCGCTTGATGTAATCCTGCTGCTCATTGGCGTGGAACACAACGATATCGAATCGCTTCGGATCCCCGATTTTCGTTACGATCATCCGGTCTTTATCCTGAAGGGTCGTATTCATGGATGCCCCTTCAACCACAATCGGGGTGATAAGGAAGGAACGTGCGATGACCACCAGGATGATGGCGATGGCCAGTGCCTTGATCCATTCCAGGGATTCACTTTTTTTCTTCGTCACAGGTTCAGTCTCTCCTCTCCATGTCCACACTCTGCTTTCGGGTGCGGGATGGTCTCTCTCCATTCATTCTACCACTTCTTCCATGATTCCTTCTAATCCTATCAGGCCATTTTGCTTATTTTCCATTATTAACCTGAGTTGGAGGGAGAGGAATTACTGAATCAATCCTTCATAGTGCCTGATCTTTTCCTCGCTAGCCTGGATGATCTTCTCGATTTCCTGCTTCTGTAGTTCCATGACGTGGATGTGCTTGTGAAGGATCGCAATTTTCTTCTGTACGGAGTTACGGTATTCATCGTTCTTTTTCTCCCTGTTGGGTAGGGCAATCTTTCTCGCCTTCACGATATCAGTCATCTCTTCAATGGATAGACCCGTGGACTTCAGGCTTGATAGAAGAAGAAGCGTCTCGATGTCATCATCGGTATAGACTCTTCTCCCGTTTTCGAGCCTTGACGGTGGTGGAATGAGCCCGACCTTTTCGTAATAGCGCAGCGTATCCCGGGAGAATCCCGTTTTCTCAGAGGTTTGACCGATTGTATACACAGCTATCACCCTTTCATTGGTTTCTTTTTGGGTAGGGATGTAAACAGGATGCCGAGGCAGACGAAGATCGCCCCAATGATGACATTCTGTGTGATCGCTTCATGAAGCTGAATGGCTCCGAATATCAGTCCGAGGATCGGCACCGACATCAAGGAGATGGAGGCAATGGAAGCCTCAATGTTCCCAAGCACCCAGTTCCAGCCGACGAATGCGACGGCCGTACCAAGTATGCTGCTATATAAAAGGGCCAGCATAGAAGGCATATGGATACTTAGATGAGCAACTTCATGGTGTTCTTTCAGCAGGGAGATGATTAGGAGAATGATTCCCCCGTCAATCAGTTGCCATAGGGTCATCTTGATCTTATCGTGATCACGTCCGATCTTTTTCGTATACACATTGGCTGAAGACCAGAAGAAGGCCGACACGACGATGACAATCTCGCCAAAGAGGGCAAGATTCCAAGACAGATGAAGAAGCTTTGGCCCGATGATGGTGGCAAGGCCTGCCGCACCGACGAGCAGTCCGAAGCCCTTCAGCCAGTTCAGGCGCTCATTCAGGAAGAAATGGGCGAGGATGCTGACGATAATCGGCATCGTATAGACGAGGACAGAGGAAATGCCCGAGTCGACAAACTGGATCCCGTAGGTGCACAGGGCGTAATAGCCTACGCACATGAGCATGCCGAGGGCGAAGAATCTGCGCCACTCATTTCCTTTTGGAAGGATCGGTTTCCTTCTTATGATTAACACAGTGATGAGGACCAATGCACCGATGAACAGTCTCAGGGTCGTAAAGAAGAACGGAGGGATGTCTTGAAGTCCCACCTTCATGCTTACCCATAAATACCCCCAAATGATGCTGATGATTCCAATCATGCTGATGACTTTTATGTTTTTCATTTAGAAACAACTCCTATACAGTGTCAGCCACCTCAGTGGCACGGGAACCATCCTACAATCTGGAGTTGACTCCAAGTCAAGCATTTGCGAGGGTGGTATATAATGGATGTTTTAGTGCTGGTTCAAAACTATTGACATCGTTTTCACAAAGCAGTATAGTATGAGTACAAAGTCATATCAGGATTGTTACTGACTCGATCAGGCATTACCTATGTTAAAAGCACAAAGGTTCACTGTGTGTTTTTAAGATAGGATTTTGTTGTTTTAGGGGATATGGAGGACGTTCCATGAAATTTTCAAAGGCATTCAATAACAACGTAGCATTGGTAGAAGATCCATCAGGGACTGAATGGATTGTGATGGGGACGGGCGTAGGGTTCCAAAGGAAAAAGGGAGATCCCATTCCCGAAGAGAATATCCGGCGCAAATTCGTTGCAGAGCAGTCATCGACCCGCAGACCATTGATGCAGGTGTTGGATGAAATTGATTCCGAGGTCCTCGATGTTTCAGTGGAAATCATCAAGAATGCAGAGGCGGAGCTTGGGGTCACATTCAATAATAATAGTTACCTCACCCTCGCCGATCACCTGAATTTCGCCGTTAAACGAGCGAATGAACGGGTGGACTATCCCGATACGAACCGGTGGGAAGTGAAGAATCTTTATCCGAAGGAATACACAGCGGCGAAAAACGCCATCCGTCAGGTGTTCGACAGGCTGGACGTGCTGCTTCCGAAGAGTGAAGAAACCTTCATTACCTATCATTTTGTCAACGGACAGCAAGAACGCAAAACCGATATTGAAGAAACACTCAAGATGACAGAAGTGATCAACCGGATCATCGAGATCGTCCAGTATCACTTCCAGGTGAAGCTTGATGAGGATTCCCTCAATTACACCCGCTTCATCACGCATCTGCGCTACTTCTTTATCCGGCAGTTCAAACAGGAACAAGGCGACCCCGAGGAAGTCGATGTCACCTTACTTGAGGTCGTGAAGAACAAATATGAGAAAGCCTACCGGGCAGTGGAGAAAATCTCCCACCTGCTCCTCAAGCAATACGGCTGGACGCTGTCATCGAATGAGACCCTGTATCTCACGCTTCACGTGTGGCGCGTCACCAACCAATCAGCTAAATAGCTTCATGGTGGATTGTTACTGATTCGATCAGGCATTACCCAAATGGACTTGGCCAAAGGGCCGATTCCGTTTGGGTATTTTTTTGGACAAAAAGGGGGAACGAATGATGGCAAAGAAGTATAGAGAATTAGCCGAACAGGTAGTTGAAAACATCGGAGGTGGAGGGAACGTCGATCAGGCGTGGCATTGTGTCACCCGGCTCCGCTTCAATCTTCATGACAAAGAAAAGGTCAATATCGATACAATCAAATCAATCGACGGGGTGCTTGGCGCCCAGTTTTCAGGTGATCAGTTCCAGGTGATCATCGGGAACACGGTATCGGATGTATTCGAGGAAGTTGAACCGCTTGTGGGCGGATCCGGGAGTGCTCCGGAAGGCAAAGGACAAAAGCAAGGCGCGTTGTCTGCAGTCATGGACTTCATTTCCGGTATCTTCACTCCGATCCTGCCGGCTCTTGCCGGTGCGGGGTTACTGAAAGGGTTCTTGGCCCTGTTTGTTACTGTCGGATGGTTGAAGGATACGGGAGACACGTATGCCGTACTTAATGCCATAGGAGACAGCGTGTTCTACTTCATGCCGTTCTTCCTGGCCGTATCTGCTGCCCGTAAGCTAAAGACCAATGAATACTTGGCTCTTGCCGTGGCTGGAACGCTTATGTACCCGACGTTTATGAATGCAGCCAACGGTTTTACCGACGCGAAAAGCTTCACCTTGTTCGGTGCAGATTTCATCTCGATTCCTGTATTGAGCTATGCATCAAGCGTCGTACCGATCATCCTCGGCGTCATTCTGCTAAAGTACGTGTACAACTTAGTGAAAAAAGTGATTCCATCAGTCATTTCACTTATGTTCTCATCGATGATCACTTTGTTGATTGTTATGCCTCTTACCCTCTGGGTGATCGGCCCGCTTGGAACCAACCTAGGAAACGGCTTATCTGATATCTTCCTGTGGCTCTTCACACATGCAGGTCCTGTCGCAGGAGCGTTAATGGCCGGGTTGATGCCGTTGATCATCATGACCGGAATGCACTATGCATTCGTTCCGATTGCCATCCAAAATTTGAACCTATACGGCAATGACGCTGTCCTACAGCCGATGATGTTCATCAGCAACCTGGGACAGGCCGGATCCGCATTCGGTGTGGCTGTACGTACTAAGAATAAAGCACTTCGTCAAATGGCAATCTCGGCAGGGATCTCCGCCACTATCGGAATCACCGAGCCGGCCATGTACGGGGTCAATATGAAACTGAAAAAGCCATTTGTATACGCGTTGGGTTCCAGTGCCGTCCTTGGGGCGTTTGCCGGCTGGTACGGATTCAAAGCCTTCGCACTCGGCGGACTTGTGGGGGTATTCTCCCTCCCGGTCTTCGCAGATCCGAGCGGTGCATCAGCTGCGATCATCATTGCCATCATCCTGTTCGTCCTTTCGCTTCTCCTTCCGTTCATCCTTGTCCTGATCCTTGGGTTCGAGGATATCCCGGAAGACGGTGCGACTGTAAAAACAGATACTGAGCCGAAACAACCGATTGCTACTGGTAAACAAGGAAGCATCCAGTCTCCTCTTGAAGGAACCATTGTTCCACTGAAAGACGTATCCGACGCGACCTTTGCCGAAGAGATCATGGGAAAAGGGATTGCGATTGAACCATCTGCCAACCGTATTGTGGCGCCAATCAGCGGCACAATCATGGTCCTTGCCGATTCCAAGCATGCCATTGGGATCAAGGGGGACAACGGTGAAGAAATCCTCATCCATATCGGGATTGATACGGTTTCCTTGAAGGGTGAGCACTTCAAGGCCCATGTCGCAACGAATGACCGGATCGAAGCCGGTCAGGTGCTCGTCGAGTTTGACCGCGGCGCCATCAAGGAAGCGGGCTTGGAGGCGGTCACCATGGTGATCATCACCAATACGGCCGATTATCTGGATGTGCTGCCGATGAACGAATCCGGCCCGATCTTTGAAGGAGAACAACTGCTGACATTAGTGAAATAAATACAGCTTGGAGGCTGCAGAGCAGCAGTCTCCAAAGCATTCCATTATAGAAAGGGACGATGAAACATGACGAAAACAATAACAGGATTCAAACCAGACTTCCTATGGGGCGGAGCGACAGCTGCGAATCAGGTGGAAGGAGCATACAATCTTGATGGAAAAGGTCTTTCGACAGCTGATATGGTCCCTCATATCCCGAAGGAAAAGCGCGGACTCAACGTGAAAATGGACGTGACTTCCCAATACATCGAGGATGTCCTTGCGGGCAAAATCGACGATCGCTTCCCGAAACGTGACGGAATCGACTTTTATCATCGCTATAAAGAAGATATCGCGTTGTTTGCCGAGCTTGGCTTCAAAGTGTTCCGCCTCTCCATCAACTGGGCGAGGATCTTCCCGAACGGCAACGATGCCGAGCCGAATGAAGCAGGCCTTCAATTCTATGAGAACGTCTTTAAGGAACTGAAGAAATATGATATCGAGCCGCTCGTGACCCTGTCCCACTATGAGACACCACTAGAACTGACGCGCACATATAACGGTTGGTACAGCCGTGAAGTCATCGACTTCTACGTCCGCTACGCCGAAACGGTGTTCACCCGCTATAAGGACTACGTGAAATACTGGCTGACGTTCAATGAAATCAACGTGATCACGCACAGCCCGTACACCGGTGGAGGAGTCCTCATCGATCGCCTCCCTGAGAAAACAAGCGATCAGATTGCCTACCAGGCAGCCCACCACCAATTCGTGGCGAGTGCATTGGTGACGAAGCTTGCCCATGAGATCATCCCGGGTGCACAGGTAGGCTGTATGCTTGCCCGCATGCAGACATATCCTGTGACGAACCATCCAGATGATGTCCTGAAAGCACAGCGCATGAACGACCTCAACCTGTTCTTCACCGACGTCCATGCCAAAGGGGAGTACCCGTCCTTCATGAACCGATACTTCGCTGAAAACGGCATTGAAGTCATCAAGGAAAGAGGAGACGACGAGATCCTGAAGCAGTACCCGGTAGATTTCATCTCGTTCAGTTATTACATGTCCATTTCCGTGACAACCCACGGTGAATTCGAAGCAACGGCTGGAAACCTAGTAGAGGGTGCAGTGAAGAACCAATACCTCGAGTCATCCGACTGGGGCTGGCAGATCGATCCGAAAGGCCTCCGCGTGGCTCTTCAGGATTTCCAAACCCGCTACGGAAAACCACTATTCGTCGTGGAAAATGGTCTTGGAGCATACGACACGGTTGAAGAGGATGGTTCCATCCACGATCCTTACCGCATCGACTACCTTCGTCAGCATATCGAGCAGATGAAGGAAGCCGTGAAGGACGGAGTCGATCTTATGGGCTACACCGCTTGGGGACCGATCGACCTTGTGAGCATGTCTACTTCGGAAATGTCCAAGCGCTACGGGTTCATCTATGTGGATCAAGATGACGACGGAAACGGTACATTGAACCGTTCGAAAAAAGACTCCTTCGCCTGGTATCAAAAAGTGATTGAAACAAATGGTGAAGAACTATAATCCTTCAGGACGGCAGATGACCCTGCCGTCTTCTTTTTGTGCATTTAATGAATATAAATACCTACTAATAAATACCTAAAAAGATTGAATAATATTCCTTTTTATCGTATTCTAGTCAATGGTTTAAAAATAGAGAGTAGAATGGGAGATTCAACATGAAAAAACTACTGTATGTACTGATGGCCGGTCTAGTTTTACTGACAAGTGCCTGTTCGATTGGGAGTTCACCTGATAAGGCAGTCGAAGCCCTTTATAAGGCCGCACTTAAGAACGATGAAGAAACCTATAACAACATTGTCGGGGGTAACAGCGATCTTGTTGGTTCAATTGATATGGTTGCAGGAATGGTCCGCGAGATGGGCGGGGTAGAGAAGTTGAACTTCGAAACCATCAAAAAAAAGAACCTGCTTAAAGAGATTGAGGAAGATTTAGATGAACAATACCAGAATCCATGGGAAGTCGTCATGGTAAGTCCAAAGAAATCTGAGGATGAGGATGAAGAAGTCGTGTTCTGGATCATGGAGAAAGTTGACGGTGATTACCTCGTTGGCGAAGTCGACACCGACTATAAGGATGATGTATTAAAATAAACGATTGTTTGTGTGCCACCGGACCGCCTCTGATCAGGAGCTCTCCGGTGGTTTTTCATTTAGAAGCTACTCTTAACAGGGTGAATTTTTATATGTAAACCTGTAATAAAATTAAGTTGACATAAATCATCCCAGTGTCTATGATAAAACTATCAAATGACATAAAAACAGGTGATCATCATATGAAAATCAGAGAAATGACTTTAGTGGCGGTCTTCGCGGCCGTAATGGGCTCATTCGGGTTGATCCCGTCCATCGCCCTTAGCTTCACCCCGGTTCCCCTTACCCTTCAGACGATGGGTGTGCTCCTGTCGGGAGGTATTCTGGGGGCTAGACTGGGTTTCATGAGTCAGGCGGTATTCCTTCTACTTGTCGCCGCGGGCGTACCCCTTCTATCTGGTGGACGCGGCGGACTCGGTGTTTTCGTCGGTCCGAGCGGAGGCTACATCATTTCATGGGCTGTCACGGCGTTTGTCATCGGCTATGTACTGTCCCTTTTCAAAAAAGTGAAATTCCACCATGTGCTACTCGTGAATCTTACCGTCGGCATCTTCCTTATCTACCTGATCGGGATCCCGGTGCAGGCAATGGTCATGGGTATTTCGATGATGGATACGGTGAAGGTCAGCCTTGCCTACATACCGGGGGATATCATCAAGGCAGTGGTCGGGTCGATCCTCGTCTACAAGCTCCGCACCCATCCTGTCATCATGCGCTCACTGGGCTCGTTGAAACGGACAGGCAATCTATCGAAAACGGCTTAATCGAAAGGACACACTTGTGTCCTTTTTTGCTTTATAAGAAGGAATCCGCCATCTATTCCACGAAAGGGTCAAAACAGACCATACAAAAGGAGAGAAACGATGAAGACCATCACCAAGGCTTATACACAGCACGCAAAAATCAGAGCTGAAAAGACAGCCATCCATACAGAAGATAAAGACGTTACCTATCGGGAGTGGGCAGAAGCAGTCGAGCGAACAGCAGCTTGGCTACAATCCAGGGATGCAGGCAATCGGACAATCGGTATCCTCCTGCCAAACGGGATCGACTTCCTGCAGTTTTTCGCAGGGGCAGCCATGGCAGGGGGGAATGCCGTCCCTTATGACATGAAATGGAAGAAGTCGGAACTGGAGAAGCGGGTGTCCCTCTCGAAACCTAGCATTATTATCATGACTGAAAAATCCTTCAATCATTTGAACGGAGTATTTCCGGAGGCGAGAAAGGTTGAAGATTGTCTTCAAGAAATAGCGGATACGCCTTTCACAACCATCACACCCCCTGGAGACAATCCCCCTTTCTATACAGGCTTTACCTCCGGGACGACAGGCAGTCCGAAGGCCTTCGTGCGCTCCCATGATTCATGGGTGAAGAGCTTCGAGTGCAGTGTCCATGACTTCGGACTGGATGAAACGGTTCATACTCTCATACCGGGGTCCCTTTTTCACTCTCATTTCCTCTATGGAGCCATCAGTACGCTTCATCTTGGCGGAACGGTGTATCTATTGGATAAATTCTCTCCAAGCCAGACGATGGAGTGGCTTGGGTCCTGGCCCATCACAGCCCTCTATGTAGTCCCGACGATGGTGGAAGCCTTCCTGAAAGAAGGGCAGAGTGTGGAGAGGACATTCAAGCTTCTTTCCTCAGGGGCCAAATGGACGGAGGAATCAAAGGCGAAAATCGGGATGATGTTCCCCGCTATGGAAATGATCGAATTTTATGGAGCGGGTGAGTTGAGTTTTGTCTCCTTCCTAACGGGTCAAGACGGACAGTCCAAGACCTCGACTGTCGGAAAGCCGTGCCGGCATGTGGAAATCGAAATCCGTGATCGCAGCGGAGGGGTCATCACCTCTCCTGATGAGGTCGGGAAGATCCATGTCCGGAGTCCTTTCTTGATCGACGGCTACTATGAAGAGGAAGACGGGACGATTGAAGGGATAAGGGATAAAGACGGGTGGGCCACGGTCCATGATATGGGCAAGATTGATAAGGACGGGTTCCTGATCATTGAAGGACGGGAGAAAAACATGATTATGTACGGGGGCATCAATCTATTTCCGGAAGAGATTGAAACGGTCCTTGCCCGCCATCCGGGGGTGGAAGAGGTCGCCGTCATCGGGATGCCCGACACTTACTGGGGACAGATCGCCGTCGCTGTGGTAGTTGGACATGCGGAGAAACTTGAATTGAAGCGTTTCTGCAAGGATCATCTTGCTGGATACAAAGTGCCAAGACGGTGGCTCTTCGTCCCCTCCCTCCCTTATACGACGAGCGGGAAAGTAGCCAGGGCTGAGCTCCGAAGACAGCTGGAGTCTCCCGTATGAAAAGGGCTGTGATCGTCCAGGCGAAGCGAACCCCGATTGGAAAAGCCGGAGGAATTTTGAAGGAGCTGGAAGTCCATGAATTGGCGGCTCCCCTTATCCGTCATCTCGCCGGAGATGCCAAGGTCCCCATTTGTGATGTCATCCTCGGAAACGTGGTTGGTCCAGGAGGTAATGTGGCGCGCCTGGCAAGTCTCGAAGCGTGTATCCCTCTTGCTGTACCGGGAATGACCATCGACCGACAGTGCAGTGCAGGATTGGAGGCGATCCGCCTTGCTTGTCACCTTATCCAGGGAGAGGCTGGGCACGCATACATTGCAGGTGGAGCAGAAAGCGTCAGCACCTCACCGTTCCCAAGTCGCGCCCGGTTTTCACCGGATGAACTTGGGGACCCCGAGATGCCAGCAGCAGCCGAGCTGGTGGCCGAGCGATTCTTCATTACGAAGGAAGCCCAGGATGAGTATGCCCTCCTCAGTTTTGATCGGAGCTGGCGGGCCCATGAGGATGGCATGGTTCATCAGGAAATCCTCCCCCTTCCCGATGTGGATACTGACGAAGAGCTGATGAAAAAGAGGAATCTTCCTGCATTGTTGAAGAGGGCCAGACCCCTCATCAAACCGGGAGGCACCGTCACGGCCGCGAATAGCTGCGGAATCCATGACGGGGCTGCGGCTGTCCTTGTGATGGAGGAGTCCCTTGCAAGAAAGAAGGGCTTAAAACCCGTTCTGCGTTTTGTGGACAGTGAAGTCGTCGGGGTTCATCCCCACTTTCCAGGCGCAGGACCGATCCCGGCGATCAAGGAAATCCTCGAGCGCAATCAGCTTACAATGGACGACATCGGTTTGGTCGAAATCAATGAAGCGTTCGCCTCCAAGATTGTCGCATGCGCCACGGAGCTCTCCATCCCCTATGAAAAATTGAATGTATCGGGCGGTGCTTTGACGATCGGTCATCCATACGGGGCCTCTGGAAGCATCATGGTGACGAGGCTTTTTTATGAGGTGCAGAGACGGAACGGTGTCCGCTTCGTGTTAGCGGCCATTGGAAGCGGCGGAGGAATAGGGTTGACGGTATTGTTCGAGGTTGTTTAATGAGTGTTCCCGCCCATTATCATAAAGGGCGGGAATCACAAGGGATCAAGCAGCAGGTGTAAGGCGTGGTTTCACTACTTTTGTGAATAATCCCCGTACAAGTGGCCCCATGATGAGTAGCTGTAGCGGCAATGCCATGATGACATTCTTCCCGGCAATCATGAGGTAGGCTGTGAAGAGGTTTTCCACCTCCAACCCGTGAGCGAAGACGGCTGTCACAAGTCCGAAGACTGACATGAAGAGAACCATTCCAATGACCATGCAGGTTGACATGGCGAGGATCATGTTGATTTTTTTTGAACGGTCGATGGGGAGGCTGAACGCAATCTTCCTGGCAAGGGGTCCGACAACGGCGATATCCAGTAGCAGGGCAATCACGAGTCCTATGACGATTTCGACCACGGAGAACATGGAGAAATCTTGGATGGTTCCGTTAATGACAGCGTTATAGAGTGACATGACGATCACCATTCCGAAGCACATCATCACCCCGAATATGAGACCTTCTTTTTTAGAGCTTGGCATATTGATCATTCCTTCATTCATTTGTAATGAAGCTAAGGATACCAAGGAAGGTTCTTCTTTCGTAAGTGACAGATTTGTGAACAAATTAACCAACAAAAAAGAGCATCCCGGGTGGAATGCTCTTTTTTTCGTGGTCAAAGGAATGTATCGATAATCAAGTAACCGTTCAGGAGAATAACGATTCCGCAAATGATCCAGGCGATGGTGGTGGTCACCTTGTGATTCCGAAGTTCGCCCATGAGCTCCTTGTTGCTGGTGAACATGATGAGCGGGACGAGGGCGAAGGCGATACCGAATGACAGGATCACCTGACTGACGACGAGCGCCTTGGTTGCGTTGACGCCGGAGATGATGATGATCAGCGGCGGAAGCATCGTGATTGCCCGGCGCAGGTACAGATTGATGTGCCTGCGGATGAAGCCTTGCATGACGACATCACCTGTCATCGTTCCCACGGAGGAGCTGGAAAGACCGGCAATCAAGAGACCGAGGCCGAACAGGATGGCGGTGAATGAACCAAGGTTCGATCCGAGTTCGTTGAACATGACGGTCAGATCCTCGATTCGCATGCCCTTCTCGAAGAAGAGGGCTGCTGCGATGATGAGCATGCTCATATTGATGGCACCGGCGACGATCATGGCGATGACGATATCGATGAATTCAAAGCGGAAGATCTGTTTCTTTTCTTTTTCCGAACGTCCGACGATCCGCTTGTTCGTCAGAGCGGAATGAAGGTAGATCGCGTGGGGCATGACGGTGGCCCCGAGGATTCCTGCCGAGAGGATGATGCTCTCTGTCCCCTCAAAGGATGGCGTCACGATCCCCATACCGACGGCTGCCCAGTCCGGCTGGGCGAAAAATGTCTGCAGGGCGAATGCCAGGACGACCATGATGACCATGGCGGAGATCGTCGTCTCGAATGCCCGGTATCCCCTGCGCTGCATTTCGAGAATCGCAAAGGAGGCGACGGCCGTAATGATGGCCGACGGCACCATGCCGATCCCAAAGATGAGATGGAGACCCAGGGCGGCACCGATGAATTCCGCAAGGTCGGTGGCGATGATGACGAGTTCGCTCTGGAACCAGAGGAAGATCGATGTTTTCTTGGAGAATCGATCCCTCGCAACTTCAGGAAGATTCCGTCCTGTAGCGATGCCGAGTTTTGCTGATAAAGATTGAATGAGTACGGCCATTAAATTGGAAAAGGCAATGACCCACAGCAGCTGATAGCCGTAAGTGGATCCTGCGGCGATGTTGGTCGCAAAGTTACCTGGATCGATATAGGCGACGGCTGCGATGAAGGCGGGTCCGAGGAATGGCAGGATCCTCTTCCACCCTTTTACATCCCCTCTCAGGACGGCTTCTGCCGCAGACGTTGTTTTTGTTGACTGCTTCATGTATGTTCACCTGCTTCATGATAGTTAGTTATAGGTTAAAAAGTTTCCTTAGGTCAAACTTAACGTCATTATATTCCTGTCACCTGAAATTGTAAACCAAGAAACCCTGACTTTAACAAAAGAAAGATGACTTTATTTTTCCACAACCTTACCCATAAGAAACGTGTTCCTGCCCACTTAATAAAAAACAGCCCAAGTCGCTTTAAGACTTGGGCTGTTTTGGTCGTTCATCCGTGGATGGGATGCTTTGCAGACACAGGGGATGCGGAGAGTGTCTTCCTCCTGACGAAGAAGAAGAGCAAGGCCGTCATCGTCAGTTCTGCAAATGGCAAGGCGAGCCATACTCCGGTTGATCCCATCAGGGCAGGCAGGAGCAGTAAGAATGTGACAAGGAAAATGAATCCCCTCAAGAGGATGATCAGGGAAGACGCCCCGATCTGGCCCGTCGCCTGGAAGTAGGTCATATAGACAAAGTTGAATCCGAGGAAGAAGTATCCCAGGAAGAAGAGACGAAGGCCTTGTATGGCCATGGTTCGGACTTCCTCCGATTCGATCCCGAATAAGGATACAAGGAGGGGCGCTGCCACCAATCCGATACCAGTCAATCCGATTCCAAGAATCAGTGCGGCTTTTTCCCCGATTCTTACGCTGTCCTTGATGCTCCCTGTTTCCCGTGCTCCGTGATAGAAGCTGATCATCGGCTGCAGGGCGGCTTCGATACCGAAGAAGGTGATGAACATGAAGCTATGGAGATAATTGATGACAGAGAATGCGGCCACCCCATCTGTCCCCAGGAGATGGGCGATCGTCACATTGTAGCCTGCCACGAAAACGAACATCCCCATCTCAGCCAGCAGGCTGGGGAACCCGATGGAAAAGATGTGAAATAGTCGCTGGAGGCTCCATGCAAATGCCGGCTTCCGCAGGGAGCTTTCTTTTTTTATAAAATGGGTCAGGAGGATGAGTACGCCGACTGCTCCCCCTGTGACTGTGGAGACGGCAGCACCCGTCACCCCAAGTCCCCAGACGAAGATCGTCAGATAGTTCATGCCGATGTTGACCAGCGCCATGACGACCAGTGAGATCATAGAAAGAACGGGACTTCCGTCATTCCGGACAAAGATGCTCAGCACCTGTTCGAGGGCAATGATCCAACCGAAAAGGAACATGACGCTCAAGTATTCATGGGCGAAAGGGGCTGTATCCGAATTCGCTCCGAGCAAGCTCCCCACAGCCTCCATATTGACGTATCCCATGAACCCGAGAAGAGCGAGCAGGGTAATGACGGCGGTGACGGAAAGACTGAAGAAACTTCTTGCTGCATGATGATCAGAGCGCCCCAGGTGCATGGAGTAGAGCGTCCCGCCCCCCATCCCGATCCAGAGTGCAATGGCGAAGATGAGGGAGAATACAGGAAGGGCCACATTGACGCCCGCTAGCGCGATCTCACCGACGCCGTGGCCGATGAAGATGCCGTCGATCAGGATATTGACGGCCATGACCATCAGGCCGAACATGGACGGGAAGAAGTAGCGCAGGAATACCTTCTTCACCGGTTGCTTTAGAAATAGACTGTCTGTTGTTTCCATGGTGATTGGACCTCCATTGATGGTGATAGAAGTCATTGTAAACGTTCAAGCAGCTTGAAGGTCAATCATCTTCTTTTCACCGGAACCTGGATCATGGTCAGGTAATCGTTCTCATCCTTTACAACCGATTCATCGAGGATGTAGAGCTCGATTGCCTCCCCGTCGACAATGTAGCCGTGAGTATGGATATGGTCGAGTACGTGCAGATGGGCTTCTTTTATGTCTTCATAAGGCCCCTTATAGGGGTAGCAGGCGTACAGACCTCCTCTCAGGAAGTGGGGCGAGGCATGGTCTTCATTCAAGTCGAAGATGCGGCTGTATTTCACCGGCCCTTCTTCATGCAAGCTCGGATAATCGACGACAAAGCCGAGGTCCCCAGTGAAAAATCCATCGTAGACGTGGGACATCTGGGAGATCCTCTCCATATCGCTTAAATGGATCTCATCCATCTTCTCAATCATATCTACGGGCCCTTCATTGTAGTAATACGTGATCGAACGGGCGCTGAATTCCTTGATGGTGACAGTCGTTTCCGTCAGGAGGGACAGTCCTTCTTTGATGGTGGTGATCTTGTTCTGGATCTTGCGGGATATGATCTCCAGGTCCCGGATCTCCTGCCTGGTCTCCTCCAGTTTCCGTTGAAGGAGGTCGAGGGTCCCCTCGGGCGACCGCTTCTCCAGCTGTTCCTTGATATCCTTGATGGCAAACCCGTTCTTCCTCAGGAAGATGATGGCATCCAGCGTGGCAAACTGCTCGATGCCATAGTAGCGGTATTGATTCTGTTCGTCTGTATATTTAGGGCTGAATAATCCAATCTCGTCATAATAGCGAAGCGTCGGTTTTGATAATTTGAAGAGTTTGGATATTTCTCCGATCTTCAATCGTTTTCTCATAGTCCCTCACCTTTACATAGAAATCGTTTTTACCATTCTACCCCAAAAGCAAGCAATGGGAGGAATATGGAGTATGAAACGAGAATACAGCTCTTAAGAATGGCAGTTTTGGAATGCAACCACAGGTTGCGGACGTTCAACCAATGACTTCTTCCGGGGGCGTGAACGTGGGATTATACTGGATTCATACAAATGAACAGGTGGTTGATAGGAATGGAACTGGCCGGGAATTTAAAAAGAAAGCGTGAAGAGTGCAGGCTGTCCCAGGATGACGTTGCTTCAAAGCTGAATATCTCAAGGCAGTCGATATCGAAGTGGGAAACGGGAAAATGCTACCCCGATCTGGATAATCTGATCCTTTTGAGCGATCTGTATAAGATATCACTTGATGAATTGATCAAAGGGGTTAAAAGCTTTCAGGAGCGGATCATCATCAAGGAAACGGGGAGTGTAAGGAGCATGTGGCCCTGGTGGGTGATCTTCCCTGCATTTGGCATGCTGTATGGACTGGTGTCGATGATTCTAAATCGTTTTTGATCCTCCATGTGTGATTCCGGTACCGCCAAGTGGATGGGGGACTCTCCAATCCGTTATACTGGATAAAATGGAAGGACAGGCGGAGGTGAAATCATGGAACAGTTTGTCAGTCCCGGCAAGGTAGTGGCTTCAGCCGGGGCATTCATCTTCGGGGGAATTGCCTTGAATCTGCTTCTCCATCCATTGGGCTC
The DNA here is from genome assembly GCF_022170785.1 of Rossellomorea marisflavi. Lineage (NCBI taxonomy): Bacteria > Bacillati > Bacillota > Bacilli > Caryophanales > Bacillaceae > Rossellomorea > Rossellomorea marisflavi. The sequence goes on along the minus strand of NZ_CP081870.1, from coordinate 4,196,485 downwards.
GCACGAGATGATGGGATTCCTACTCTTCCTGGTTGTAGGAGCCGTGCTTTATTATGGCCTGCTCACGTTGCATCGCATCAACAGGATGATAACAATGGCCCTGTTAGGATTGATCGGAATCGGGAGCATGGTGACGGCCGTGTACCTGCTTCTGCATCCGGTGGCCCATTAGGCTGTTAATTACACACAAAAAAAGGAATCCCGCCTCCTCAGGCAAAGGATTCCTTTTTGTAATGCTCTCCATCAACTTGCAAGGGACGACTGGGCACTCCGGTCGTTTTTCTGTATCTTCCGGTAAACGAGTGCGATGATGAATGATGGGATGGTGCAGACGATCATTCCCAAAAACGCGTAGCGCGGATCGATTTCGTACAGAAATCCTCCAAACAGGGTGAAGATGGCGGTGCTCCAGCTGAGGGCGAGGGCGGAATAGATGCCCTGCGCCTTCGGGACGTCCTTCGGTGCGATGTTCTTGATCAGATACTGCATGAACGCATAGTGTCCCATGGCAAATGAGCAGGCGTGCAGAAGCTGTGAAACCGAGAACACGGCGACGCTCGGGAAGGCGAAGACAAGGAGCCAGCGGACGGTCGAACCGAGTGCGGCCGTTGCAAGCATCGTCCCGACAGATACGTTCCGGAATAAGCGGTCTGCCACGAGGAAGAACAGGATTTCAGCGATGACCCCGATGTTCATGATGGCCCCGATCCAGGACTTTGGCGCATCGATTTCCTGAAGGAAGATGTACCCGTAGTTGTAGTAAGACGCATGGGCAGCTTGTAGCAGGATGACGATGACAAGGACAAGGCCGAAATGTTTCACCTTGAACAGCTTGAGCATGGCCCCTCGGACGGCCGGCAAGGGCTTCGGCTTATTCGACAGGATATCTGGAGCCTTCAGCATCCCGAGTCCGAGCAAGAGAAACAGCCCGATTAATAAGGCCCAGATGATGACCCCATCGCCAAGCTTACTTGTGAACAGTGTGAGGATCAGTCCACCGATGACGAAGCCGAGGGACCCCCACGAGCGGCTTTTCCCGTAATGCTTCAGCTGTTTGTTCTGCACAAGGACACCGGCCGCCGTGTCGAGTGCAGGCATGAGCGTAGGATAGAAGAAGTGCAGCAGCAGGACAACAGCCATGAGGGTCCAGTAGGAACTTGCCGGGATGCAAAGAAGGATGGCGAGAAAGGTCCCGATCCCCATGCCGTTCAAAAGCATCTTGCTGCTGAATTTAGAAGAAAGATAGGGGAAGGCGAACAGGGTGGAGAGTCCTCGGATCACGAGCCCAAGACTCATGATCAAGCTTGCCTCTGCCACCGTTACCCCCTTCGAGTTGATCATCCAGCCCGTCCAATACGGCAGGAAGATCCCCCATGTAAGATAAAAGGTGAAAAATTGTCTACTCATCCAGCGTTGTGTATTCATGTCGATTCCTCCATTTGATTGCATCATACCAAGGAGAACGGCAAAAAAATATGAGAAATCTCACATTCTGAGAAAAACACGTCTTTCCACCCCCCTTATGACTATGGTAGATTTTAGATATTATAACTGGAGGTGGGAAGAATCGACTTCATCCTTGATACGTTAGTGGGAGTTGGACTCGTATTTATGATCCTGATCACCTTTCTTCTTTATACATTGTGGAAAAAAGGAAGGTAAGTGCCATGAAGAAAATCACAGGTTCCACAAGACAAAGCATCATGAAACGTCATTCCATAGGGTCCTTCTTTTCCTTTCCCATGGAACGGCATCTGGAAGTCCACGTGTTCGAGCGTGATGAATGGCTGATCCGGGAAGGGACAAGGCCGGACTATTTTTATTATGTAATCGAAGGAAAGGCGAAAATCTATGTGACATATTCCAACGGAAAAGTCTCCTTGATCAACTTTGTGAATGCCCATGACTTCATCGGTGAGATGGAGCTTGTGAACGAAGTATATTATTCTAAGGGAATCCAGGCACTTACAAGAACGGTCTGCTATGCTGTTCCACTCGAATCATTCCGCGATCAGCTGCTAGAAGACGCCACGTTCTTGAGGGAGTTGACCAAGTTCCTTACGTTGAAGGCGACTGCCATGTCGGCCAAGTATTCTCAAACCCTGTCTTTTCCACTCGAGAATCGACTGGCCGATTTCATCCTCCAGACGGCGGACGGTACTGTCTATAAAGAGAAGCACGTGACGGTCTGCGATTTCCTTGGCGTTTCGTACAGACATCTCCTTCATGTGCTCTCATCCTTTACACAAAAAGGATACATCAGGAAAGAAGGAACCCGTTACATCATCATCGATGCCAGGGCACTTGAGGTCCTGGCCGAACTTCTGAGAAATGAAAGCTGAAAGTAGGGAAAATGTTGATCCAATTACTCTTTTATTTTGTCATGGTCATGGTCGTGGCCTTGTTCCGCTATCTTGTCTTCGATGCCGTTGATCCCGAGCTGTTGGGAGCGGCCCTCCTTTTTCCCGTCGGAGCCCTTATTCTGTATGTATTGACCAAACATATCGAAAAGAGAGAGCAGGCATACGTTCCGAAGGATGTGAAGGGGTGGAGCTTTTATCACCTTCAACGGTCCTTCTCCGTCCCGAAGCCTTTATTCGAAGGAAATCAAAAAAGAGGGTATCTTAAGCGATATTACGAGAGCAAGCGCCGTTTCATCATCGGAGAGATGGTCAGTTCTAACTGGTACGTCTCCTTGGAGATCAAGATTGATGGAGATCTCTATCAGGTTAAATGGTACCGGGAACGCCGGTTTTCCATGAAGGAGCATTGGGAAATCGTTCGGAACGGAAAGCTGATCGGCCAAGCGGAGACACTGGCGAACTCAAAGGGGATAGGCAAACGGAAGGAAGTAATCGAATTCCGCATCAGAGAGCGGACGCTTCAAACGATTACCAATCCGGTCACCTCGACGATATCGGTGCATTCGGGTGATGCTGCAATCGGCACTTTGAAGCGGAATCATACGGTGAGTAACGTTTCGGTCATGGAAGTCGGGAACCGTGACCTCGAGGCACTGGTGGCGCTCATCCTGCATCATTTTTATTTCAAGTAAGTCATGAAAGGAGTGGGGAGATTCCTGCTTCTTTTTCTTCTGAAAAAGTGAGTGATTATTCATTCATGTGGTACAGTAGAGAAAAGAGAAATGACGGGGAGGGTTCTACGTGCTTTTTAAACAAAAATCATGTCAAAGTGAGCAATCAGGAGTTCGATTGTTCGAGTGTAGACAAGAAGCATTCAGAGTTCAATTGAATTGCTATGCGTTTGCAGCCGGCGATGTCCTGATTGATACCGGTTCGCATTCGTTGCGTAGCCATTTCCGACCGTTCATTGATGAGGTGAATCCCGAAATGGTCTTGATCACGCACCATCATGAGGATCATATAGGAAACGCCTCTTATTGTAACAGCAAAGGAATCCCGGTCTTGATGAATCCTCTTTACCGTAAGGAATGTAAGGAAAAGGCAACCTACCCCTTTTACAGACGGGTATTCTGGGGTAAACGTCCTGCATTCCAATCAGAGCCGTTGCCTGAGGTCATCCATTCCGGACGGGATGTGTTTAAGGTCATCTCCACTCCGGGACATGCCGCCGATCACGTTTCATTCCTGAAAGAGTCAACCGGGCAACTATTCTCGGGGGACCTCTACGTTTCTCCTAAAACGAAAATTGTACTGCGGGAAGAAAGCATACCTGCCATCATCCGCTCGATCAGAGAAATACTCACGTATGACTTCGACGAGATGTTCTGCTGTCATGCAGGCTACGTGAAGAATGGAAAAAAAGCCATGAAGCTGAAGCTTGAGTACTTAACAAAAATTAAGGAAAAGGTGACGGCCCTGCATCATGAGGGCCTTGGAGTCAATGAGATTCAACAGACTATGTTCCCGAAAAAGTACCCGATCATGTCATTTTCCAGAGGAGAATGGGACTCCAAACATATTGTTTCGTCCATTCTCAAAGAATTATAGAAACCGGCGCGATCCCTTACCGATCATGCCGGTTCAGATTCACCAGAGGGGCTCTTTCTCTCCGCTCAGCTTGATGATGAAAGGGAAAAGCAGAATGGCCACCACACTGATGAATCCCAGGCTCATCATCCTCTGCGACTCGGCAGAAATATATTGGGTGGTACCACAGTGAGGACAGCTTTTTCCTTCTTTGGAGAAACCAAGCCTCCAAATATCTCGTCCCTTCCATTTATTCTGACAGCTTGTACAAGCCACCACGTTGATCAACTCCTTTGCACTTATTTACGGATGGACCACTAAACAGGTTTCATTGAGATTTCGATTTTTACTAAAGATTTACTTTCCTTCCTATACACTTTAGAATTAAAGTACTATAGTGGCAGTTGCCTATTGGCTCTCAGAAGGAAGGTTATTGATAGTTGAATCGAGTTCTAGTTAAACGCGTCATCATGTTTGTGCTTCTCCTTGTTGCTTTTGTGTTTGTGTATATTTACTTTTCGGTGTTCCTCCCCATATTCCTTGCCCTTTTGACAGCCATGGTCATGGAACCGCTTGTCAAGTGGGTGAAGAAGCTCCTTAAATCTGAGAAACGTCTCCTACCAGTCATCATCGTCTTCACCACGTTCATGCTCGTGTGTGCATGGGGACTGTATTTCACGGTGACAAGGGTGTTTAATTCCTTGTATGAATGGTCGTTGAATATTCCGGTCTACGCAAAGGATATTCAGATTTTTGTCAATGATCAGGTGATCCGCTTCAATGAATTCATCGATGAAGTCCCGCAGGGTGATCGGATTGTCAAAGAGATCGAGAAACAGTCCCAAGGACTGACCGACACAGCCGTGCATCTGACTTCGCAGCTGATCAATGCCATCGGTTCAGCGCTTCAGTCAATTCCAAATATGGTATTTGTCACTCTGATCTATCTCATCACCTTTTTCCTCTTCAGTCTGGATCTGCCGAAGCTTTTGAATATGTTCTTCAATTTCTTCAAGCCGGAAACATCGGGTAAACTTCGCTTTGTATTCCAGAAGATGAGCAAAGTGTTCATGGGGTACTGGAAGGCTCAATTCATCTTGAGTATCGGAGTATTCCTGATCACCTACATCGCATTATTATTCATCTCGCCAAAGGTTGCTCTCATCATGAGCATCATTATCTGGCTCGTCGATATCATCCCCCTTTATGTGGGACCGGCACTGGTGCTTGCGCCATGGGGCCTACTCGCCATGATTCTGGGAGACATGAACGGAGGACTGGCTTTGATCGTTCTCGCGGCTGTGATCACCATCGTCCGCCGTGCCATCGAGCCGAAGATCCTTGGGGACTCGATCGGCCTTGCTGCCTTGCCGACCGTGTTGACCATGTACTTCGGATTCGTCTTCTTCGGAGTGATGGGGCTGATCCTTGGACCATTCGTATATATCGCCATCCGCTCTGCCAAGGAAGCGGGCCTTTTCCAACTGAATAAAGGATAAAAAAACGGGGACGAATCCGGTGCAGGTCAGCACCGGATTCGTCCCCGTTTTATTTACGCCACAATCATCATGATGATCACGACGGCCAGTATGGCAAGATAGGCTTTTGAAAAGATTCCGTCAGGCAGCTTCTGTGCCCATTTTCTTCCGAATGGGACCCCGATGAACCCCCCTATCGTGAAACCTACAAGAGCAGGGAGATAAATGAATCCAATTGTGGATGCAGGCATATGGTCTACCTGCAAACCTGAAACCAAGTAGCTGATTGCCCCTACAATGGCAATGGGGAGACCGAGTGGGGTCGCCAGTGCGACAGCATTCAGCATGCGCATGCCATGTTTCCGGAGAAACGGGATGGTCATGACGCTCCCACCGATGCCGAGGAGGGTGGAGATGAATCCGATCCCTGTACCGAAGACAGTCGCAGCCTTTTTTCCTGGAAGCTCAAAGTCATCGTCCTCCCGATCCGAGGTGAACGTCTTCTTCACCAAATTGCTTATCAGGATATAGGAGAGCAGGGCGATGAAGAGGTATCGCAGCACCTCGCTGTCGATGAAGATGGCCACGATTCCACCGATGAGCGATCCAATCGCAACGAACCAGGCCAGCTTCTTGAAGACAGACCACTTGATGTTTCCTTTTCTTGAGTGATTATAGGTTGAGTTGAATGAGTTGATGATCATGACGGCAAGGGATGATCCGATGGCTGTGTGCATGAGGTATTCATGAGGGATCGTGTCGGGCAGGAATGCATACAGCACCGGTACTACGACGAAGCCCCCACCGAAACCGAACATACTTGAGAGAATCCCGATCAGAATCCCGATCAAGCCGAACATGATAAGAGAAACAGTCATGTTGACACCTTCCTTGTTGGATTGAGGCAGCTTTATCTTTTTAGGATACGCTACTTTTTGGCATTCAACAAGGCGACTTTCCCATCATTGCTTGTCGCGGATCTGATCTCTTACCTTTTCAACGAAATCATTTACGGGGTATTCCTCAAGCTTCTCGCTTCCATAGCGCCGGACGGTGACGGAGCCACTCTCTTTCTCTTTATCTCCAAGCACAAGAATATATGGAACTTTTCGCATTTGTCCTTCGCGGATCTTCTTCCCCAGCTTTTCACTCCTATTATTCAAAGAGGTACGGATTCATGCCTGGCGAAGTTTCAGCACAACGCTTTCGGCATATGGCGTGTGCGCATCCGAAACGTGGATGACCTCGACCTGCTTAGGCGCGAGCCAAAGGGGGAACGCTCCTCCAAAGTGCTCGATCAGGATGCCGAGGAAGCGATCTATGGAACCGAAGACGGCACGATGGATGACGACTGGGCGCACTTTCTCGTTTTCTTCATTCACGTATGTCAGATCGAACTTCTCGGGAAGCTGGAAGTCGAGCTGGACTGTCGCGCACTGATGGCTGCGCTTGATGGCATCCCTGATGTGGATATCGATCTTCGGTCCGTAGAAAGCCCCGTCTCCTTCATTGATTTTGTATGGATAACCGATTTTCTTTAATACGTTCTCCAGAGCAGACTCTGCTTGGTCCCAAAGATCAGGATGTCCCATGAAGTCATCCGGCCGAGTGGAGAGCTCGATTTCGTAGCTGAAGCCGAATACCCGATACACATGATCGATGATCTTCAAGGCTAGGGACACTTCTGCCTCGATCTGTTCCGGGGTCACAAAGATATGGGCGTCATCCTGACAGAAGCTACGGACGCGCAATAAGCCATTGAGGGCCCCGCTGAACTCATGTCGATGTACTTGACCGAACTCTGCCATTCGGATCGGCAGGTCCCGGTAGGAGCGGAGACCATTCTTGAAGATCAACATATGTCCAGGGCAGTTCATGGGCTTCAGGGCAAACGATTGATCGTCGACCTGAGTGAAGTACATATTTTCTTTATAATGATCCCAGTGGCCGGACTGCTCCCAAAGGCGCTGATTCATCATCAGGGGAGTGCGTACTTCCTGATAATCGTACGATGTCTGGAGGTCTCTTAAGAAGGATTCCAGCTCATTCCGGATCAACTGTCCGTTCGCCAAGTAAAAGGGCATCCCCGGAGCTTCTTCAGAGAACATGAACAGGTCGAGCTCCTTCCCGAGCTTACGGTGATTCCGTTTTTCCGCCTCTTTTAGAAAAAGGAAGTGCTCCTCCATTTCCTTATTCGACGCAAAGGCAACCCCGTAGATCCGTTGAAGCATACGGTTGTCGCTGTCCCCGCGCCAGTATGCCCCTGAGGCACTCATAAGCTTGAAGTGCTTCACCTTGCCAGTGGATGGCGCATGGGGGCCACGGCATAAATCATAGAAATCCCCTTGTTGGTAAACAGTTATGGCTTCACCGGCAGGAATATCTTCAAGCAGTTCCAGTTTCAATGGATCATGAGAGAAAAGGTCCTGCGCCTCATCCTTTGTCACTTCTTTTCGGAGGACAAGAAGATCCTCTTGAACGATCTGTCCCATCATGTCCTCGATCTCCACCAGATCCTCCGGGACTAAAGCTTTTTCTATATCGATATCATAATAGAATCCGTTCTCGATCACCGGTCCTACTCCGAAAGAGGCGTCCGGATACAGTCGTATGATCGCCTGGGCAAGGATATGGGCAGCCGAGTGGCGTAAGACACCGATTCCCTCCTGAGAACCTGCATCGTAAATGGCAATGTCAGCGTCCTCAAGAATCGGTCGTGTCAAATCAACCGTCGTTCCATTCACACTCCCTGCCACGGCTTTTTTGCGTAAGCCCGGGCTGATCGACTGAGCGATATCGGTCAGTGTGACACCTTGTGGGAATTCTTGTTGTTGACCATCTGGAAATTGAATCCTAACGTGTTGATTTGACATCTTCTTTGTCTCCTTTTCTATAAAAATAAAAAAACACATGACGTCCCAAGAAGGGACGAGCATGTGTTGATTACCCGTGGTTCCACCCAAATTCCCACCGCAAGCGGTGGCTCATTGAATATGCTGTAACATCGCATAAAACGGCGCAAGTTTCCAAGCGCGGCTCAAAGGGAGTAAAACCGGATGCTGCATTGGGGAGCTTTCAGCCTTGTCTCCCTTCTCTGTAAACCGTTCATCCTGCCTCGTATCCTCGTCATGGCCTAGTCGATTGATTAAATTGTTACCAACTATACCAGAGTAAGAAAATAATGTAAATAATTTATTTTCCTGATAATTCTGTTGGGTTTTAAAGTTGATTGATCACTATTTTAAATGGGCTATAAAAAGCTCTTCATTATTCGTAATAATAAGCATTTGTCCAATGGTAATCTTTATTATTGCTTTTACACCATTTAACAAAGTCCTTTTTTTGTTCTTTTTTAAACGTAATCCAATCATTCAAAAGTTCTCTGTAATAGTTAATTTCGTCATCAATATTCTTCCTGGTTTGTGTGCACTCTACCTTATCATTTAACTGCTGTAAATTGGAAATAAGGATAGTATCTTCTTCAATATTGCCCAAATATAAATCTTCAGATATATGGTGAAACGAATACCAAAGTGAGTAAAAATTAATATTAATTAGTTTCAATAATGATAGCTTTTTCCACCAGATCTTCTGTTTGTAAAAACAAGCCATACCACCTATATGGTCCTGGTTCTTTAGGATTTTTCTTGATCCATTCCTCAAGTATAGGCTTTAATAAATTTTCTTCTAAAGGGTGAACAAGTAAGTGGTGAATATTGTCTGATGATTCAAATAAAGTAAATAGCCAACAAGCGAAATTCTGTTGTTTGTCATTATCCCATTCCCTTGCTTCATCTATAAAGGAGGATAAAGCTTTAAAGGATTCCTTCCGTAGCCCTTTTTCCTTGAGAACACAAAACTTTTTGAATAAAGGGTATTCATCTAATCTGTCGTTTTTCAAGACATTAGTATAGATATCTTCCATTTTGCACTTCCCACCTCTTTTCAAATTAGTCGCCATTGATCGAGTTGCCGACCCTTATGTTTTCAAAACCGAACAGTGTCCTCATTGTTCACCGGAACACGTTTAGAATTCGGACAAGTATCAATTATCAACATTTACCTTTAACAGAGAGTTCATAATAAATAGGCTTCCTATGGTTAAATAGTGTCGAGCATTCGTAATTATTATTCATCATACAGGAGCTTCAACTGGATGGTCGTGAATAAAGCCTTCGGAGGGTAAGGAAGATGAAAATTCCTGCAAGGGAGGCAAGTATCCATTTCCCCATCCCTGTCCACTGAATGACCTGATATACCGAGAATCCCTCTATTAAAATGGCAGGGATTTTGCCAAGGGAACTTGCCGCAGCGAAGATCGGCCAGGGCGTTTTGCCGATAGCCGCTATGAACGTCACCAACCCCGATGGTACAAAGGGCATGATCCTAAGGGAAGGATAAGGAGAAACGAATCCTTTCCAGAGGCCACTAGCAGTCTCTGAACTTTGGGGTTGGAGAACCCCTTCCGATCCTTCAGCTGCCCGAAGCCTTTACGATAAAGGAAAAAGGCGATGAGGGCCCCGATTACCTCCCCGATGAATGACACGCCGATTCCACCCCAGAGGCCGAATACAGCGAGGTTTGCAGCAGTCAAAAAGACGCTGGGAACGACGCCTAGAACGCTGATGACGATATTCAATACGATGCTGATGACGACGGCTATCGACTCATAGGCTAGGAAGAGGTCGATCGTCTGCTGCTGCCAGTTCACTCGTCGTCCCCTTGACGATCCATGACGATTCCTTGAAGCTTACGCGCAATGTCTCGCATCTGCTTTGTTTCATCGATGCTTAATTGAGCGTAATAGTGATCAATGATGTATTGATCGACGAGTTCATACTCTTTGAAGTATTCCTCGCCCTTTTCCCCCAGGGTCAAAAATGTTTCCCTTCGATTGTCTGGATTGATGGATCGATTTACATAACCGTCTGATTCGAGTTTTTTAACAAGCTGGCTCACGGAGCTCATGGACAGGTTGAATTGTTCCGCCACGTCCTGAATCTTAGTTTTCCTGATTTCATAGACATATTTCATGATCATGAACTGCTTAGGAGGGATTTCGTGGTTCAATGTCGCAAAATGATGTTTCAGAAGATGGCTGTTGATGGAGTTGAAGATGGATACGGCTTCTTTGATATAGTCAGCTTGATTCAAGTTTATTCACCTCTAACTGTTTATGTTGTTAAACTATTTAATACATTAAAATATTTGAGAGCTCGGGTCAATTACAACCGTTTTGGAAATTCCTATTGTATATATTGTATATATTGTGTATATTGTTACATATAAAGTAAAAAGTGAGAGGTTCAGGTATGAAAATCCTAATTTCAAATCGCTCCAAGAAGCCGATTTATGAACAGATCAACGAACAGGTGAAGGAGCAGATCATATCGGGGCATCTTCCAGCCGGAAAGAGTCTGCCATCCATGAGGCAGCTGGCAAAGGAACTCAGCGTAAGCTTGATTACGACGAAGCGTGCGTACGAAGAGCTCGAGAAGAATGGCTACATTTACTCTGTTGTTGGAAAAGGGTCGTTCGTTGCTGATCAAAACAGCGAGCTGATAAAGGAAGAGAAGATGAAGGGGATTGAAGAGCAGCTCTCTGCAGCCATCCGGAGCGGGAAGGAAATGGGAATCGCCCTTTCCGAACTCCAAGAGTTGCTTGATATGTTATTTAGGGAGGAAAACTGATGGAGAATGCAATTGAACTGAGGAATGTGGAGAAACGATTCAACGGCTTTGAAATCAATGATTTTTCATTGGAAGTGAAGAAGGGATTCATAACAGGATTGATCGGGGGGAACGGTGTCGGAAAATCCACGACGCTCAAGATGATTCTGAACCTGTTGAAGCCTGACCGTGGAGAGCTGAAGGTGTTCGGGTTGAACTACAGCGATCATGAGAAGGATATCAAAGAACGGATCGGCTTCGTATTTGATGAGAATGTCTTCTACGAGCAGCTGACACTCCACGAAATGAAGAAAATCGCGAAGTGGTCCTATTCCAGATGGGATGATAACGTGTTCGAACAATATGTAACGATGTTCCAGCTCCCATTGAAGAAGAAGCTTAAGACTTTTTCGAAAGGGATGCTCATGAAGGCCTCCCTGGCCGTCGCATTTTCCCATCACGCAGAACTTATCCTGATGGATGAACCGACGGCAGGTCTTGACCCCATCTTCCGCAGGGAGCTCCTCGATATTCTTCATAGCGTGATGGAAGAGGGTGAGAAGACGATCCTTTATTCCACTCACATTACGACGGATCTTGAAAGCGCGGCCGATTACATCACGTTCATTCATGACGGTCGGCATATTTTCACGAAACCTTATTACAAGATTGAAGAAGATTATGCATTAATCAAGGGCGGGCTTGAACTGCTGGATGCAGACACGGAGAAGGAGTTTGTCAGCTTGAAGAAGACGAAATTCGGCTTTGAAGCCCTGACGGCAGACCGGGGGAAGGCCGAGGACCTCTTCGGCGGTCATGCCCTCATTGAGGCACCGACGTTGGAGGATATTATGTACTACACGAAGAAAGGGGACCGGTTCCATGCTTCAGTTAATTCGTAAGGATTTCATGCTCCACCGGAATATCCTCGTGATCCTATTGGGCGTCTTGATCCTCTATCTCGTCCTGGGGGCTCCGCCGATTTGGGTGGGGCTGGTCTTCATTCTGGTTCTGTCGATGTCGACGTTCGGGAACGATGAGAAAGCGACGATTAATCTCCTCTTGAATTCCCTTCCGTTCACCCGTAAGGAAATCGTCAGTTCCAAGTATCTCAGCGTTCTGATCTATACGGTTGTCATCACGGTGCTGCTCTACGTGGGGAGTCTGATCATTCACGAAACGAACATGGAATGGCAAGGAATCATCTTCATGACGATGCTGTCCCTCCTGTCCCTTTCCTTCATGTTGCCGTTTGCCTACCAGTTTGCATCCAAGTATTTGATGATTGCCTTTCTTGTGCTGTCCGCTGTCTACTTTGCCGTCGTGACGATGTTCGTCCCCAATTTGAATGACATCATCAGGGAATTCGTCGGGACGCTGGTCTCCCTGCAAAGTGCCATTCCCTATCTGATGGTCTGTGCGGTGGTCCTGTTGGTCTTCGCGCTCTCGTGGGTCCTATCGATCCGGATTTATGAGAAAAAAGTATTTTAGCCTGATCCGCTCATATTAATCCAGCTTCATGGAGACAATACGCTTGAAGATTCATTGAGGAGGGCGTATTGATGACGAAGCATCCAAGACTCTTGTTGTGGTTGATCTTATTGGTTCCGTGGCTGTCGGCTCCATTCCTTGGGAAGGAAACGATCAAGCGATACGGATTGACCAGCTTGTTCATAAGTGTATTCATCAGTTTAGAATCAATCCTCGCCAAGAAGAGAAAGTGGTGGTGGTTTTATGAAAAGCTTTTCCCAGGGGCATATGGAGAAATGCCACTCGTATGGGGACAGTTTTTCATTGGAACCCTCTGGATCATGAAATTTTCTTACGGGAAGATATTTCGTTTCTTGTTGACAAATCTTGTGACCGATCTGTTCTTCATCTATCCATTTTCAGCTTTTCTTAAGAGACAAGGGCTATTCTCATATGTCAGGTTAAATCAGATCCAGGTGTATGGTGTCTTTTTCTTGAAGTCGATTCTGATATATTTGTTCCAGATGGTAAGGGGAGCAATTGGAAAGAAGGCACCTATAGAATGATACGGAATAAGACCCGGGGCTTTTACATGCTTCTGGTCTTTTTTATTGAAAAATTTGAAGGAAACGCTCATTGGTTGTAAAATTACAACAATAATGGATAGATTATCTTGAATGGGGTGGCTCATGAGTCAGTCGGTATTGGAGATCAGCAATTTACATAAGAAGTACCAAGGTGCAGGTCACGAGGTGAACGCCTTGAAGGGGGTATCATTTTCCCTGGAACAGGGGGAGATGCTGACCATCATGGGAACAAGCGGTTCTGGAAAGAGCACGCTCCTGAATATCCTCGGAGCACTGGATGAGCCGAGTGGAGGTTCTATCATGCTGAACGGAGAAGAGAAAACCCGATTTTTCAAGGAACCGGATGCCACCCTCTACCGTCGCGATCACATCGGGTTCATCTTCCAGTCATTTAACCTTCTAAAGGACCTCACGGTTGAAGAAAATATCGGTCTGCCCCTGGTGTTGAAAGGCGTGGAGAAGAACATAGTGAAGCAAAAGGTGGAAGAGATGCTGGGTCTCGTGCAGCTTTCGGATTGGCGTAAGCACAGGCCGGTCGAGCTATCCGGAGGGCAGCAACAGCGTGTGGCCATCGGGCGTGCCCTGATCACTTCGCCTCCCATCATCCTTGCAGACGAACTAACGGGCAACCTGGACTTCAATACAAGCAGGGACATTTTACATATGCTAGTCGAACTGAAAGAAACATTCCAAAAAAGCGTCATCGTGGTCACCCATGATCCGAATGTGGCGACCTATGGGGACCGGGTCCTCTTCTTCCATGATGGTCAGATCGTGGATGAACACCGGTGTAAAGGGAGTGGCGACCTTTCAGCCATCCTGAAGAAATTCCAGATGATCATGGAGCTACGCAATCAATGAGGGGCATGAAGACGATCTTCGCCACCTCCATGCGCTTCCTGAGGGCAAATCCGTTCATCACCCTGTCTTCGATTCTGAGCGTCTGTCTCTCCATCTCCCTCGTTCTCACCATGATTCTGTTTGCCATGAATGCCAAGCAGACGGTGAAGGATGAAGTCACGGAAATGTTCGGGACGATGGATCTGTCTGTGGGATATGATACCGCCGATAACGGGGTCATCGATCAGGATTTCCTTGACCGGCTGACCGCAATGGAAGGTGTAGAAGAGACGTCCAATGTCCTCATATCTCAGCTTGCTCTTTCTTCATTCGGAGGCGAAGCCCCAACTTACAGTCTCGGGGTCGGTACCGATGAGCTGGTCAAGAGCCGCTATCATTTCAAGAAAGAGGTGGGGGAAGGAGAGATCATCATTAATGAGTCCCTTGCCAAGGCTCTAGGAGTGGGGGTAGGGGATGAGTTGAAGGTGGAAGGGAAGACCCTTTCCTTGATTGAGACGTTCAAGGACAATACGGGAACGGGGGTTGTGCCCGATATCCTGATTCTTTCTTATGATGACGTGAAGCGCTTCATGGGTGGGGACATCGAAGCCACCTATGTGCTGGTGAAGACGGCAGCAGGAACAGACAATCTCAAGCTTGCGACGCAAATCAAGGGATTGGATGAGGGACTCCGCGTCGAACTGGCAGAAGAGAATCCGTATCTGACAGCGAATCTGTCATCCCTCTCCATCTTTATTTATGTCCTTAGCTTCTTCGTCCTGATCGTGACCTCACTCCTGATCATCTCGAACTTTGAAACGTTCTTATACAAATATAAACAGCAGTTTGCCATCATGAGGTCGATCGGGGCAACTGCGAAGCAGCTCTTTGGAATCATTTTGATCCAAAGCAGTGTCATCACGGCAACAGGCGCCTTCCTTGGTGTGGGGCTCGCTTACCTCAGTCAGCGCTATGTCCAGGGTTTCCTCCAGGATTGGATGGGCATCGCTGTGGCACGTGGAGACTTCCATACCGGCACCGCCCTTTGGGTGACTGTGGCATGTGCCTTCCTGATCCAGCTGTTTCTTCTGGTCCCGGCCCTTAAAAACGGGAAGACCCTTCCATTGAAGGTCATGCAGGAGAATGAGGAGCTCTCGTTCTCCACCACGGGCAGGAGGTTCATAGGCAGGGCCCTGCTCATCATAAGCATCGTCGTGCTGGTATTCGGAAAGCTGGTGGCGGTGGACGAGGAGAATCAGGTGTTGTGCGTGCTTGCTGCCGCGACCATCTTCACCCTTTCCATTTTCGTCCTGTTCCCACTCTATCTCTCACCGATCCTGAAGAAGAGCGCGCCCTTCCTGCGGAGAGTTGGCGGAAATGCTTCCTACGTCGCAATCCGGAATGTCATTCCCCAGGTGAAGAAAAATACATTCGTGATTCTCACGGTGAGCATGATGATGATCATTGCCGTATTTGGATCCGTCATGCTGAAGACGATCCAGAACAATGAAGCCCTGTATCTGAAGAGCCAGTTTCCGACTGAAGTCGTGTTGCAGTCAAGACTGGAGTCGACATCCCTTGATCCATTCAAACTGAAGGAATCAGTGGAAGAAAAAATACCTGGTTCTGAAGCAAGCTTCATCAGTACCTATACAGGGGCCGCCCTTATGGAAGGGGATTCCCGATTGGACGTGACGGTCCTGAGGGGTGATCTGGATGGGATGGTGGAGCAAGGATTCATCGATGAATCATTCAGTGATGAGGATGGTGTGATTGTCTCTGAACCTTTTGCCAGGAAGCATGATTTAAAAGCGGGGGACCGCCTTCAATTGGAAGCATTCTCGAATGATTTGGAGGATTATGTTCCGTTGAACCCTTTAAAGGTAGCCGCAATCGAAGGTGAGTTATTTGATACGGATATCCTATTGGATTGGAAGGACGATACGTTCAGTGACGCAGGATTTGCGAGGATGTTCGTCAGCGGAGGGGATCCCGGGCAACTGGAATCATTGAAGGGTGAGTTTCCGGAACTGCAAGTCCACTCGTACGGGCAGTCTGTTAAAGAATCGAATGAAATGTTCCAACAGCGCTGGTCCATCTTCATCATCTTCCTTGGCGTGATGCTTCTGAGCGTCACAATCGGTGTCTTCAACACCCTATTGAACAATATTCATTCGAAGCGTAAGGAGTTTGCCATATTAAGGACCCTGTCACTTACCAGGAAAGGAATCATCAGTGTGATCCTCACACAGGTGCTATTATACATCATGATCGGATTAAGTCTTGGTATCGTGGTTGGAGCCGTCATCTCCTATATCATCAATATCATTGATCCGGGACCGCTGGCCATTAACTACGGCATCATAGGAGGGATTGTCCTTACGATGGTGGTGACGACCCTGATCATATTCACCCCTCTCGCCTACCGCATCGGGGGAAGGAAGCTGACAGAAGAATTGAACGAATAAGCCCTGATTCTGTCACATTTGGACGCATCCGGATAGGGTTGTTTTCAAGGCTGTTGTGTTACAATGGGCGTATCAATATCCATGAAGGGTTGGTTATACATGAAGAAATTCTGGATCATTTTGGGTATGATCTTATTGTTCTTTATTTTCGGTGGTCTGATCACGATGTATATCACGGGTAACGTGCTGAATTGATAAATTGCCTGGGAACGCTTGAATATAAGCATTCCCAGGTTTTATTGTTTCACGTGAAACGCTTTCATTTATGCATGACGATCCTGGTGTCATTCTTTGTGAAGGAGTGCCGTTCATAAAATCCTTCCGCAGGAGATCCCGGAGAGGTGAGGAGGTAGATCGACTCAATTCCTTCACGGTTCAGTTCCCTTTCCAAGTGAGAGAGGAGCGTGGATCCAATTCCTTTTCCCTGGATGGATGGGTCGACGCAAAGCTCTGCGATATAGAAGGTCATCCCTTTTGATGTCCTTTTGGCATTCCCTGCAATGAAGCCGGCGGGCTTTCCATCAATGTGCTGGGTATAACCGCGGAACTTTGGTGTGCTCAGGAGGTCCGACAGCCGTTCCGATGCCGACTCCACGGTCCATGTTTCGTTCCAGGGCGGAGAATTGAATACATCGATGTACAGGTGGATGCAATCAGTCAGTTTTTCTTTGGTGAGAATCGTTAGTGATGACATTATGCCGCCGTCCTTTCTAGGAAATAGGATTGTTTCACACATAAATAGTAGACTATTTTCAAAAAAAGAAAAAGAATAATACCAATAGTTGACTTAATCAACTATTGGTATTATCATGTAAGCAAGGAAGTGATTCTATGAATAAAGAAAAGCAGAGTGAGATGCGCGAAATGCTTCAGCAGCTTGTCAGGGATTTCGGATTATTGCAACGAGATGGATCCGACTGCTGCGGAATCACGGTCACGCAAAGTCATATTGTGTATGAGCTTCAGAAAAGCCCTGCTATCTCCCTTCAAACGCTGGCTCAAAAGCTGGTGATGGATACGGGTATGCTAAGCAAACAAGTAAACAAGCTTGTAGAAATGGAGCTCCTTTCCCGGACAGCCGATCCAAAAGACCGGCGCTACGTGCTCCTTGCCCTGACAGATGCAGGTGAAGAAAAAGCGGACGAAATTGCTGGTCAGATGCTCCAATACATCGGGAATATTTTTCAGTTCATAGATCCGGCAAAACACGATCAGGTCATGGAAAGTATGAGTTTCCTCCTCTCGGCTATGCGCCAGAACGGAGGAAATGGAAGCTGCGCCACTTGATGGGAGTGGTGTTGCTTTCGGGCTAATAGTTGATAAAGTCAATAAATGACCAATTCAAATGGAGGTGGTGGAGTGATTCGTCATGCTACAGAAAAGGACCTACCAGCGATCCTGTCGATATACAACGAGGGGATTGAAGACCGGATTGCCACGCTGGAAACAGATCAAAAAGACGCAGTCTACATAAACCAATGGTTTCAAAGTCATACGGGTCGATACATCGTACTGGTTTCTGAAGGAATGGGTGGAATCAACGGATATGCAAGTATTCAACCGTACAGCCCGCGTGCGGCCTACGCCGGGGTGGGCGAGTTGTCAGTTTATATCAGGCGGGGAGCAAGAGGGCAAGGGATCGGCGGGCAGCTTCTGAGGAACCTGGAGGAGGAAGCGGCCAAAAAACAGTTTCACAAACTTGTCCTCTTCACCTTCCCGTTTAATACCCTGGGGCAAGGGCTCTACAGGAAACGTGGATACCGGGAAGTGGGAATCTTTAAGGATCAAGGAATACTGGATGGGAAATTTGTCGATGTCATGATCATGGAAAAAATTCTACCAACTAACCAAAAGGAGAAAGAATTATGAACCAATCATCTCAATTACCAGTTGCCATCATCGGAGCGGGACCAGTCGGATTGGCAGTTGCCGCTCATCTTATCAGTTACGGTCAACCGTTTGTCCTATTTGAAGCAGGAGAAGCGGTCGGAGCGAATATCAAGACGTGGGAACATATCCGCCTCTTCTCACCTTGGAGGTATAACATGGATAAAAAATCAGTGGAGCTGTTAAAACGCCAAGGGTGGCAGGAGCCGGATCTCGAAGCGCTGCCGACAGGACGGGAGCTGGTCGATGACTACCTCATCCCCCTTTCTGAGACCGTTGGGATAAAGCCTTATCTTGAACTGAATGCAAAGGTTTTGTCAATCAGCAAGAAAGATCGCGATAAGATGAAGACGGCAGGCCGTGATGAAGTCCCGTTTGTCCTCTACGTCGAGCGTGACGGGGAAGTCTCCAAGGTTGAAGCGCAGGCCGTCATCGATGCTACGGGGACCTGGGGGAACCCGAACCCGGCCAATTCAGATGGTGTCTGGCTTTCCGGTGAGCGACGTGCCAACGAACGATCATTCTATGGCATGCCGGATGTGACGGGTAAACATCGTGAACGGTACTCCGGAAAAAATGTGGCTGTTGTCGGGAGCGGGCACTCCGCCATTAATGCCCTCCTTGAACTGGCAACACTGAAAGAAGCATACCCTGAAACGGGAATTGTCTGGATCATCCGTAAGAAAAGCGTCCGTGAGGCTTACGGTGGTGAGGAGAAAGACGCTCTTGCTGCCAGGGGAGAACTAGGGAGCCGCATCCATCGCCTCGTCGATTCCGGCATCGTCCAAGTATATGAAGGATTCAAGATCGAGCAAGTGAGGTCTGCTGATGATGGAACGTTGATCATCAAGAATTCCACAACTGAAATCAAAGGAGTGGATGAAATGATCGTCAGCACGGGCAATCGCCCGGACCGCAGCATTTTCAGCGAACTGCGGACGGCGATCGATGAAGCGACAGAAAGTGTGAAAGCCCTCGCTCCTCTCATTGATCCGAACGTCCATAGCTGCGGGACAGTAAGACCGCATGGTGAGAAGGAACTCAGTCAGCCGGAAAAAAACTTCTACATTGTCGGAGCAAAGAGCTATGGCAGGGCTCCTACATTCCTCATGGCAACCGGGTATGAGCAAGTAAGGTCTGTGGTGGCACACATAAGCCAAGACGAAGAGGCCGCCTCGAAAGTGGAACTGGAACTCCCTGAAACCGGCGTATGCAGTGTGACCTTTTCAAAACCGGCCACAACAGCGTCTTCCTGCAGTGCATCAAGCTCCTGCAGCTGAGTGATGAAACACTGAAACACGGGGACGGTTCCGATGCGACAAAAGGTGTCGCATCGGAACCGTCCCTATGCGTTTTTATATAAGTCGTTGATTATATAAGTGGTTCATTATATAATTCGTACATACAAATGAATGTGCAGGGAGGGGATTGGTGTTGACTACGATAGCAGCTATGGATGCAAAGAGGGTTTCGGCTTGTATGAAGACGCTTGGTGACCCGACGCGCCTGATGATGATGAAGCTGTTGAGCTCGGATGATTATTGTGTCTGTCAGTTCGTGGATATGTTTGAAGTGAGTCAGCCGTCCATCAGCCAGCATTTGAAAAAGCTGAAGATTGCCGACTATGTGAATGAAGAACGAAGGGGTCAGTGGCGCTATTTTTCATTAAATGCCGCGTGTCCGGAACATGAATTGATCCAGCTGATCCTTCAACAAATTCCCGACAGCGATGAGGTACTTCAACAATTGAGATGCAGGGGCGAGAACGCAACCTGCTAGAGGAGGAATTATGTTGACAGAAGTAATATTGGCATCGGTGATTTTCCTGATCACACTGGTGCTGGTCATATGGCAGCCGAAGGGCTTGTCGATCGGCTGGTCTGCCTGCGGCGGTGCAATCTTGGCTCTGCTCTTGGGAGTGGTCACATTCAGTGATGTCATCGATGTTACATCGATTGTATGGAACGCTACCCTGACCTTCATTGCCATCATCCTGATATCACTCATTCTCGATGAAATCGGGTTCTTTGAATGGGCAGCCCTTCATATGGCCAAAGCGGCCAAGGGTAGCGGGGTCCGCATGTTCATCTACGTTTCGCTTTTAGGGGCCGTGGTGGCAGCCTTATTTGCAAATGACGGAGCGGCATTGATTCTGACGCCTATCGTCTTGGCGATGGTTAGGAATCTCAACTTTAATGAGAAGCTCGTATTTCCTTTCATCATGGCGAGTGGATTCATTGCGGATACTACATCGCTTCCCCTTGTGGTGAGCAATCTGGTCAACATAGTATCGGCAGACTACTTCAACATCGGATTCGTGGAATATGCTTCACGCATGATCATCCCGAACTTCTTCTCCCTTGGAGCAAGCATACTGGTTCTCTATCTCTTCTTCCGAAAGAGCATCCCGGGGAAATATGATGTGTCCCAGCTGAAAAAACCGGTGGACGCCATCAAAGATGAGAAAATGTTCAAGCTGTCGTGGGTGGTCCTGGCTGTTTTGCTTGCGGGCTATTTCGTCAGCGAATTCATCGGGATTCCCGTCTCCATCGTAGCGGGGATCGTCGCAATCTTTTTCCTGATCATGGCGAAACGAAGTCCCGTGGTGAACACGAAGACGGTCATCAAGGGTGCGCCATGGGCCATCGTGTTCTTCTCGATCGGGATGTATGTGGTGGTATATGGACTTCGCAACGCAGGTCTCACTGATATCCTTTCCGATGCCATCCAGGCTACGGCGGACCAAGGGCTGTTTGCGGCAACGATCGGAATGGGCTTCATTGCGGCCATCCTTTCCTCCGTCATGAATAATATGCCGACGGTGATGATTGACGCGATTGCCATATCGGATACGAATACGACGGGGGTCATCCGGGAAGCCTTGATTTATGCGAATGTCATCGGCTCTGACCTGGGGCCGAAGATCACCCCAATCGGTTCCCTCGCCACCTTGCTATGGCTTCATGTATTGTCCCTTAAGGGCGTGAAGATCTCTTGGGGAACATACTTCAAAACAGGTATCATCCTGACGATCCCGACCCTGTTCATTACCCTGGTCGGACTGTATCTCTGGTTACTGATCCTATAAAATCACACTACTCGTTGTAAGGAGAGACGCACCATGTCAAAGAAAACCATTTACTTTTTATGTACAGGAAATTCATGCCGCAGCCAGATGGCTGAAGGCTGGGCAAAAAAACACCTGGGAGACGAGTGGAACGTCTACAGTGCAGGAATCGAAGCCCATGGCTTGAATCCCAATGCTGTAAAGGCGATGAAGGAAGCGGATATTGATATCTCGAATCAAACATCTGATATCATTGATCCGGCCATCATGAATTCAGCGGATCTTGTCGTGACCCTATGCGGGGATGCGGCAGATAAGTGTCCTGTGACACCGCCTACCGTAAAACGTGAACACTGGGGCTTTGACGATCCGGCCAAGGCAACAGGATCTGAAGAAGAAAAATGGGCATTCTTCCAGCGAGTACGGGATGAAATCGGAGAACGTATCGAGCGTTTCGCCCGTACAGGAGAATAACAAAAAGAAGCGCAGGAGCGGTTTTTTCAACCGCTCCTGCGCTTCTTTTTATGTTATACTCATCCAATGAACCAATCATCCTACCTTTAAAAGGGGTCAGATCATTATGGAAAAGGTGCAATCAAAAACATTGACGGAGCAGGCACTGAATCAGCTTGAACAACTTCTTGAGAGCGGGGAGTGGCCGATTGGTGAGAAGATTCCGCCGGAACCGGTCCTGATGGACACCCTGGGGATCAGCCGCAATACCCTTCGGGAAGCCATCCGATCCCTTGTTCACGCCGGATATCTGGAAACGAGACAGGGAATCGGAACCACCGTGAAGAGTCACAGCGGCCTTGACCGTGCCCTTCGTAAACGGATGAGAGCAGGCGATTTGGTGGAGGTCCTTGAGCTGAGGCTGGCCCTCGAACGGGAGGCAGCTGAAAAGGCAGCCCTGAGAAGGACGGACGAACAGGTTGGGGAAATGCGCGGCCTCCTGGCTTTGTGGAAGAAATCCGCTGAAGAGGGAAAAGCCTCGTCATTCGTCCGGCATGATAGTGCGTTCCACCAAGCGGTTATTCGTGCATCAGGAAACTCGATGTTTATGGAGATGTATGACTCCATCATCGATTCTGTCCATCAATCAATCTATAACCTTATTGACCTGAACGACTTGAATCAGGAAGATATCAGGATGCACACAGAGCTTCTATCAGCCATAGAGGCGCAGGACCCTGTGAAAGCGTCCGAATGCGTCAAAAAGTATCTTGGGACGCTGATTGATCAAGTCAACGCCAGTGAACATAACAGAAAGAAGTGAACCGTATGCAAGAAGCAAAGCAACAACAGGCGGGCTGGATAGCCGTCATCGGAGTGATCTTCATCGCCATGAATCTGAGGGCTCCGATCACCTCTGTTGGACCGCTCATCCCATTGATCCAAGGGGACTTCCATTTTTCTAACGCTGTGGCGGGGAGCATCATGACCATCCCACTTATCGCCTTTGCCCTTTTTTCACCGTTTGCGCCAAGACTTTCCCTGAAGTTTGGGCTCGAACCGGTCATTTATGCGGCTCTTATCGTATTGCTTGCAGGCATGGTCCTGCGCGTCTTCCCCCATGGCAGCTGGCTTTTCGTCGGCACCGGTCTTGTCGGGATCGCCATTGCCATCTGTAACGTACTCATGCCGGCCCTGGTGAAAAAGTCGTTCCCCATGAAGGTCGGATTGATCACGGGAGTCTACGGGATTTCCATGAACGTCTTCGGGAGCCTGGCATCAGGCGTCAGTGTCCCACTTGCCCAGTCAAGCTCCCTTGGCTGGCGCGCTTCACTCGGGGTTTGGGCCATCCTTGCCGTGCTCTCGGTCATCCTATGGAGCTTCTTATTGAAATCAGTCAAAAAAGAAAAGATGATCGAGCCTCCGGCGGTGAAGGTACGTATGTGGAACTCTCTGAAGGCCTGGCATGTCACGGTCTTCATGGGTATCCAGTCCTTCATGTTTTACACCCTTCTTACCTGGCTTCCGGCCATCCTTCATGACCAGGGGTATACCCTCAATGAGGCAGGTTGGGTCGTGTCGACGCTTCAGATGGCGATCATCCCCATGACGTTCATCATCCCCGTCGTAGCAGAGAAGATGAGTGATCAAAGGTGGTTGACGATTGGGTCTGTCATCCTTCTGTTCCTTGGATTGATCGGGTTGATCACAGGCTTCCTGACCGTGTTATCTGTCCTCCTGATCGGGGTCGGCATCGGAACGATGTTCGGCCTCGCCATGATGTTCTTCGTCCTGAGGACAACAGACAGCGCCCAGGCGGCCGGATTGTCTGGTATGGCCCAATCCATGGGTTACTTATTGGCGGCAGTGGGTCCCGTGTTCTTCGGTTACCTACATGACCTGTCCGCCAATTGGACGATTCCATTCATCCTGCTCATGCTCCTGACCCTGATCCAGCTCTTTGTCGGGATCGGTGCAAGTAAGGGGAAACTCGAATAATGCAAACGAAGCACGGGGATTCCCGTGCTTCTTCGTATTTACAAGCTATTCAGCGGAGACAGGACGTCGGCCACGTCGTTCTTCGGTGAGTTGACAAGCTCGCTCACGGCATAGAGCTCCATTTCTTCAGCCGGATAAGGGACCAGAAGCGATTTCAGCTCGTCAACCGAATGATTGGAAGGGTCCAGCCACCTGGCGTAATCCGTACGTTTCAAAATGACGGGCATGCGGTCATGGACGTCTTCTGTCACGGCATTCGGAGTCGTCGTGATGATGGTGCACGTATGAAGGGGAGCATCTCCTTTTTTCCACGTTTCCCACAATCCCGCGAAGGCAAAGGGCTTTCCGTTCTTCATGATGAAGCGGTATGGTTGCTTGCGGTCATCGACCTTTTTCCATTCGTAGAAGCCATCAGCGATGATCAGGCAGCGCTTCTTCTTGAACGGTTCCCTGAAGCTTGGCTTCTTTTCAATCCCTTCAGCACGTGCGTTGATCATCTTATAGCCGATCTTCGCTTCCTTTGCCCAGTGGGGAACAAGCCCCCATCTCAACGTGCCACCCCTGCGCTTCTTCCCGTCTGAAATAATGGAAAACACCTCTTGGCTCGGGGCGATATTGAACCTTGGCTGAAGGTCGGCGGACAAGTCGAATTCGAACTGCTGTTGAAGTTCATGTACACTCTCAATCAATGAAAAACGGCCGCACATGCTTCCGCCCCCTGTCATTTTTTTAATCAGTATACCAACAATACGCCGAATTCAATCAGGAAAACCATGTTTTCATACTGAATGAAAGATCAATATATGATAAAATATGGAAATGATGGGTTTGTGATGAAGATTCTACATATACGTAACTATAGAGATATATAGGGGGAATGAACATGGCGACTTACGTTAATGGGGGCGTCCTATCGTGGCTGATGCCCGCAATTGCATGGGGCATATTGATCATAGGTGCGGTTTTTATGATAAGACGACAGAAGAACCAAGCTCCATTCTGGAAGGCATTCCTAGTTTTCATGGTAGGGGTATTTACCATTTCATACACATTTGAGCCGAGGGGGATCATGGTCAGAATCCCGATCCTTCCACTGGGCGTTTTGATCCTTTATTTGACCTTGAGGCGGAAAAATGGGAGATGGGAGAGGTATCGCCGTTTCGCCTGGTTCGGGTTTGCCGGGAATATTCTTCTGGCGATCATGGCACTGGCGGCCATTCCGCTCAGTGCCATTGTTTATCCATCAGATGATCCGGCTACGTATCTATCAAATCCAGAGAAGGTCTCCCTTGTTCAGAGTCATCCTGCGGCATCGAATGTTAGCCTTGATCAGAAGAAATTGGCTGAACAGCTGGATGGAATGACGGAGGCACAGCCAGAGGGAGAGTCGTGGTACCGAGAATCAACGGTGGAAGATGAAAATCAGTCCAAAGCACCGGAGCGCTTCCCATATCTCCTCAGTGGCGTCGAGCCGAAGTGGGGAAGCGGTCTTTCATCGCTGATCTATGTTGAAGGAAACGGGAAGGGCTTGCTGATTTTATCTGGCGATACCCAATACTACTATCAACTCTCTGAATCAATCATAAAAGGGGGCGGGGCGGAATGAAGAATGTGAAACGGATGATCGTCATCGTCCTTGCCGTCTCCTTGATTGCCTTTGGCTTTGTCTATTGGTTCAAGCTGGCTCCGGCGGGTCCGCTACCTGGTGATAAAGGAGCGATAAAAGAGATCAACGGGCTGCTGAACAAAACAGGTACGAATGAAAAGGTGCAGGTGGAGGTCATTCTGGATAAGGTGCAAGCCGATGACCGCCATGCCTTCATCCCCTTCGAAACCGATGACGGAGGTCGCGGCTTCAGCCTCTGGGTATGGAAGGATCATCAGTGGAAGGCATCGTCTGCCACAACAGTCGGATACCCGGTAATCTGGAAGGCACGTCCTGGAGATCCATCGAGCTACCGCATGGTCTGGAGTCTTGATCCAGCTGAGAAAGTCGATCGTCTGGCATTCTACCTGATCCAGAAACGTTCTTTCCAAAACGAAGCGTATCAACCCCGGATCCAGATGGAAAAGGCCATCCCCTTCGCAGAGCATCCATACGGGGCCATCAAGGTCCCTGAGGAGTGGCGGACCATAATCCGCGGTGAAGTGGCTGAGTTCGAGGTGCCCCGTGTGGAATTCGGATGGAGGTCACTCGATTCTTCCGGAGAAGATGTTTTCATAGAAGGCAAGGATCAGTCTTCTTATCTCCGGTATCAGGATCACCAGGATCTGATGATACCGCTGGAGAAAAATGAATTGGAATAGGGTAAGAGCTGGGACAAACACATTTTAGTCATAATGAAACCCGCATTCATTTGCCTACGATCAGGAGGATGAATGCGGGTTTTAACTTTGTTTCGTGAACAATACGATTTCAATATTTCCAGCGGTAGATTGGAGTGCAAGAAGACAGTTGCGGGAAGAGGCTCACGGGCTTCCCGCGGAAAGTGAAGTCTTGCACGGTAATCATAAGGGGAATAAAGAGCCAATTCTGATTGTGTTCGTCATGAAAGACTCACTTTCTTATTTTGTTTGTCTGCTATTCTCTCATCACGAGTGGACCGGCGCTGCTGATCGTAATGCTGTGGGTAGACATATAAGCGGAATCATAGGCTTTGGCAACCCCATTATGGAGAATAGAAGATATACTCACTTCTTTATAGAACAGTTCCACGGTGAAGGGATGCTTGAAGGGAGCTCCGGTTATTGCGATGTCATGAGGGCCGGTCCACTGTCCTTTCAACGGGTCATCGGTGTGATTAAAGTCTTCCGTATGTTTGAATCCATTTTTGAACCAAGGGTGCTCTTCGGCTTTCGATACACCGGGACGATTCAGGCAAATGAACAGAGACAAATCGTCCGAGAATTGGAGAAGGGTGAAATGCTCTTGAAGGAGATCTCCATCCAGAGCGGGCAGCTGTTTCCGCAGTTCGGTTTGTCGTCGGTCTTCCTTTTCCAGGAAGCGCAGGCAGTCGGGATCTGAGGTATTGGAAAAGAACGAACAAAAGTGAAGGCTGCATAGAAGTCCTGCGTAAGGATGCCTATCTGACACCTCATCCAGCCCCCGTTCATAGAAAACGAGCTTAGGGACGAGCGGGTAGTCGGAAAAAGTGAAAGGACGGTGTACGGCATCGTTCCAGACTGGTGCTTTGTCCAATCCGATCCAGCTCCTATCATGTTGGTAAGAAGCATACAGAAGTTCGTCCCAAAAGGCGTTCGATCTTAGTAAGGAAGCGTCGAAGTGCTTCACGATCTCTCCTGACAGGAAGGCATGGTCATGCTGTTTGATCATGATGAAGGAATCATTCGTTTCACGGATGATCATAGCGGAATCCCCCTCACAATAGATAATGCCATTTTATCGCACGCCTCGATTTGCTGTAAAACGTATTACGCATTCAGCCTCTGGGAAGCCCTAGGTGATCGGGATATAAGAAGAATAGGTCCCAGGTCTGAGCGGAAATCGACCTGAAGCTCGTTCCCAATCATCAAGTGGCACTGGTATGCTGGTGTTAAACAGAAGAAACGGGTGGATGATAAATGAGACGATTGATGATATGCATCGTGTTGCTGGCTGTAGGGAGTACCCTGATTTTGACGGGATGCTCTTCTGGGAAAAGCGAAAAGGGAGGACTCGACGGGCTTCAGGATATCCAAAAAATCGATCAGACGGAGAATGGGGAAATCATTCAGACCGTAAGCGATGCAGATGAGATCAACTCTTTCAGCAAAGGGCTTGAAGTGGAACAATGGAAGCCGGCAGGAGAACAGAAAGAAGATCAAGGTGCGGGGAGAACCTACATTTTTTACCGGACCGACACGGTGAAGTTCGGGGAGAAACAAGCAGTAGAAAAGGATTTGAAGGAAGTGGCGCGCGTCACCCTGTATAAGGAGAAACCTTATGTCCGTTTGACGTACGCTGGTGTGGAGATGGCATTTGAAGTGCCAATGGAAGTCTACAAACGATTGAATCAATGAAAAAGACCCCTGAATCGGTTTCAGGGGTCTTCTCATTCAGCGGATATCGAGGCCAAGGAGCGCAGCAAAGGAAAGAGCCTGCTTTTCGGAGACGATGCAGCCTTTCAGATCTTCCATTGAAACTAGGATGGACTCGAAAAACGAGGTGCTGAGATCGATCCCCTTCAGTTTCGTTCCGTCAAAGCTTACGTCATCGAGATCACAAAGATCATAGATGACCTTCGACAGCTTGCAGTTGAAGAAGTCGGATCGCTTCATATTGGACTCTTTGAAGATCACTTTTTCGAACTTGGAATCACTGAAATTACACATAGTCATGAGACAGTTCTCGAAGGTGACATTCCCGTAGCGGCTTTCAGGCAGCTGGACGCCCATAAGCTTGCATTCCTGGAACGTGGCGCGATGAATGCTCGCCCCTGTCATATCCACGTTGGAAAAGTCACAGTTGATGAACTCGACATCGGTGAGGTCGATATTTCGGAAAGAGGTCCCCTGGAAGGAGGAATTCTTGATGACCATGCCGGAAAGGTGCACTCGGTCGATCTCCTCTTCGTCAAAGATGGATCCATCGATCTCAAGGTTACTTAAATACGGGTCTTCCTCCATGAAAATCATTTGGAAGTTCCCTTGCGTGAGTTGGCGGGGTAGTTTTGGTTTATCGATTTTAATAGGAAACACCTGCTTTATTTGAAGTCGGTGGGGGACAAACCCCTCCTACCTAGTGTAGCATCTTCTTCCTTGACATTAAATAGTTGACCCCCTAAACTAATGGAGTGATCATATTAGTTTAGGGGGTCAACTACTTGGATAAGCGTCTGATTGAGGCAGTGGAGCTGTTCGAGGATGTGATGGTGTTCGGGACCGAGCGCGTGCTCAGGGATGTCGAAGCCGAAGTGTGGCAGGAATATTCCCGGGAACAAATCCAGGTCTTGAAGCTGTTGAATAAAAACGGTCCGCTGCCGGCCGGTGCCATTGCTGAACTTCAATGTGTGCATCGAAGTGCGATTTCCAACCGGCTGAAGAAACTTGAAGAAAAAGAATTGATTGAAATTGTCAAAGCCGAGGGCGATCACCGCTCGAAGCTCGTCAGCCTGACGCAGCATGGTCGTGCTGTTGTGAAGGAATCCGACCAGGCAGTTTACGATTATATTGAGGCATTGTTTGCCGATCAGGTGGAGGATGAAGAGTTAGATCAATTCCTCCAGATGTTCAAAAAGATTAAACATATACTGAAATTGGAGGGTGAACGTAAGTGAAGAATATTATCAAATTCAAATGGCCGATCACCATCGGCATGATCATTTTGACCGTTCTGCTTTTCGTCCTTGCACCGAATCTTTCCAAGCAGGCGGAGGATGCCGGGACATTCCAGCTTCCGAAAGATGCAGGATCCCAGCGTGCAGCTGAAATCCTTGAAGACGCCGGAGCCGGGGATGAAACGATTTCCCTCGTGTATGCACTCGACGGCAAGCTCGATGATGCCGCGAGGAAAGACATTCAGAAGGATGTCGATCAACTGAAGGATCTTGGAGATCCCGTGAAATCGATCCTTGATCCGTTTGAAAACAAAGACACGGAATCCCAGCTTGTTTCGGAGGATGGGAAGACTGTCCTCGTTCCGATTACTGTAGACGGCACACAGGAAGAAGTCGTCGAGCTTGCCGATTCCATTCAATCGGATATCATCGATGGGAAGAAAGATGTCTACCTGACTGGGGAAGCATTGATTAATAATGATGTGAATCTGAGCGCCCAGGAAGGGTTGAAGAAAACGGAAATTATCACCGTCGTCTTGATCTTCGCCCTTCTACTTGCCGTTTTCCGTTCCATCGTCACACCGTTCATTCCGCTAATTTCCGTGGGGATCACCTATCTTCTCAGTCAGTCGATCGTGGCATTCTTCATCGACTGGTTCGGATTCCCCGTATCAAACTATACGCAGATCTTCCTAGTAGCCATCCTGTTCGGGATCGGGACGGATTACTGTATCCTGCTTCTAAGCCGCTTCAAGGAAGAGCTCGGTGCAGGAAAGCCTGTCAAGGATGCCATCATCCGTACGTATAAGACGGCGGGCCGTACCCTTTATATTAGCGGACTCGCCGTATTCATCGGATTCTTCGCCATCGGATTTGCCGACTTCCCGATCTTCAAATCGGCCGTGGCCGTTGCGGTCGGAATTGCGGTTCTACTTCTTGTTTTGAGCACCGTTATGCCGTTCTTCATGGCGACATTGAAAGAAAAACTGTTCTGGCCATCGAAAAAATCCGTTTCCCATAACGATAGTAAGCTGTGGGGTTGGATGAGCAAGCTGTCGGTCAATCGTCCGATTCTTTCCATGCTTGTCGTGGCCGTCATCACCGTTCCGCTTCTGTTGACCTATGACGATGCCCTTTCATTCAATACAGTAGATGAAATCGGTGATAACTATGATTCTGTCAAAGGCCTGCATGCCATTGAAGATGGATTCGGGCAAGGGGACTCCCTGCCGGTGCAAGTGCTCCTCTCAAGCGATAAGGAATTGATCACGGAAGATATCGTCCCTTATGTAGAGAAGCTGAGCAGTGAACTAGAAAAAGTCGATGGCGTGAAGAGCGTCCGCTCCGTGACACGTCCGACGGGAGAAGTCATCAATGAGTTCTATGCAGATTACCAGCTTGGTAAGATTGCAGAAGGAATCGATCAGGCATCTGATGGAGTCGGTCAGACTGCAGATGGCATCAAGCAGTCCATGTCCCTCCCGCCTGAAGTCCAGGCTCAGGCTGCCCAGTCCGGTCAACAGCCGAATCCGGTTGAAGGACTTGATCAAATCAAAGATGGTCTCGACCAGGCAAGCAATCAGCTGAAGGATATGGCTGACAGCAAGGCGATCCGCGATACAGGCACCTTTGTCCCAGAAGGAACCCTAGGTCAGGATGAGTTCAAACAAGTGCTCGACCGCTATGCCTTCGATGATAAAAAAGGTACGCAGCTTGAAGTCATCCTCGAAGACAATCCGTATTCTCCGGAAGCGATCGATACCGTTGAGAAAATTGATGAGGCAACGCAGCGCGTCATCAAAGACACACCACTTGAAAAGGCAGAAGTCGCCTTCGGCGGGGTGTCCAGCATCAACCGCGATCTCAATGATATCTCGACGAGCGACTTCACCCAGACCGTGACAATCATGCTTATCAGTCTGTTCGTCGTACTGGCGATCCTGTTCCGCTCATTCATTATGCCGCTCTATATGATCGGTTCCCTGCTTTTGACGTACTTCACGTCTGTTGCCGTGGCCGAACTGATCTTCATGAACGGATTCGGATATGACGGCATCAGCTGGGCGGTTCCATTCTTCGGATTCGTCATGCTCGTAGCCCTCGGGGTTGATTATTCCATCTTCCTCCTCGACCGCTTCCGCGAAGAAGCAGCCGGAGGAATAACCGTGACGGAGGCCATCAAGATCTCCATGTCCAAGATGGGGACCGTCATCATCACCGCCGCCATCATCCTGGCCGGAACCTTCGCTGCCATGATGCCATCCGGCGTTCTCAGCCTTGTGCAGATTGCGACCATCGTCATCACGGGTCTCCTCCTGTACGGACTGATCGTCCTGCCGCTCCTTATCCCAGCCATGACCGTGTCATTCGGCAAGGGCGTGTGGTGGCCGTTCAAACCTCAGAAAGAAAAAGATAAAGCACGCTCATAACATGATAAACAGAAAGCCCCTTGCGGATCCGCAAGGGGCTTTCTTCATTGCCTGTTGATGAGGCGGTTGTTATGGAGGGTCAGGTAGGTGAGTTCGTTGTACATCATGATAATACCAAACTCCCTATCACATACTATCTATGACAGTATGTGAAGTCCTGCTACTTCTGATGCATTGACCCTATACGGTTCTCTGTTATAGTTTAGGTTTGTTGAAAATTTGGTATGGTTGAGGGAAAGGGGGGTGACATGATGCGGAGTGTACGGTCCAGGTTATTCGGGATGCTGGTGATTTTTATTATTCTGCCCTATTTCTTATCTGTTTTTATTATTTATGACAATACGAGATCATCGGTCGAGGAACATGAGATCGAGAAGAGCCGGGAAGAGCTTGAAGAAGGCAGCAGGGCTCTTCAGCGGTACTTTGACGAGATGATCGAGCTCTCCTACTCCCTCTATAATGACCCGGATGTGCTGAGCGTGTTCGAAAACGGACTGAATGATGAGCAGAGAAAACCGTTTGAACGGAGCATGAAGATCTTCTCGATCAGCCGTCCTGAAATCAGGCAGATGAGGATCTATTTTGAAAAGGATTCATCTGCTTTGAGTGTGTATCAGTCGAAGTTCAGTGCGCCGAAAAAACAGGAGGACTACGTGAACCAGGCTCCTTTTCGAACTCTGTATGAGTCCGATGACAATTTCTTCATAGAAAGGCCGCATGTGATTGAAAATGCCAATAATGCGGCGATCCTGCCTGAGTCCGACCGCACCCGGGTGTTGACAATCCATCATAAAGTTACCAATGTGTTGTCAGGTGAATTCCTTGGCTTCATTTCCATGGATATCGATGTCACCGCCTATTCCTCCCTGATCCTCAATCTTTCTGACGGCGGTGAGAGCCGCTTGACTCTTCTCGATGGGGAGGATCGCATCATGTATTCCAGTCAGCGTCTCAACGGGAGCGAATCAGGGGATGAAGGAGACAAGCTGGTCCTCGAAGAGAGGCTGAAAGGTAATATCGATGGGTGGAGGCTCGTCAAGGTGATCGACCGTGATGTTCTCTTCAGAGACGTAAATCAAGCGGCCACGACGAATATCTTATTGGGAATCGGTGTCGTGCTCTTGGGCATCATCATGGTGGTGGTCATTTCCCATATCATCACCAAGCCCATCGAGAAAATGAGTGAAAAGGTCCGGAGCATCGGCGGGGAGAATATGGATGTGGACTTCACCACCTCCCGTAAGGACGAGCTCGGCCATCTCGAAGATCATATGGATGAGATGATGGACCGCATCAATCAGCATATCGACCGCGAGTACAAACTTGAGATCGAGAGCAGGAAAAATCAATTCCGCGCCCTCAGATCGCAAGTGAACCCGCACTTCCTGTTCAATGCCCTGCAAACGATCGGTGCTGTGGCCCTGAAGTCGGGGGCGAAGGATGTATACAAACTCATCACGTCCCTTTCGAAGATGATGAGGTACTCCCTCCGTGCCGATCAATGGGTGACCGTACAGGAGGAGCTCGACTACATCGAGACATATCTCTCCATGCAACGGGAGCGGTTTGGCGAGGGCGTTCATGCTGATATCGAGGTGGACGCGGAGGTTCGTACTGCTTCTATTCCAAGCATGCTTCTGCAACCCCTGGTCGAGAATTATTTCAAGCACAGCTATGAAGAAGGATATGATGAAGCGCCCCTTTCCATTACGGGTGAAAGGGTCGGAGGATCCATCCTCTTTACCGTGCAGAACACGGGGGCATCCATATCGGACGAGGACCTTGGACAGATTCGGTCTTCTATCTACGGAGCACCGTCGGGTCAGGACGGGGGAATCGGCTTGAAGAATATCTACGATCGCCTGCGATTGAATTTTAAAGAAAACGCATCTTTTCAGCTGGATACATTGGAAGGAAGGGGCTTCAGGATCGTCATGAAGCTACCTTTTATGGAAGATAAGGAAGAAGGGGGAGACAGCGATGAAAGCACTGATCGTCGATGATGAACGCAATGTACGGAACGTCATCCGCCAGCTTGGGGACTGGGATGTGTCCGGTATCACCATGCTGCTGGAAGCGTCAAATGGATACGAGGCCCTCGACATCGTCCGCACGGAAAACCCCGATATCATTTTTACAGACATTAAAATGCCTAGGATGACAGGACTGGAGCTCATTGAAGAGCTTAATACACTCGGGTATACGGGAAAGATCATTCTGGTCACAGGCTACGACGATTATACATTCATGAGAAAAGCGATCCAGCTCAACAGCTTTGACTATCTACTGAAGCCCATCGATGCCGATGCGTTCGATTCGGTTTTGAACAGGGTCGTGACGGCAATCGGAGAGGAAGCTTTGGAAGACGGGGAGATTGTTGAAGAAGCGAGGCGTCTCCGCAGCAATCAGATCTTTACCTCTGCGTGCACCGGCGGAGGAACGGAAGAGCTGGCAGCTTTCCTTCCAGCGGATGAGGAGCTGGAGATGTCCCTTCTTTCCTTCTACCACACCCATCTGCCCGAACCACATATGGATGCCCTGAAGGGTGAGCTTCAGGAGAAGGGCATGGGAAATGTGTTTGCCTTTCTCGAAGAAGAAAATCTGTACGGAGTCCTGACTGTGAAGGGTCAGTGGGTCTACGTAGAAGAATGGGTGAGCGGTCATATCGATCTGCCCATCCGCCTTGTCCAGGGGGAGCTCCCCGATCTGGATGAGCTGTCATCTACCTTTAGCAAACTGCAGGGTGAGCTGCAACAGAACCACTACAGGAGCATCCGGAGCCTTGACGAACTCGAGTCTGCGCGGCGGATTCAGGAAATTGTATCGTACGTGGAAACCTACTATATGGAGGATATCTCTCTTGACCGCCTCTCAAAGATGTTTTTCCTCACAAGGGAACATATCTCCAGGACGTTCAAGAAAGAAACAGGCCTTCCCCTTTCCAAATTCGTGGCGAAACTCCGCATCGAGCAGGCAAAAGTATGGTTGATCGACTCTGATGAGACGATCTATTCCATTGCGACCATGCTCGGCTATCAGGATGAGAAGTACTTCTCGAAGCTGTTTAAAAAAGTGACGGGTTTTACTCCCTATGAGTTCCGCTCCGGGAATAGCGGGGTGAAAGAATGAAAAAACCGATATCGGTTCTGCTATCGACCCTGATCGTCAGCTCCATCGCCCTATCCGCATGCGGGGGACGTGATGATCAACAGAAAAGTCATAAGGATGAGAAACCTGTCACCCTTACCGTGAGGAATCCGAAAGTCGAAATCGCAAATGAATTTGAAGAGATGACCAAAAAATATGAAGAAACCCATCACGGGGTCAGGATCAAGGTCGAGACCGTGGGTGGTGCTTCAGATGATTACTCGGATATTACCGCTAAACTCACTGCGGGAAAGGGCCCCGATATTTTCACGAATATAGGGGATGAAGCGATGAAGGAATGGATCCGTTATCTCGAAGACTTATCGGATGAACCGTGGGTGGACGAAGCCTCCCCTCATACGCTTGATGGGATCACCCTTGACGGGAAAGTATATGGGGAGCCCATGAGCATTGAAGGGTTCGGTGTTGTCTATAACCGCGAACTCTTCAAGGAAGCGGGCATCACCGAACCACCGAAAACGTTCTCGGAACTCGAAGCGTCTGCCCGCAAGCTCTCATCTAAAGGGATCACGCCCTTTGCCAACGGATATTATGAAGATTGGAAGCTCGGTCATCACTTGACGAGCGTGGCCTTCGCCGAAGAAGGTCCCGGCTTCGTGAAGGCACTGAATGAAAAGGGCACTCATTTTTCCGACAGTGAAGAGTTCAACCGTCTATTCTCACTCATCGATCTGACGGTCCGATATGGCAATACAGCTCCAGCGACAACGGATTACTACACGGAGGTCGACCTTTTCAAGGAAGGAAAGGCTGCCATGATCCTTCAGGGGAACTGGGTGGAGCCATTGATGGGTGATGCGCCCACGGGGATCTTCCCCCTTCCCCTCAATGACAGGGGAGACGCCAAGATGATTGCGGGTGTACCGAGCTATTGGGTGATCAATAAACAATCGTCGGAAACCAAAAAGAAAGAAGCGAAACGCTTCCTTCGGTGGATGGTGTCTTCTGAAAAAGGACAGGAGTATATGACGGAGCGCTTCCGGTTCATTCCGGCGTTCAAGAACGTGCCGGTGAATGATCTCGGTCCTCTGGGTAAAGAGACACATTCGTTGATCAGCGAGAACAGGACGTTCAATTGGTCTTCTTTCTCTCCTTGTATCAAGAAAGAATTTGGGGAGATCATGAAAGCATATATCAATAAAGAGAGTACGAGGGAGCAGGCACTCAGAGGTTTTGATGAGGCTTGGAATGAAGGGGCTTGTGCGGCTCCTTCCCCTTGAACGCACGGCATATCAGCCGTGCTTTTTTTATTGGGTTTGAGGATGTTCGTTCTATTTCCATGCAATCGAGGTGTGGGAGAGGGGTGTGCTGATTTGAAACAGATATCGCCCTCTTGTTTTTGTGATGAGTATGTGGTGAAGACAAGATCGTTCCGTTTCGCTGCGGCCACCCGCTTTCCATGGGGTGTCCGGTGAGCCGCTTCGGCTGCGCCTGCAGGGTCT
The DNA here is from genome assembly GCF_022170785.1 of Rossellomorea marisflavi. Lineage (NCBI taxonomy): Bacteria > Bacillati > Bacillota > Bacilli > Caryophanales > Bacillaceae > Rossellomorea > Rossellomorea marisflavi. The sequence goes on along the minus strand of NZ_CP081870.1, from coordinate 4,160,303 downwards.
CCCCTTGCCCGCTATTCCCATAGAAGTCGGGAGGCCTCCGCTGCACTTCACTCTGTGCAATGCAGTGGATTCTGTGCTGATTTGGAACAGGGAATCGCCATCCTGATCTTGTAATGTGGTTATGGTGGAGAAGAGATCGTTCCGTTTCGCTGCGGCCACCCGCTTTCCATGGGGCGTGCGGTGAGCCGCTTCGGCGTTGCCTGCAGGGTCTCACCCTGCCCGCTATTCCCATAGGAGTCGGGAGGCCTTCGCTGCACTTCACTCTGTGCGGTGGAGAGGGGTGTGCTAATTCGGAACATGACATCACATCCTTCGGTCTTTTCTGAAATGACGTTCTAACCTAATTTATGAACGATTACCACACCAAGTCCAATAGCATTGAGTGGATTGGAGCGGAAGGGATTTGACTCCTGCGGAAAAGGGGGATGTTCGAGACCCCGCAGGCACGAGGAGGCTCTACATGCTCCCCGCGGAAAGCAAATCCCTGCAGCGCAAAGGAACGAACTACCTATTAAGTTCCCCCTTGTGAAGTTTTTTTTGATCGATCATCCGGATAAGGTCCTTGTAGCTAAAGAGAAAAAGCCTTATCTCTTTCATTATCAACACTCAAGTATTGGAGACGCTCATTTATAGCTACATTATGAAAATATATCCTACTCCCATATCAAAGAGTGGATTGGAGCGGAAGGGATTTGACTCCTGCGGAAAAGGGGGATGATCGAGACCCCGCAGGCACGAGGAGCATTCCTGTTATAAAAGAATATGAGGATAAAGTGAGATTTTAGCGATGTGCATAAAAAAAGCTCCCTTGGTACGATAGAGAGTGTCATGCGCATGACCTCGAATTAAGTACCGAAGGGAGACTTCAACTATGGATTTTACACAAAATGAACGACTTAATCAAATTAATGAACAGACTTTAATCATCGGCATTGATATTGCCAAACACAAGCACGTCGCCAGGGCCATTGATGATCGAGGAATCGACTTATCGAAGCGTCTGGTTTTTCCGAATTCGTTAGAAGGATTCCAATTGTTACTAGAGTGGGCTCGACAATTAAGTGCGGACACATCCCGTCCGAACTTAATGTTGGGGATGGAGCCTACGGGACATTATTGGATGAATCTAGCTTACTTCTTGAAATCCCAGGGCGAGCGCCCTGTGGTGGTAAACCCGATGAAGGTCAAGAAATCAAAAGAACTGGATGATGACTCGCCTACCAAAAATGATACAAAGGATGCGAAGGTCATCGCTCAAGTCATGCGAGCAGGGCGGTATCATGAGCCTACCTTGCCGGAAGGCATCTATGCCGAGTTACGTGAAGGCGTGAAACTCTTTGATATCATTCAAGAAGATCTCTCTTCCATCAAAGCACAAATCCATAACGTTCTGGATCGGTATTTCCCTGAATTCTTGACGGTGTTTAAGAAGTGGAATGGAAAGATGGCGATGGCGCTTCTGAAGTTAGGCTATCTTCCAACAGATATTCGACAGAAGACAGAAGAGGAACTTCTATACGACGTAAAGGCATTAGGGACCAAAAATGTAGGGGTGGCGCGTATGCGCCACTTAAAGAAAGTAGCTGACTCCAGTGTTGGGATGACCGTAGGTCTCCGCATGGCTCGTGAAGAGCTTCGCTATCTCGTTGATCAGTATGAGGCCTTAAACGAACGTCTGGACAATCTGAAAGAAGAACTTGAAGAACTGGTTCTTACGGTTCCTGGCGCAGATCTTATGATGGCGATCAATGGCGTGGGAGCGATGACCATTGTTGGGTTCTTCGCCGAGATTGGTGACTTATCAAATTATAAAGATCCACGACAGATTATTAAATTAGCAGGACTGAATCTGATGATGAACCAATCCGGCACACATCGAGGGAAAACAACCATTACTAAGCGTGGGCGACGAAGGTTGCGTTCCATTCTGTATCAAGTCGCCCGCCCTTTAACTTTTCATAATGACGCCTTTAAAGCTCTTCATCAGTATTATAAACACAGACGAACGAATCCTCTTAAAGGGAAACAGTCTTTTGTCGCACTAGGACGTAAACTGATTAAGGTCTTATTTGTCATAGGCACACGAAAGTGTGCGTTTAGTGAGGAACGCATGCTTCGCGATATCCCTCATATGAGAGATGTGCAGGCAGCTTAACGTATGATGTCCAGCAGTCAATATCCCTTAGTTTTTTGATGGTTTCTTAGGTAATCAAAAGAAGCACGGATAAGCCGGTCACTATTCCAAGCATTAGGGCATAGACCCACCCGAGGAGCATTTCCGGCAACCACACATGGTCAGGTCGAACGAAGGAATTTACGCGCATAGACGCTGAGAGAAATGGGAGGGTCCACCGCCATGTCGTATGTGGAGATCCAATAGTGCGATCATAAATTAGTACCTATTAATGGAAAAAAGACGCCAGGTTTCTTCAGACGCTTAGTGCGTTTCCATATATATTTAAATATGGATGAATTTATTCAAATGTGCCATGTCGCCTCTTTTGAACGCCTACGAAAACCTGAGAAAAACCTAGGAATACTAAGAACTACTGAATTTTCATGAGGGAGGCTCGACATGCCCCCCGCGGAAAGCAAATCCCTGCAGCGCAAAGGAACGGACTTATGTAATAACGGACACTGTATTTAGCCGTTTACTATCATCATAACGAAGAAAATCATGCCTTGGAGAAAGCAACCCCATCTTTCAGGCGACTATAGACCCACATATCAATTTAAGACGAAATCTATATCAATCCCTGCCATATCCACCAGAGTCCCGTCCTCCTATAATTCAATTGTAAGGCATCGGAGCATTCGCCCCAGCCCTTACCGAATTCATATCATAACCACACATAGGAGGAGTACTTAATGAACGTTCGTCAATTTGCAGCAGTTTCTTTAAGTGCAGCCATCTTGTTCGGAGGCAGCTTCACATCTGCATCTGCCAAGGGCGGGGCTGACGAAAAAGGATACAAGGAAACATACGGCACGTCACAGATCACACGTCAAGACATGAAGGATATGATCAACCAGCACGGTGATGACAAGTTCACTGTCCCATCCTTTGATGCTTCCACAATCAAAAACGTAGAATCCGCAACAAAAACCGATGAGAATGGCAATAAAATCAAAATGGACGTGTGGGACACATGGCCACTTCAAAACGCTGATGGCACTGTAGCTGAATACAAAGGCTACCAGATCGTCTTCGGTCTTGCCGGTGACCCGAAAAACCCTAACGACACATTCATCTATATGTTCTATAAAAAAGCAGGCGATGACTCCATCGACGCATGGAAAAACGCTGGACGCGTCTTCGATGACGAAGACAAAAACAAAGCAGACGACAAATATCTTCCAGGTCAACTAGAAGAGTGGTCAGGTTCTGCCTTGTTCACGGATGACGGCGAAATCCGTTTGTTCTACACAAATCGTGGAGACTTCGATGAGAGCAAGGAGCTCTTCGGACGCCAAACATTGACAACTGCCCAAGTCAACGTTTCTGAAAAAGGAGACAAAGATTTGCAGGTTGATGGAATTGAAGATCACAAGTCCATCTTCAACGGCGGAGACGGCAAAACCTACGAAAACGTAGAGAAAGCCTTCGAAGATCGCAACTTCAACAATAACCACACCTTCCGTGACCCGCACTACATCGAAGACAAAGGTCATAAATACCTTGTATTCGAGGCCAACACTGGTACAGAATACGGATACTCAGGTGAAGACAATCTTTACAACCGTGCATACTACGGCAAAAGCATGAAGTTCTTCCGCGACGAGCTTAAGAACCTTCAAAACAGCCCTAAAAAAGAAACAGCTGAACTTGCGAACGGTGCAATGGGAATCATCGAGATCAACGATGATTACACATTCAAAAAAGAGAAGAAACCTCTTCTTGTTTCCAACACAGTGACAGATGAAATCGAACGTCCAAATATCTTTAAGAAAGACGGTAAATTCTATCTGTTCACAAGCGCTCGCGGTTCCAAGATGACGATCGATGGCATTGACGATGAAGACATCTACATGCTTGGGTATGTGTCAAATTCCTTGGATGGTCCATTCAAACCGATGAACAAAACGGGAATCGTCCTTCACCAGGATCTTGATCCGAATGATATCACTTGGAATTACGCGCATTATGTAATTCCTCAGGAAAAGTCCGACAAATTTGTGGTAACCAGCTACATGACAAATCGCGGATACTTTGCCGATCACAAATCAACCTTTGCTCCATCCTTCTTGCTTGATATCAAGAACAAGAAATCTTCTGTCGTGAAAGATGGAACGCTTGAGCAAGGTCAAATCACGTACGACGGGAAATAACCTTTGAAAAAGGAAAAAAGAAATGTCAGCAAGTGGCATTTCTTTTTTCTATTAGCACGCAGCGCTTCCCCGCTGCGCTGGGGTGCCTCCCGGTCACGCACAGGTCAAATTCCTTCCATCAACAACAGTGAGTTACTACACAGCACCTAGTTGACTGTCTTACACTCGTATCTCCTAACAGGTGTAAGCTTCCCCTCTCCTTATGTACTCGAAGGAATCTGTGCAGTGAGTGAGGCCCCGCAGCGAGGCGGGGATGTACGCCCGTAATCTAGTTAATAATGACAACCCAACTATAAACAGGTGGTGAAGAATAAAATGAAATCTATAGGAAAGAAGGGGATATGGGTGTTGGTGGCCATCCTGATCCTTGTCATCGGTGGCGTCGTCCTCTGGGTCAATGCGAAAGAAGACGGTGAAAAGAAAGAGACGGGAAAAGACGGAAATGAGGTCTCATACCGTTCTTCCTATCATTTCACCACCCCTGACAAATGGAAAAACGATCCTCAAAAACCGATCTATTATAAAGGTGAATATCACTATTACTATCTCTATAACAAAGATTACCCTGATGGTAACGGTACTGAATGGCGTCATGCCGTCTCGAAAGACCTGGTCCACTGGAAGGATGAAGGTGTGGCCATTCCGAAGTATACCAATGATAACGGTGATCCCTGGTCCGGCTCAGTGGTCATAGACCGTGAGAATAAAGCTGGTTTTGGGAAAGATGCCTTCATCGCCATCGTGACCCAGCCGTCCAAAGAAACCGGAGCGCAGGAGCAATATCTCTGGTATAGCACGGACGGAGGGAAAACGTTCAAGAATCACAGTGAAGACCCAGTCCTTGAGAACCCGGGAATAGAGGATTTCCGCGATCCGAAGGTCGTATGGGATGATGAACGGAATAAATGGGTGATGCTCATGGCAGAAGGATCAAAGGTTGGATTCTATGAATCCGACAACTTGAAAGACTGGTCATTCACCGGGGATTTTCAAACGGAGGACCTCGGTGTCCTTGAGTGTCCAGATCTCTTCCGGATGCGGACGGAGGACGGAACGGAGAAATGGGTTCTCGGAGTCAGTGCCAACGGTGAATCCGTCGGTAAACCGAATACGTATGCTTACTGGTCAGGTGAATTCAATGGTGATACATTCGAAACTGACGAGGAAGAACCGAAGTGGCTTGATTACGGATTCGATTGGTATGGGGCCGTGACATTCGAAGACGGCGAGGCAGAAGACAAGATGGAGAAGCGCTATGCACTTGCGTGGATGAACAAATGGTCGTACGCGAACAACACCCCTACCATCGAGCATGATGATTTCAACGGGACGGACTCCATTGTCAGAGAAATCCGCCTGGAAGGGGATGACGAAGAAGGTTATACCCTTGTGTCCAACCCTGTTCCGGCCCTGGATGATCTGGTCACCTCTACAGAAGAATTCGGGGATATGACAGTGGAGGAAGGGCGAGAGTCGCTTGACTCACTCGGCGAAACGTTCCGTCTTGAAGCCGACATTTCCTGGGAAGAGGCGGAGCGTATTGGTATGCGCCTCAGAGAGTCAGAAGACGATGAGCGCCACGTTGATGTCGGTTTTTCTCCACGGGATGGCTATTCATTCGTCAATCGCTCCAAGACCGATCAACCGGATGAAGAAGGGGATTTCCTTGAGAGCAAAGCGCCCTACAAGACTTTTGACCAAAAAGTCCATATGACGATCCTTGTGGATAAGACGAGTGTCGAACTCTTCATGGACAATGGCAGGACCGTGCATACGAATCTCGTATTCCCACGCCCCGATGATCAAGGGATTTCCTTATTTGTCGAAGGGGGAAGCGCCACGTTTGAAAATGTGAAGATCGATCACATGGGCAAAACCGCCGAGTAAATGAAGAGACTGGGTCAAACGTGTTTGAGTCATGGTAAAACCCGCATTGATTTGTCTGCAATCAGGCAAATCAATGCGGTTTTTTCATTTGTTTCATGATCAGTCATTGTTTCTAGCGGTTGATTGGAGTGCAAGACGAAGACTCCAGCGGGAAGAGTAGCTGATGTGAGACCCCCCAGGCTTGCGAGGAGGCTCACGGGCTACCCGCGCGCAGTCTTGCACGGAAATCATGAGCGGTATAAAGAACCCCTAAGGATCGTGTTCATTAGGATATGTTCCTTCTGTTTTGCAATTTATAGCTGGAGGCCCATCAATACGTTATCCACGTATCGGCCATCGTCGAATTTATACTGCCGGATTTCCCGGCCTTCTTCGACAAACCCGGCTTTTTTATAGGAGGCGATGGCCCTTTCATTGGTAGCAAATACGCCAAGACAGATCTTTTCGATCTCCTCCTGGTCCCTCGCCCAGCTGATAAGATGCTGAAGCATGCGTGAACCAAGTCCCCGATTGCGATAGTCGGGCAGAATTCCGATACCGAAAGATCCGTTGTGTCTCATCCGCTTCATCCGGCTGCGGTTGAAGAAAAGGAAGGCCACGACCTTCCCATCCGCTTCCGCTACGAAGGTGATTCCGCCGGCTTCGGCCCGTTCGGCCATCTCCTTTACCTGTCCTACGTGATCGAGGCTGAACTCCTCATCTGTGGTCAGAAAGTATTCTTGCTCTGAAATCGTGTTGCGGCGGATGGCGATGATCGCCCCCGCATCTGCTTCTGTTCCTTGTCTGATGATCATGATCGTCCTCCTGTGGTTGTGTACTGTTCCCGGATTCTTGGTGTTGAACATGGAGGCTGCCGGTGTTGGAAATATCTACATCCTCTATTTTGCCATGAAGATGTTGAACAGGAAACGATCATTTTTACTACTTCAGTTGTTTTGTTGCCATCTTCCACCTTGTTTTTCCCACAAAGGTAGGATAGCATTTTCCCAATAGCATAATTATCAGAGGTGGATCATGAATCGAGTCAATCACGGGAAAGAATCATTGCCTGAGAAGGTGTATCATCATCTGCTTCAACAAATTTTGAATGGTGCCATCAAAGCGGGTGAGAAAATCATAGAAGAGGATGTCGCCAGGGATCTCGGTACGAGTCGGGCCCCTGTCAGGGAGGCCCTTTACCTGTTGAAGGTAGACGGCATCGCCGAGCGCATTCCGAGGATCGGAACGATTGTGAAACATTTCAGTGATAAAGAAATCATCGAATACAACGACGCCGTGATCGGACTGCTTCAATCAGCCATCGATCAGTCACAACCCAAATGGAATGACACCAATCGCCACAGGCTGCAATCATTCGGCGACGAGACTGATGAGGCTTGCAGGCAAGAGGATGTGCAGTTGTATCAATCAAAGGTGGAACAGCTGATTACCCACGTTTTCACTGTTTCGGATAATAAAGCGTTGATGCGCTTTTACAAAGAAGCCAATCATATCCTGATGGTCTTCGCCCAGGTCAAGTGGACCGGGGAGACGATGAAGAACTTCAACAGGGAGCTTAAGGTGTTCACTTCTTCTCTGCTTCAAGGGAATTTTGAAGAGGCGAAGCATGCAGTGAAAGTGACTCTCGATCAGGGAGTGATCTGAGGGCTAATCGGAATCAAAATGGTAGTAAGCAGGTCGGGGGCCTGCTTACTTTTTTTATGGAGATCGAAACCTGCCTGTTAAAATATAGTACATTTGGCTGAGCTTAATTGTCGACAATACGAACGATCAGGCGTACAATAAAAGAGTATTACAAATTGTCGACAATACAGGAGGGGTTTTTATGTCAGAGTTAAAAGGTCAAGTTGTCGTAATCACTGGGGGAGCAAGTGGAATAGGGAAGGAAGCGGCCCTTCAGTTATCTGGAAAGGGAGCATCCGTTGTCGTCGCCGACTTCAATGAAAGCGGTGCGAAGGAAGTAGCCGAACAGATCAATCAAGCGGGTGGAAGTGCCGCTCATTATAAAGTAGATGTTTCAAAAGGGGAAGAAATCAAAGCATTGATCGACTGGACGGCTGAGAAATTTGGTACATTCAACGGGATCTTCAATAACGCCGGCATCGGGTTGGTGAAACCATTCCTTGAAATGGATCCAGAATCGTATCACCGCGTCATCGATGTGGATCAGCACAGCGTATACTATGGCATGTACTATGGCGCCAAGAAAATGGTTGAGCTCGGTGCGACTGGAACAATCGTAAACACGGCGTCCATTTATGGAACGGCTGCCGCAGTGGGAAGCTTCAACTACAATGCAGCCAAAGCGGCCGTTGTCATGATGTCCAAATCAGGAGCCCTCGAGCTTGCTGAACACGGCATCCGCGTCGTCGGTGTGGCACCTGGCTTCATTGATACACCGATTTTAGGTGACGATCAGGAAGCAAAAGATTATCTGGCCGGACAGCATATGCGTGGTGAACTGATCAAGCCGGAGAAAGTGGCGAGCGTCGTCACGTTCTTATTCACGGATGCAGCCAGCGCGATCAATGGACAAACCATCCCGGTGGAAGATGGATTCCTGAGCTACAAAATCCGATAAGACAAAGAAAGACCGGAAGAGGGCCAACCCTTTCTTCCGGTCTTTTTGCTTTTAATGATGATGTCCGCCGCCTCCGCTTTGCTGCGGGACGTTCCCGTTCAAGGCCTCAACATCTTCTTTTGACAGCTCGCCGACGGCAAGGGGCTTGGTCGGCATGATGGTGGAGCCGTTACTACCGGCATGGACTTTTACATAATACAGTCCTTCTTCCTTCAGATCTGTCTTGAAGGTATAAAGGCCCTTTCCTTCGTTATCGGCTTCTTCCATCCCCTGGCGGAAGCTGCCGTCAGCCTTCCACATTTCCACATGGACAAAATTGGCATTCTCCACCTTTTCTCCGTCCTGGGTGAGGGAGATTTTGATCGGCTCGTCACTCGTATAAGGATCTGGCAGGGACACATCCGCCTCAAGAGGGGATTCCTGCTTGTACAGGTCGGCTGCATCCTCTTTAGGGGCACATGCCCCCAATAGGATGAGGATCAGGGTAAAAGGCAGTAGTTTCAACAGGTATCTCATAGGTCGTCTCCTTTCTTATGCCGCTCCAAGGAATTCTTTTACCTTCGGGAGCCTTCTGATGATAAGCCAGTCCAGGAGCCAGACAACGATGAGACTCAACCCTACCAGCGGGAAGATGATCCCCAGTGCAATCATGACGGCCAAGAAGGCACTGAATCTCCAGATGCTTGGTCCTTTCGGTGCACCCATCTCATGCTTCGGTTTCCGCTTCAGCCACAGATAGAATCCGCTCACAACCACAAGGATGATTCCAAGGCAGATGAGAAGGCTGAGGATTTGATTGAAGATCCCGAACTGTGTCCCTTTGTGCAGGGTGATGCCGAGTGCCACGGCTTTCCCGACAGGACCGTAATGGTCATAACGGTAATCGGCGAGGATCGCACCGGAATACTGATCGATATGGATTGTCAGTTCATCCTGCGCCCTGGCAGGAAAAGCAGAGAGCGTGTAAACACCTGTCGGGTCCTGAGGGATATAGACTGTATAACTCGGATCGATATCCTGACTATTGGCGATGTCGACTACATCGTTGATGGATAGGGGAGTGTATCCTTCAAGGGCCGATTTGGGAACGTCCAAGTTTTCTGCTCCCCATGGCACTTCGGCAATTTCCTTCGTTTTCACTTCTGATTGTGGTGCACTTCCCGTCCAGATCGATGGAGGGTAGCCTGCTCCGGAATTGGTGACGGCGTTCTGGAAGTTGGTCCCCCAGAAGCCTGACCACGGGAGCCCCGTCAGGATCAGGAATAGCATCCCTGCTGTGATCCAGAAGGCAGGGACGGCATGAAGGTCACGACGGAAAATCTTCTTGCCTTTATTGAATCTCGGGAAGAGGACCCCTGACAGTTTGTCTTTTTTTCGCGGGAACCAGAGGAAGAGCCCCGTCACGATGAGGACGACGGCCCAGCAGGCGGCAAGTTCCACGATCCGGTCGCCGAGTGTACCAGCCATCAATTCTCCATGGATCTCTTCAATTTTGTTCATGATCCGGTCGTCGGCCTTCAGTTCACCGAGGGATTTGCCTGTATAGGGATCGATGAACACGGTGGATGAGCCTTCTTCCGTACTGATGCCCACTTCGCTGGAGCGATCGGCGCTTTCTCCTGGCCTATAAGAAGTGACGGTTGCATCGGGATGAAGCTTTTTCACTTCTTCGATCTGTTCGACAGGTGCAATCTTGTCTCCTTGGGGCTGGACATCATAGTACTGGTTGTACAGCACACCTTCAATCTGTGGTTTAAAAAGGTAAATCGAACCGGTCACCGCCAGGATGAACAGGAAGGGGGCAAAGATGAGCCCTGCGTAAAAATGCCACCTCCAGATCGTTTGATAGGGAGATTTTTTAGGTTGGTTTTTCATAAATAGACTCCTTCTTAAGGGTGACAGCAGCCATTGCCTTGCATCGTATCCGAAATGGCATGGATGGCCTCTTCAAATGTGTGCAGGGTACCGCCGAATCCAATTTGGAATTTTTCTGCGTGCATGAGTGAACCGAAGGCGATGACCTGAGGCTGACAGCAATTCAGGTTCAATTCGGCACCGATGAGGAATGTAGCGGTCTTGGCGCTGATTGTGGCATCGGTCAGGAAATCACGGCACAGGATCTGAACGACCTCATCGCGGATGTCGTTGAAGCGGAGAAGGCCGCAATGTGGACAGCAGGTTTGTTCGACACGGTGACTCGTCTTCACGAGCTGGACGGAGTGCCTCGTTCCGATCGACTTCATGCAAAGGCTGCATCCGTTTAGGGGTAGCTCATGGCTCGAGGTGATGCCGTTTGACGTTTTTTGGACACTCCCTTCATCGACAAGGGGCTTGATGTCCCGGTAGACCGTCATCTCGGAGACACCGAGGCGTTCGCTGATATCCGATACCTTCAAGGTTTCTTCCTCTTCAAGCCAAGTCAGGATCTGTTGGCGGCGTTCAATGGGAAGCATGGGACCACTCCTTTTTTTATTCATAGTGTAAGAGTATGGGAGAAAGGGGCGGGGAACAAGGGGAAGCTTGATGAAAAATGTGAAAATATGTTGACGTGTAACAAAGAAGACAAACAAACTTCTTTTTTTCCACACAAAGAAGAGCGGTGCACGCTCATGCACCGCTCTTCTTCCATTGGATCATCGCTTGAGTGATATACTTGGCCGGCCATGAGGAAAGCATGGCGAAGATCGATGTATCATTCAGCCCCAAGCGCCTGATCTTGCTGGTGGCCTCGCCTTTTAAGATTTGAACAAGCAGGTGGACGGGAATATCCGACCACCCGGGGACACCCTCGATGTCCTCGATCATACCACGGGTGAGCCCGTACCCTTTGACCTCTACCATCACATCATCCGGTGATGGGCGGTATTCCTGCTCTTTTGTCTCAAGATAGGAAAGATGGTCTTCCAGTGTCTGCTGAAAGTCCTCTCCCTCCAGGTTCGTCTTAAGCAATGAAATATCAGGAATATGGACGAGGGACAGGCTCATTAAATCGGGTTCCACATAGCAATCGGGTAGCTTACATCCCTTTAAGGACTGATAGATGGAAAGGATGGGATGGGAGGCTACCCGCCCTCCCAATTGTTCTTCGAGATCTCTTGCCCGTTCGATCATGTCTGCAAGAGGTATCAAGTCTGCCTTAAGGTCCTGGAGTCGGCGGATTGCGTTCACGACGTCCATTGTTTTCTCGGCCATGGCATTGAACTGCTTTTCGATTGTGGCGATGCGTTTACGCGCCTGCTCCATATTGACCTCGGTTGGCAGGGTCACACGGTCTTCTTCCGGAGAATAGTCGATTGTATAGTTGCACTTATGACAGGTACAGGAGAGGATCCCTTCCTTCGCTTTCAGGATAAGCTCCTTCTCATGACCGCATATATCCCACCGCCAGTGAAGAGGAATGCTTCTGTAGGGGCGAAGGACGATTTCCACACGGTGCCTCCAGAGGGCCACATCCTCTGGTGAATTCAACAGGCCGAGAAGCGAAGAGGAATTAAGGAATTCTACAGCTTGTACGATGTCCTGCTTCGTGCGTGCTAATTCCATGAAAGGATGCCGGGAATAGGCGGACCGGATCGACTCGAGCCACTCATCCCTCTCCCTCTCATGAAGGGTGGCGACAAACGCATAGTCGGTCATCACACGCTGCACGTGAGCTTCCAGGTCCTCCGCAGAAAGGGTATCATATTCCACAGTATAAAAGGATTCTTTCTCTATGGGGAGCCCCCGCTGGTCGGAGTGCTTCTTCCACAGGAAGGATTCAGGTCTGATGAGATGGGGATAAAGCTCTTCTTTCCGATAGATCGGGACGGGAAGGCGTGTACCGTTGGTGTCGGGGAAGAAAGCCTGTATGGCATGTCCCTCTTCGATGATCCCATCCACCGCGTGTTGAAGGCGGCTCAGGAGCCCCCGCTGCTTCTTGTGTCCGATGGACCTGACTTCGGGGAACTTCCTGCCAACGGGAATGATGAGGAGGGAGGGATAGTCAGTCAATTCAACATATCTCATAATGGGTCACCTCGTCTTAGTCTGTATTCCACATTATAATTTCCTGCCTTGCTGGAAGCGAATGTGCATGTGCAAAAAAAGAGCAGTCCCTTCTCCAGGACTGCTCTCCTCTTATGCTTCTTCTGCAAATAGACGTGCGATTTCCACGATTACATTCACGGATTTCTCCATATTGTCCACGGAAATGAATTCGAATTTCCCGTGGAAGTTCTCTCCGCCTGTGAAGATATTCGGGGTCGGGAGTCCCATGTAGGAAAGCTGGGAACCGTCTGTCCCGCCGCGGATCGGCTCGACGATCGGGACGATGCCGTGGTTGGTCATGGCTTTATATGCCGTATCGACAATGAATTTCACGGGCTCGATCTTCTCGCGCATATTGTAATACTGATCTTTCATGGAGAGGGAGACACGCTCTTCCCCGTATGTTTCCTGAAGTTCTTTCACGATGGAGGTCATAAGCTCCTTCCGCTCGGTGAATGTCTCACGGTCGAAATCACGGATGATATACGTGAGAGTCGTCTTCTCCACATCGCCCTCGAAGGAGAGGAGGTGGAAGAAGCCTTCATACCCTTCCGTATATTCAGGCGCTTCTTCTCGAGGCAGTCTGCTTTGGAGCTCCATGGCGATCTTCATGGAGTTGACCATCTTGCCTTTGGCCGTTCCTGGATGGATGTTCGTTCCGTTGATGGTGATGACGGCACCTGCCGCGCTGAAGCTTTCGTATTGGAGCTCACCGAGTGGGCCTCCGTCGACGGTATAGGCATATTGCGCATCGAATCGCTCCACATCGAATTGATGAGGGCCGCGTCCGATTTCTTCATCCGGTGTAAAGGCGACGCGGATCCGTCCGTGCTCGATGTCAGGATGTTTCACGAGGTAGTCCATGGCGGTCATGATCTCGGCAATGCCCGCTTTATTATCGGCACCAAGGAGCGTTGTCCCATCCGTTGTGATCAAGGTATGGCCATGATAGTTTCCGAGGTTCGGAAATTCATGGGGTGATAGCGTGACACCTCGGTCTTCATTCAGGACGATTTCGCCACCGTCATATTCTTCATGAATCTGCGGATTGACGTTTTTCCCGGTGAAATCCGTCGCCGTATCCACATGCGCCAGGAATCCGATCGTCGGTACATCCTTATCCGTATTGGCTGGCAGGGTCGCCATCACATATCCAAAGTCGTCCATGGATGCATCGCTCAACCCGATCGACTTCAACTCTTCTACAAGTTTTTTTCCGAGCTCAAGCTGTCCGGGAGTGGAGGGGCAAGATTCGTTTTGTTCGTTGGACTGGGTATCCATTTTCACATAAGACGTAAAGCGTTCGATGATTTCCTGCTTCAATGTTCATTTCCCCTTTCGATTATGTACTTCTACCATTATATCAAACTGCGGCTTTTGAGGCGGGGAGGGAGTCTCCCGCTAAATGCCTTCTTTTCTATTATTCCATAAAGTGTTAGAATTTTCTGCATCGGGGTGATACGGGAGGGATGCAGAGATGGAGAACAGATGGCCCCTCGAGCGGAAGATCATGGTGCTTGTCTGTACGTTGATCACCATCATCATGTTGATGGTGACGGTGGTGTATATGTATTTCGAGCGTAAGCAGGCGCAGGACATCGTCGGCCAGCAGGCTCTTACAACGGCGATGACCGTATCGGAAATCCCGGATGTGAAACAGGTCTTGACTGAAAATGCAAACGCTTTAGATATGCAACAAGTCGTAGAAAAAATCCGTGAGAAATCAGGTGCCGAATTCATCGTCATAGGCGATGTGGATGGAATCCGCTACACCCATCCCACGAGGGAAAAGATCGGGAAGGCAATGGTCGGCGGGGACAACGAAGAGGCACTCATCAATGGTAAAAGTTATGTCTCCATGGCTGAAGGATCCATCGGTGAATCGGTCCGTGGAAAAACGCCGATCGTCAATGAAGAAGGTGAGATCATCGGTGTCGTATCGGTCGGATTCCTTCTTTCTAAGATTGACTCGACTTATCAGGAAGGGTTGATCGGCATCCTTTTATGGCTCCTGTTCATCTTTATCATGGGAGTCGGTGGTAGCTTGATGCTGACCCGCAATATTCGGAAAGACACATTCGGACTCGAGCCGTATCAGATCGCCAGGATCTATAAGGAAAGAGGAGCCGTGCTTGAAGCAATAAGTGAAGGGGTCATGGCGACAGATCAGAATGGCCGGGTCACCCTCGTCAACCAGTCGGCAAAAGAGATTCTGGGCATCACGGAAGATGCGATCGGTCACCCTATTCAAAACACCCTCCCAGGCTCTACGATCGCCAGTGTCATGGAACGCGAAGCAGCGGAAGGACAATATGAAACCGTGTATGGAGGTCAGCAGCTTGTGGTCCGTTATAAGAGGGTGGACGACGAGGGTCGCTACGGGGGAAAGGTCGCGAGCTTCCAGCGCCGTTCGGAAATACAGGAGCTCATCAGCACGTTGTCGGAGGTACAGCAGTACTCTCATGACCTCCGTGCCCAGACACATGAATATACCAATAAGCTGTATGCCATATCAGGCTGGCTGCAGCTCGGTAAGGTCACGAAAGCCATGGCCTTCATCCATGATGAAACAGGTCAGCAGAAGGCATATGAACGCGTGTTATTCGAGCAGATCCATGATCCGACGATTCAAGCTGTATTGATTGGGAAGCTGTCAAAGGCCTCTGAGAAAAAAATAGCCTTCGCCCTGGATGAGACGAGCTCCATCGAATATGAATGGCCTCAGGATGCCGCCTCCCCCCTGGTGACGATCATAGGGAATATCATCGACAATGCCTTTGAAGCAGTGGTGGGTCAACCGGAACCCTGGGTACAGGTGTATACGACGGATATCGCAGATGATCTGATCCTGGAGGTATCCGATAATGGAAAAGGCATCCCGCCTGAGTTGATGGAACGGATTCATGAGCAGGGATTCACCACAAAAGAAGGCAGCGACAGAGGATTTGGCATGTCCCTCGTCCACGCTTCACTGCGGGAGCTCGGGGGGAGTTTGGAGATCGCATCCGATGAACAGGAAGGGACGGTCGTGACCGTCTATATTCCGAAAGGAGGAAGTACTCAGTGAAGGTCCTTATTGCAGAAGATGACTACCGTGTAGCAGACATCCATCATCAGTTCCTGGAAAGGGTCGGGGGCTTGCAGGTTCTTGCCTCGGCTACCACTGCGGGGGAAACGCTAAGGCTGGCAGGGGAGCTGAAGCCAGATCTGCTCCTTTTGGATGTGTATCTACCTGACAGTCTTGGAATCAGCATCATCGGCCCTCTAAGGGAACAATGTCCAGATCTTCAGATCATCCTGATTACGGCGGCGACGGACCGGGAGATCCTGACCAAGGCGTTGAATCACGGGGTCGTCGATTACTTGATCAAACCCATTGAGCTCGAACGCCTGTCTGAGGCCGTTTCGCGGGCTGTGCAGACCCGTCATGTCCTAAAGGGAAGCGAGGATGTGAATCAAGCCCTCATCGACAGGCTTTTCCAGTCCGAGACGTCTTCTCCCCGGGAGGCTCTTCCGAAAGGAATCGATCAGCTGACGCTTGAAAAGGTCAAGGAGCTTCTGGGACAACAGGAAGAAGGGATCACGGCGGAAGCCCTCGGGAAACTTTTCGGGGCTTCCCGGACGACTTCCCGCCGGTATCTGGAATACCTTATATCAATCAAAGAAGCGGAAGCAGAGCTCGTGTATGGGATCGTGGGTCGACCGGAAAGGAAATACAAACGAAAATGATCAAAGCGGTTTTGAAAAGGAGAAATCCTTTTCAAAACCGCTTTTTTGTGAACTTTATGAACATAAAAGGCAAAAAGGACTCTAAGAACTTTAAATTGGAAACGGTTACAAAATTGTGAACACCCCGTAAAATGGTTGAAAAATGGCAAGGAGGCGCTAGTGTTGCGAAAACGATTGATTGTACTTATCATATTTGGCCTCATTCTGATGACAGGCTGTTCCCTTCCCGTCCAAAAAGGGTCGGTCAATGCAGATGGAGAATGGGAACCGGACCGCTCCATTGAAGTGATCGCCCCGGCAGGAGCAGGAGGCGGATGGGACACGACCGCCAGGATGATTGCGAAAAGCATTGAAGATGAAAATCTATCAGATCGTAGCTTCGGTGTTGTCAATAAGCCGGGCGGTGGGGGAGCGGTAGCCTGGTCGTATATCCACAAGCGGAATGATCCCCATAATATCTTCATCAGCTCACCTCCGTTACACTTTGTAGCACTGAACGGGCAATCCCCTTACGGCTACGAAGATTTCACTCCCATTGCCAATCTGATTGCAGATTACGGAGCATTTGCTGTAAGAGCCGATGCCAAATGGGATACACTCGATGAGCTGTTTGACGATATGAGGAAGGATCCGGAGAGCGTGACAGTCGTCGGAATCTCATCTCCCGGAAGTATGGACCATATTCAATTCATCATGTTCGCCCAAGCGGCAGGTGTGGACATAAGTAAGATCCGATATGTATCAGATCAGGATGGAGGCTCCATGACAGCCGTTCTTAATGGTAGTGTCGATGTCGTCTCGACAGGGGTATCCGATGCCATGGATCAGGCAAGAGCCGAGAAATTAAAGATCCTCGCGGTCACCTCTCCTGAACGACTATCAGGTGACGAATTCCTCGAAACCCTTCCGACTGCGAAGGAACAGGGGATCGATGCAGAATTCATCGTATGGCGAGGCTTATTCGGACCGCCCGATATGACCGAAGAACAGATTGCCTATTATGAGGACATTGCAAAAGGTGTATCCGAATCAGAATCCTTTGATAAGGTCAGGAAGGCATACGGCTGGGATGAGCAGTATATGGGAAGTGAAGAATTCAAGTCCTTCCTAGATGAACAAGCGGAAGATCTGACCAAGGTTCTGGATGAACTTGGATTCAAGAGAGATTAGGAGGAGAAGGAGAAATGAAAGTAACAGTGAATAAAGGTATTTCCATTGTATTGATGCTTGTATCGGTTACGTATTTGATCATGGCGTTCCTTCTTCCTGAATACCCCTTTGTTCCGGTTGATGCCGATCTGATTCCCAAGATCCTGGGCTTTTGTCTTCTGATCTTATCCGTCTGCTTTTTCTTCAGTAAGGATATAGACACGGAAGACCAAAAGGCCAAACGGGTGATCCCGAGGAAGGAAGTCCTGATGCTTCTGGCCGTCATGGGCCTGGTTCTGATCTATATCACGTTCCTTGAGGTAGCAGGTTTTGTCCTTATGACGACGGCCTTCATCATCGCCTGTTCCAGATTGCTGGGATATAAGAAGTGGGTACCGAATATCTTGACGGCCATCGTCTTCTCCGGCAGTGCCTATAGTCTTTTTAATTATGCTTTATCGATCCGTCTGCCCGCAGGGATCTTGCCATTTTAACCAAGGATAGAAAGGAGTGAACGTATGGGTTCGTTTGATGGATTGCTGCAAGGCTTTCAGATAGCCTTCAGTTTACAAGGAATTATGTTCGTATTTATTGGTGTCTTAATCGGGACGATTATTGGAATGATCCCTGGTCTCGGTCCAATCAGTGCCATCGCAATCATGATCCCCGTTACCTACGGGATGGACCCCACCATTGCCCTCGTCATGATGGCTGGTGTATATTACGGTTCCATGTACGGAGGGTCTACGTCTTCAATCCTTCTGAATGCACCGGGTGTTGCCGGTACGGTGGCAACGGCTTTTGACGGTTACCCTATGGCACAGCAGGGTAAGGCGGGGAAAGCCCTTGCCATTTCCGCCATCGCATCCTTTGTGGGAGGGACGGTCAGCGTTGTTCTTTTAATGCTGTTTGCCCCCGTATTGGCAAGCGTGGCCATCATTTTCGGTCCGCCTGAATACTTTGCCCTCATGCTGCTTGGTTTGACGGCCATATCCAGTCTTTCGGACGGCTCCACCCTCAAGGCGCTTACGTCTGCGGTCCTCGGCTTCATGGTCGTGACCATCGGGATCGATTCCCAAACGGGCACGAGCCGTTTTACGATGGGAAATGTGAATCTTCTTGACGGAATTGACTTCCTTGTCATAGCACTCGGAGTCTTTGCCCTGGCTGAAGTCTGCTTCCTCATCTTGAGCCGGAAAGCGAAGATGAGCGACTTCAAGAATATCGGCAGCTTGAAGCTGTCAAAAGAGGATTTCAAAGAGATGAAAGGCCCGATGACGAGACAATCCTTCATCGGATTCCTCTTGGGGGTACTGCCTGGAGCAGGAGCCACCATCTCTTCCTTTGTTGCCTATATTTCCGAGAAGAAGCTTGCGAAGAAGCCGGAAGAGTTCGGGAAAGGCTCCATCAAGGGTCTTGCAGCACCTGAGACGGCGAATAACGCTGCAACGAGCGGCGCGTTCGTACCGTTGCTCAGCCTCGGGATCCCGGGTTCAGGGACGACCGCCGTCATGCTCGGAGCGTTCCTTGTCCTCGGCGTCCAGCCAGGTCCGCTTCTCATGACGGAAAATCCGACAATCTTCTGGGGAGTCATTGCGAGTATGTATGTAGGGAATGTCTTCCTGTTGATTCTGAACCTCCCGCTCATCCCATACTTTGTGAAGATCCTTTCTGTACCGCGTCCGTTGCTGATTGCCCTCGTAATCATTTCCAGCTTGGTCGGGGTATATGCCGTCAGCTTCAGCACATTTGATCTCTATCTATTGGTGATCTTCGGGATCATCGGATATCTGATGCGGATCTTTGCCTTCCCTGCTGCCCCCTTCATCCTGGCATTCATCCTCGGAGGCATGATGGAACAGGCACTGAGGCAATCCTTGACCATATCCGGCGGGAACTGGAGCATCTTCTATACAAGTCCGCTGGCTGTTTCCCTCTTTGTCATTGCCATCCTGGCCCTAATCGTTCCGGCTTGGCGTCAGCGAGTGAGGCGGCAAAAGGAAGATACGACAGTGAATATGTAACGAAAAAGAGCCCTTTCTTGATGGGGCTCTTTTCTGTATTTGCTTAGTCTTCGGATAATGTATAGTTCACCCGTGCGAACAGGTTATTCACTTCCTGCCTCGTTTGATCGTAGAGGAGCTTGAATTCTTCTTTATCCTGCTCGGGATTTTGATAGAGTCCTAGTTTTCCCCATAGGGCATGGACCGTGCGTATACTTTCGTACAACTCATAATCCAGTGGCGTCTGGGGAGACGGGAAAAGCACCATCGGATCACCGATTCGCTTGAACTCTGCTTGAGCCGTCTTGAATTGTTCCGTGTCGTACTCATCCTGTTCGATGGCATACTGGAGATAGTTCATGGGAACCGACAGCAGGATGGTCATCTGAATGATTCCCCGTTCCATATTGGTTGCTTCCTCCCATGATCTGTATTCAATTCCTTCCTTTCCTTGAAGCTGAACGGGAGGATGATCGATGAAAAGCTGATAGGCGATTTCAATCTCTTTGGGATCCTGAATTTTATAAGACAGATTTTGGGAAAGATCAATGAAGGTATCGCTGTAGTTCATCACATTATCCACTTTACCCGTGCGCATGATGCGTATGGGATCCTCATCCAGGTCGAATCGGATCATATTGTTCTCATCTGTGAAGTCCCGGGCAAGTTCCTTATCGGTGTGCACATATTTAAAATTGCCATCTTCACCATAAGGGGATTCCATAGGGACTGTCGGGATTTTCAACTCTTCCGGGGTCAGCTCGTCGAAGGTCTTCATCGGCTGACCTTGCTTATCCGTCTCAGCTTTTGAAGCACTTGCTTCTTTTTCATTTGTAGCCTTCTCATCTTCTGATGCCTTTGCCTTTTTTTCATCTGCCGTAGCTTCTGTTTTTGAAGCCGTTTCTTTCTTTTCACCCAATCCGCAAGCGGTCAGCAACCCGCATGCCGTGAGGATCACGATCCATTTCTTCACCATCTAATTCCCTCCTGTTTTCTCGATCCTCAAGGACCCCTTTTGATATGGAATATAGTGTAAAACGATCAACATCCTTCCTTTTATACCCAGATTCCAAAAAAGAAAACGCTCTGCGGAAAAGGTGGGATATATAAAACTAGTAAAAAGGATTGACATCCTTAAGGACCTGTGGCAAAATAAAGTAACCGTTTACAACGAACGATATAAAAACAGGATTGTTACTGCTTCGGGCAGGCAAAACCTAAATTTGCTGGTTACCTTTTGAGGTGACGTGTGGGCAGATTTGGGTTATTTTTGTTTCAGGGAATATGGATGGACGGGGCGAAGAGATATGGAGATTAGTAAAGTCATCAATAATAATGTGGTCCTGACCCACGACGATACAGGGAAGGAACTGGTGGTCATGGGAAGGGGACTGGCCTTCAAGAAGCGGCCGGGCGATCAGGTGGATACCGGACTGGTGGAAAAGACCTTCGTCCTTGAGGGAGAAGGCGTATCAGCCAAACTTGCAGAGCTTCTGGCCGATGTGTCGGAGAAGTATCTCGTACTCTCTGAGAAAATTATGACGATGGCAGCCATGAAGCTCGAGGTCAAGCTGGATGACTATCTGTATGTCGCCTTGACCGACCATTTGAGCTTTGCCATCACCCGTTACAAGCAAGGAATCAAGCTTCAGAATGCTCTTGCATGGGAGATCAAGAAGTACTACCGGAAAGAATACCAGACTGCGCTTGAGGCCCTGACGATCATCGAGGAAGAGACAGGGATCAGGATGGATGAGAATGAGGCTGCGTCCATTGCTATGCACCTGGTGAACAGTCAAGTGTCTGGTGAAGGACTTGAATCCATCTCCAAAGTCGTGACGACGGTCAACGATATCCTGACCATCGTCAAGTATCACTTCAATGTGACACTCGATGAGGAATCCATGAATTACGAGCGCTTTCTTACCCATCTCCGCTTCTTTGCATGGAGGCTCATGAAAAAGGAGCAGATTGTTGAAGAGCAGAATGACGACTTTTTTTATCAGCAGGTCGAGCGTCAGTATCCACAAGCATTCGAGTGCTCAGGGAAGATTGCCATCTACATTCAGAAGGAGCTCAACTGGACATTATCAAAAGACGAACGCATATACCTCACACTTCATATTCATCGCGTGACATCCCGTCATGCGATGCAGCATAGTCCAAGAGGATAGTTACTGGTCAAGCAGGCTAAACCTAGGTGACAGCAAGGGAAAAAATCGTATTTTTCCTTTGCCGTTGTCTAGGTTTTTCTTTTGAAAAAAATCAATGCTTTCAAATAAAGGAGGTTTTCGCAATGGATTTCGCAAAAACAGCAGAATTGATCATCCGCCATATTGGCGGGGAACAAAATGTCGCCTCTCTCGTGCACTGTGCCACACGGCTCAGGTTTAAATTGAACCAGCGGGACAAAGCAGACAAAAAGGCCATCATGGCGCTTGATGGTGTAGTTACCGTCATGGAAAGCGGCGGGCAATTCCAGGTAGTCATCGGAAATGGTGTTTCCCACGTCTACCGTGAGATCGGAAAACAAACCTCCCTCCTATCCGATACGTCTTCAAAACAGACGGACGGAGAAGGGGATAAAGGATCCGTAGTCGGCAGGGTCATCGATATCATTGCCGGGATCTTCACACCGCTTCTTGGCATCATGGCCGGCGCAGGTGTTCTGAAGGGGGTCCTTCAGATTTTGACGAGCACCGGGGTGATGACGCCGGATAATACGACGTATATCATTCTATATGCTGCAGCGGACAGCCTATTTTACTTCTTGCCTGTGTTGTTAGCGTTTACAGCTGCGAGGAAATTTGATGCGAACCCATTCATTGCCGCTACGATTGCCGGGGCGTTGATCTATCCGTCCATCATTGAACTGGCCAACGGGAACGTTGAAACCACGTTCTTCGGCATCCCTGTCGTGATGATGAAATACTCATCAACTGTCATCCCGATCATCCTGGCGGTCCTCGTCATGGGGTATTTCGAGAGATTCCTTAACCGCAGGATCCATCAGTCCGTGCGTACATTCATTACGCCATTTGTCTTGTTGGTTACGATCCTGCCGTTGACGCTTCTCGCCTTTGGACCGTTCGGTGTGTATGTGGGGAATGGGATTGCAGCAGGCATCCTCTATGTATTCTCACTGAGCCCGATCATTGCCGGTGCCATTGTCGCCATGTCTTGGCAGGTGCTTGTCATCTTCGGTGTTCACTGGGGGATCATTCCGATCTTCATCAACAATATCACTGTCCAAGGCTATGATAACGTCAAGCCAGTCACCGCTCCGGCTATCTTTGCACAAGCAGGGGCAGCCCTTGGTGTCATGCTGAAGACGAAGAACAAAAAACTGAAGGCCCTCTCTGGTTCGACTGCGATCACCGGTCTATTCGGGATCACGGAACCAATCGTATACGGTGTCACCCTGCCGCTGAAAAAGCCATTCATCATGGCTACGATCAGTGCAGGTGTCGGGGGAGCCATCGTCGGCTATTCCCAAAGCGCCGCCATCGCTACGGGCCCTCCGGGATTATTGACCCTCCCGATCTTCTATGGCGAAGGCTTCATCGGCTTGATCATCGGGATCTCTGTATCCTTTATCTTGTCCATTGCCCTTACGTATATTGTCGGCTTTAAAGATCCCGTGGAAGAAGGGACGGACCAGGAAGTTTCTGCTGATCAACACGTCACGCCATCTTCCACTATCGGCGCTGTCAGCCCGCTGACAGGCATCGTGATGCCTCTGTCTGACGTCAAAGATGCCGCCTTCTCTACAGAAGCCCTTGGAAAAGGAGTCGCCATCCTTCCGACAGAAGGCAAGTTGTACTCTCCGATCACGGGTGTGATTGGCACCTTGTTCCCATCGAAGCACGCTGTCGGGATTGTAGGAGACGATGGAGCAGAGATCCTCGTCCATGTCGGTCTCAACACCGTCCAGCTGAATGGTGAACATTTCACCGCGCATATCGCCCAGGGGGACCGCGTCGAAGCGGGGCAGCTCCTTGTGGAATTCGATGTGAAGGCGATCCAGGAAGCCGGGTATGACCTGTCCACGCCGATCGTCGTGACCAATACGAATGACTTCATGGACGTCCTTTCAGAAGAACCGGGGGACATCAAAGCAGGATCACGCCTGCTATCTTATATGAAAGAAAAGGAGCGAGTATCATGACTACGACTACATTTCCGGCATCCTTCCTTTGGGGAGGGGCCATTGCAGCAAACCAGGCAGAAGGAGGATACCGCGAAGGCGGGAAGGGGTTGACCAACGTCGACCTCCTTCCACGCGGTGAAGAGAGATTCTCCTATATGAAAGGGAATATACCACACCTGGAACTTCAAGATGATCTTTACTACCCGTCACATGAGGCCATCGATTTTTATCATCACTACAAAGAAGATATCAAGCTGTTTGCCGAGATGGGCTTTAAATGCCTTCGGGTGTCTGTATCATGGGCAAGGATCTTCCCGAACGGGAACGACGCTGAGCCGAATGAAGAAGGATTGACGTTCTATGAAAACCTCTTCGCAGAGCTCAAATCGAACGGAATCGAACCCGTTGTAACCATCGCCCATTTCGATGTGCCCGTCCATCTGATTGAAACGTTCGGAAGCTGGAAAGGCCGTGAGCTCGTCGGATTCTACGAAACGTATGCCCGTACTCTTTTCAATCGTTTTAAAGGGACCGTGAAATATTGGATGACGTTCAATGAAATCAATATGCTTTTCCATCTGCCTTTCCTTGGGGCAGGAATTGTGTTCAAAGAAGGTGAAAATCGGGATCAGGTCCTCTATCAGGCTGCTCATCATCAGCTTGTCGCCAGTGCCCTTGCCGTGAAGGCACTTCATGAGATCGATCCGGAGGCACAGATCGGGTGCATGCTGGCCGCAGGTGTCACGTATCCGTACTCCTGTAATCCGGAAGATATCTGGGCGGGAATCGAACGGGACCGCGAATCCTACTTCTTCATCGACGTTCAGTCCCGTGGAGCGTATCCGGGCTATGCGAAGCGCTTCTTCCGGGAGCAGGAGTGGGATCTCCAGATGGAAGAAGGCGATGAAGACATTCTTAAGGCTTATACGGTGGATTACATCGGATTCAGCTATTACTCCAGCCGCACGATCAGCCGTGATCCCGAAATCCTCGGGAAGATGACGGCAGGAAATGTGTTCCCTTCGGTCAAAAATCCTCATTTGAAAACATCGGAATGGGGATGGACCATCGATCCAAAAGGGATCCGAATTACGGCCAATCAATTGTATGATCGCTATCAAAAACCATTATTCGTCGTGGAAAACGGCCTCGGGGCCATCGACGAGCCCGGCGCAGATGGGGAAATCAACGATGCCTATCGAATCGATTATCTCTCAGCACATCTCCGCGAACTGAATGAGGCGATCAAGGACGGAGTCCAACTGCTGGGCTACACATGCTGGGGACCGATTGATATCGTCAGCGCGTCAAGCGGCGAAATGAAAAAGCGATATGGCTATATCCATGTAGAAAAAGACAACGAAGGCAATGGCACCCTCAACCGATCCAAGAAGGCCAGCTTCGACTGGTACAAACAGGTGATTGAGACGAATGGAGCGGCATTGGAGAACGAAACCGTCAAAAGTTGAGCGGTTAATTTCCCTCATCCCATTGACAACAGGAGTTGAATCCTGAATAATTATTATATTGAGAAAATTAAATAGCGATATTCCTTATTAAGAGTGGTGGAGGGACTGGCCCTGTGAAACCCGGCAACCGCTGTTCAAACTTGAACAGAATGGTGCTAAATCCTTGAACGAGATTCGTTCGGAGATGAGGAAGAGACGAGAATCATAAGGCTCTTCCTTTTACCGGGAAGGGCCTTTTTATATGAAGAAAGGGAGAGGATTCAGATGACACACGTACAAACAAAAGGAAAGAAAGCAATAAAGGCCCCGTTCCGGGCAGATCAAGTGGGGAGCCTGCTGAGGTCGGAAAGGATCAAGGAAGCACGCGAACGGAGAGGGAATGGAGAGCTATCCGCAGCTGAACTCCGACGAATCGAGGATGAAGAAATCATCCGCATCGTCGACAAGCAAAAGGAAATCGGCCTCCAAGTCGTGACCGATGGTGAATTCAGGAGGGCGTGGTGGCACTTCGACTTCCTTGAAGGTCTGGATGGCGTCGAAGGATATGAATCGGACCAGGGCATCAAGTTCCATAACACGACGACCAAGGCACGTGGCATCAAAGTGACGGGGAAAGTGGACTTCACGGATCATCCGATGCTGAAAGACTACGAATTCCTTCATGGAATTGCAGGCGATCACACAGCCAAGATGACGATTCCGAGTCCGAATATGCTTTTCTTCAGAGGCAAGATTGAAACAGACGTATACGGTGATCATCTGGATGCTTTCCACCACGATGTAGCCGAAGCCTACAAAAAGGCAATCCGTGCTTTCTACGATGCAGGCTGCCGCTATCTGCAGCTCGACGATACGGCATGGTCGGTATTCTTCTCCGAACAGGGACATGAGCAGATCAAGGCATTTGGCCGCGAACCCGACGAACTCAGGGAATCCTTCGCCCGCACCATCAATGAGGCTGTGAAGGATCGTCCAGAGGACCTTGTCGTGACCATGCATATTTGTAGAGGGAATTTCAAATCGACATGGGTGGCGGAAGGCGGATATGAAGCGGCTGCCGAAACCATCTTCGGCGGGCTCGACCTCGACGGGCTATTCCTGGAGTTCGATGATGATCGTTCCGGAGGCTTCGAACCGCTGCGCTATGTGAAGAATCCGAATCTCCAGATCGTCCTCGGTCTTGTGACGTCGAAACATGGAGAGCTCGAGGCGACGGAAGACGTCGAGGCACGGATACAGGAAGCTGCGCGCTATGTGGACATCAACCAGCTCTGTCTCAGTCCCCAATGTGGATTCGCCTCAACAGAAGAAGGAAATCTGTTGACGGAAGCAGAACAATGGAAGAAACTGCAACACGTGCTCGCCATTGCCGATCGGGTGTGGGAATGAGGTTCCCATTCAGCCAGTAATCGATTAGGAGGGGGTTGGATTGCGGATACAGTATGCTCTCTTTATCCTCATGGCCGCCATGCTGTGGGGAACAACGGGGACGATACAGGCACTGGCACCGGAAGGCGTCCATCCGATTGCCATCGGAGCGGTGCGTCTGGCCATAGGAGGCTTATTTCTCCTTCTATTATCCTTGGGAAAAATACATTGGAAAGGGTGGCCTTTGAAAGGAACCGTGGCGGCCGCTCTTTGCATGGCACTTTACCAGCCTTTCTTTTTCTCGGCAGTCAGTATAACAGGGATTGCAATCGGGACCGTCATTGCCATCGGAAGCGCCCCGGTCATAGCAGGACTCCTTGAATGGGGGATAAAAAGGAAGGTCCCCCAAGCATCCTGGTGGGTCTCCACCGCCATGGCCATCGCAGGCTGCATCCTTCTGTTCACGAATAGAGGGTCGGTCGTTGCCGACCCGCGCGGTATCCTCCTCGCACTGGGGGCGGGGGCTTCATTTGCCGGGTACACCATGATCAGCGGAACCCTTGTCAATAGAAGGGAAACACTTCCCGTGGTCGCTGTCGTGTTCATGCTGGGTGCATTCTTCCTCACGCCCTTCCTCTTCCTCTATGATCTATCGTGGCTTATGGAGGTAAGGGGAGCCGGGGTCGCCCTGCACCTTGGGGTCGTGGCAACAGGACTTGCCTATCTTCTCTTTGCACGTGGACTGGTGAAGGTGCCTGCCTCAACCGCCGTGACGCTCTCCCTCGCCGAACCCCTCACCGCCACCATGCTCGGGGTCTTCCTGATTGGTGAATCCCTTGACGCCCTATCGTGGTTGGGCGTCGGGCTCCTCTTTCTAGGAATCATATTATTAGTGGGGAAAAAGGGAGTGGATTCGAATAAAGATAAAGGACAAATGAGATCAGCTTAGGCTGGTCTTTTTTTGAGGAGAAATGTGTATTGTAAGTAAGGTAATGCAAATTTCGGAGCGACTCTAAGTCAGTGAATAAAAAATATACATTAATGTTTATAATTGGAATTATTGTGGAATGTATGTAATGAAAAAGGTACTAGTTTTTAGTGAATTCTAACTTTTAGCTTGAGGCTCCTGCTACAATGCTTATAAAGAGTGCATACATAAAAGGAGTGGAGATATGAGAAAAAAACTATTATTTATTGGCTTTACAGTTCTAATTATTATTGTGTTAGGGGGGTGGTTGCTTATGAAAATGTCTGAACGTCCTGCTGCTTTAAAAGATTCGCTCACAGCAAGTCATTTAGATAAGGAATCTAGAACGAGTGACGGTTTTTTTAGATATACATCGAAGAAAAATGAGTATTCTATGTTTTTTCCTGAAAAATATGTAATCGATAGGGAAACGTTTCAAGAAAGAAAAGAATTTGAATCTTGGAGAATGTTATCTAAAGAAAATGATGAAAAAGCCCTGATACGCTCAATAAAAATTTTATACAACAATAACGATAGCATCCCTGATGCATTTTTTGAACGTTATAGTTTTGAAGGGAAGTTTGAAAAGGTAACCTTAACTGACTCAAATGGGAATGAAATATATATCGGTTATGTAAATAACTATTTTGACGAGAATGCAAAATTAATTAAGCGTGATCCTGCGAAGTATGGACCAACTTTAGTAATTAGCTTAATTAAAGATCCTGATACAGGTAAAACAATTAAAATTCATTCATCAACGGTTTGTCCTAAAAATTCTACGTGTCAGAAAGTAAGTCTAAAATCTGAAAAAGAATTTATTTTAAAGATAGCAAAAAGTGTAAAATTTTAAAAACAATTTAAGGAGTTAATTTATGAGTAATCAAGCATTTCTAGATGAAGATACTAGGAATAATTTGTTGCTACTTGAGAATAAAGGAGGGTTAACTAATGAAAAAGTAACTGACATTATCACAGAGGGTACGGGGGAGTTAGATACCGGAGTTACTATTGAAGTATATACGCAAGAAGACTTTAAAATAGGAAACGAATCCGGTCTAAATGTTTCTGCCGTCCACATTCAAGATACGAATGAAAATACTAATGAGGTCTACTACTTTTTTAGAGGAACTGAACCCTCAAATTTTAATGATGTTTGGACAGACGCAGCAGGAATCGCTGCTGGATCTAATACAGAACAACTTGAAGATTCAATAGAATTTAAAGAGAATGTTAATAGAGTTATCGAATCTGAAACCCCGGAAGTTATTCCTAAAAATTATGCAGATGCATACTCATTAGGAGTTAATAATGCATCGGGATTAATGTTGATAAGTAAAGATTTTGAAGACATGAGAGGGTTTAACGGTGCACCTATTAATGCTTACCACTTAGCGGAAGCGGATAGTTCATTTGAACAATATTTAAATGGTGAAGGGTATCCTAATATAAGAAAGATACCCCAAGAATTAATGTCTAAGTACATCTACGATTATTATGGTGAAGAAGTTCACAAAATAGTTAACTACCGACAAAAAGGTGAACCACTATATGCTCAATCCTTTCCCGGAAAGATGTATCTTGGTAAAGTGGTAACGTTTGGAGAAGATTCTGGTGTAGATGATTTTGTAGACGTAGGAAGCTATCCTTATGAACCTGGTGTAATGAACCTTCCCCTTTTATATGATGAAATAAGTTATAACGGGAGAATAGAACGCTGGCTAAATGATCTTGGAGGAATAGATGAAAGAAACGGTGGCATTAAAGGTGTAGAAGAGTTAGGGCAGTCACCATTTAAATTGTTCGTGGAAGCAAGTAATACACAAACAGGGAAAGAAATAATCTTTAGCCCATTTAGAACTTTTCGAGATGTGATTTTTAGCCCGGGAGTTTGGAAGCAAACTAGTTCTATCAAAGACGCATGGGGGCAAATGGACCTTCATTCTTTGGAGATCGTTTTAAGTTCTTATGATAAAGAGAAAAGTAAAGCTAGGGTACGATATGTTAGGCTCGACCCAGTTTCTAATAAACAAATTACGCTTGAACCTGAAACACTCTATCAATTTCTAAATCGCTGCGAGTTAGGTCTTACAGAAAAAAAAGAAGTTCTAAATAACTTGAAAAATTATGAGAGTAATATAATGACTGAATTATACACTAAAGAACAGTCGGAAATAATAAAAAAAATTGATGCGAAGAGTGCCTCTCCACAAGCTTTTTTAATAGAAACAAATAATCAATATGGGTTCTGGGGGAAGCTTGGGAAAGATAGGGAAGCTAGAAGCGTTACATTTGATGAAGACTTCTCTCCTTTAGATGGAAGAATAAAAACTCCAATAATAGAATTGATTTCTTTATTTGAGGAAGAGATAAGTGAAATGGAAAACTTCCTTGAAAATTATAAAGAAACATATATAAAGATGTTTGAAAAAGATGAAGAGCTCTCAAAATATATAAATGTAATTAAATCTTAAAAGATAGAGGTGATACTTTCTTGCCGAGTGTAAAAGGAAGATATAAATTTAATTTTGATGAGAATGCATTTGGTGAAGAGTGTAAACATAGACTTTCTTCTATTAAGGAAGAGAATGAAGAAGCTACTAATACATTTTGTGGGTCTTCTCAAATTTTAAATAGCATGGAAGGAGCGTATATTGATTCAATAATTGAAGTTCTTGAGAAAGTAAATCGTAAAACAGAGGACATTTTAATAACGTATAACATTTACCAATTCACTCATGTAGATTCATTTGTTCGGTTTATTGATGACGAGTATGAACGCTCATATACAATTTTCTATTCTGAAGTCGATTCGTAAATTTTGAAAGAGATGCACTTCAGTGGCCTTTAGGCCTTTTTTTAATTCCCTCATACAACTTAAATAAGAAAATATAAAAAGTTTTTAAAAAAAGTGATCCAAATACAAAACCCTCTCGTTATCTTAGTGTAAATATAAAAAACCAGGATAAAAGGAGAGGAATACATTGAAAAAATCAAAGCTAATGAAAAAAATCGCAGCACCTGTACTGGGGCTATCCCTACTGGCAGCACCGACAGCAAGTTTCGCAGCAGAGCAACCGACAGCCGTCACTCCGGCATCCGACTTGCGCTCCACTCTTGATCAACTTCTATCAGAGCACTTTGTGCTAGCGGTTGACGCAATGGTAAAAGATTATAACGACGCACCGGACGAAAAACAAGCCATGAAGGCACTGGATGACAACGCCAAGGATATGACGCCGGCGATCGAATCCATCTACGGTGAAGAAGGAGCGAAGGAATTCGAACGAATCTTCCGCGGACATAATGCTTACTCAGAAGACTTCGTAAAAGCCGCTCAATCTGGTGATGAAGATGCGAGAATGGCCGCTGAAAAAGAAGTGGATGAATTCGTAGAAGAGTTCTCGACTTTCCTTAGCACAGCAACGGAAGACAATCTTCCTAAAGATGCAGCCGCTGAAGTCCTGAAGGCACATGAAGAAGATGTCCTTAACGCATTTGATGCATATGTAGAAGAAGACTACAAAGGCTACTTCTCTTCATTCCGCGAAGGATATGACCGTATGTTCGACATCAGTAAAGCTCTTTCAACAGCAATCGTGACGCAAATGCCAGACAAATTTGAAGGATCAAAAGCCGATTCTGCAGCAGCTGATCTTCGTTCTACCTTGAACAACCTGGCAGCAGAGCACTTTGCACTTGCAACAATGGGAATGCAAAAAGGCGTTGACGGAGCAGCTGACTATGACTTCGCCAACTGGGCTGAAGATGAGCACACAAAAGACTTCAAAGCAGCCATCGCTTCCATCTACGGAGATGAAGGTGCAGCACAATTCGAAAAGATCTGGACTGGTGAGCACATCAATGCCCAATCTGATCTAGTAGCCGCTGTATTGGCTGATGATAAAGAAAAAGAAGAAGCAGCACGCGAAAGCTTGAGCATGTTCTCTGAAGACTTCGGTAACTTCCTTGGAACAGCAACAGAAGGAAATCTACCTGCTGAAGATGCCATCGCAGCAGTAAAAGGCCACGAAGAGCAAGTATTGAAAGCATTCGATGACTACTTGGCTGAAGACTACGATGCAAGCACTGCAGACTTCCGTGAAGGATATGCGTACATGTTCGGAGTAGGTAAAGCGCTTGGAGATGCCATCGTGAAACAAAACCCTGATATGTTCGCAGGTTCCGATATGCCATCTGCTATGCCTAACACAGGTATGGGTGGAGCTGCACAAGACTCTAATGCACCAATCATGGCTTGGACAGCGGGAATCACTGCTCTACTAGCAGCTGGAGTATTCCTTATCCGCAAAAAAGTATCAAACCAACAATAATTAAATGAAGAGAGAAGGGCTTTACCGCTCTTCTCTTTTTCCTACTAGAGGTGAGAAGATGAAAAAGAGACTATTGACCGTATTGACTGTCATGCTCCTCAGCATCATAAGCTTCCAGGTGTTCGCCCAAGAAAATACCACACCTCAGCAGAC
The DNA here is from genome assembly GCF_022170785.1 of Rossellomorea marisflavi. Taxonomy (NCBI): domain Bacteria; kingdom Bacillati; phylum Bacillota; class Bacilli; order Caryophanales; family Bacillaceae; genus Rossellomorea; species Rossellomorea marisflavi. The sequence goes on along the minus strand of NZ_CP081870.1, from coordinate 4,128,158 downwards.
CTCAGAGAAAAAGCAGGTGAAAGCTGAGAAAGAGACAAAGCAAAAGACGAGACCGATTGGCCACAAAGGGGAAGAATTTGTTCTTCTTGACTCTTTACAGAAGAAGAAAGCCGAGCTGGAAGAACAATTAAAGGTTCAAGAAGAGGGAATTACCCCCGTAAGGATCCAAATCCCGAGCATGGATATCGATACCAAGGTGATCCCTGTCGGATTGAAGGAATCCGGTGAAATGGATGTTCCGGAGTCTACAGAAGTGACCGGATGGTATGACCGCGGTCCAAAGCCGGGCGGGAAAGGAAGTTCCGTCGTGGCAGGGCATGTCGACAGTAAAAAAGGTCCCGCCATCTTCTTTTACCTGAAGAACATCGAGGTCGGGGAAACGATTACCCTTACCGACGAAAACGGTAATGAGCGCACGTTCAAAGTAAAATCAAAAGAGAGCTATCCTTATAATGACGCACCAATCGAAAAGATTTTCGGTTCATCGGATAAACGGAAGCTCAATGTCATCACCTGTACCGGTACGTTCGATCACGATAAGCATGAGTATCCAGATCGGTTGGTTGTGTACACCGAGCTGATCAGTGAAAAGCAGAAGCAGGAAGAGAAAACGCCTGAGGCGCCGACCGACGTCACCCAGGAATCCAATGTCATCAACTGGCACGCCGTCCGTGCAGACGATGTCATCGGCTACCGCGTCTATAAAAAATCTGCTTCTGAAGAAGAGTACACCCACGTAGCAAGCATTTCTGCCCATGAACGGAAAAGCTTCTTCGATGAGAATCATGAAGAGGGTGACTCTTATTACGTCACCACCGTCAACATCCAGGAAAACGAATCCAAGCCATCTGAGAAGTTACCTGGCGAATAACGGATAGAAATATAGAAAACCATTAAGAGAAAAACGGCCGATTACTAGAGTGAACCTCAAGTAATCGGCCGTTTTATTGTTTTTAGGAAGTAGGTTATGTGAAGCTAAAGGACTTTTAATATGGTGCATATATGAGGTGAGTCGCTACAACGATCAGAATTACTGAGTGGATTGGAGCGGAAGGCGCTTGACTCCTGCGGGAAAGGAGGAAAGCAAGCGCCTGTAGCGAAAAGGAACGGACTTTGTCTTCATTCATCCTTCATTTAAAAAATGCAAAAACCCCTTATATAGAAAGGGTGAGTGTGCACGCACACCACCACATCTACAAGGGGTATCATGAACAGGCCATGCTCTCAGCTTCGTCAGCCTCAAATCTGGAACAGCCATACTGCAAGAGGTCCGATGACGGAGCCGAGGAGGGCGCTAAGGGTCATGGAGACAGAGCTCATGGAGACGGAAAGCTCGCCATATTCCATGGCCTTTGAGGTACCAAGAGCATGGGATGCACTTCCGAGGGCGATGCCTTGTCCCATTTTGCTTCGGATCCGTACCCATTTGAGGATCATCGGTCCGAGGATGACGCCTGAGAATCCTGCCACCATGACGAAGACGACGGTCATGGCCGGTACGCCGCCGATTCCTGAGGCGATCTGAATCGCTACAGGCGTCGTGATTGATTTAGGGATGATGGAAAGGATCAAGTCATGATCCATCCCAAGGATCCGTGCGAACAGGAATCCACTCATCATGCCAGTGAGAAGGCCTGCCAGGACTCCTCCGATGATGGTCAAGCTGTACTTCAGGATGACGTCCCTCTGCTTATAGAGTGGATAGGCGAGGGCCACGACACCTGGGCCGAGCAGGGAATGAATCCACTGTCCACCGACCATGTAGTCTTCATAAGGAATATGGAAGCCGACAAGGAGACCGACCACCATGATTGTGGAGGTCAAAACAGGGATCAGGACGGGAAGGGAGAAGCGTTTATAGATTCCCGCCATGACGATGTAGATTCCCACGGTTGCCGCAATACTTACGATTGTGAGCAGGAATTGCTGCATCGTTTTTCCTCCTTCCGATTTGATCTTTTCTCAAGGAGCTGGCTCGCGTGTCCGGCTACAGCGATGGTCACGACGGTACTGACGATGACAATCAAGAATAAGGCGGCTCCGGTTGGTGATACAAGACCCGGGTAGTTCATGACGCCCGCCATGGCAGGGATGAATAATAGGGGAAGGATGGACAGGAGGAAGCTTGCTCCGTCTTCCACGACCACAACCGGGACGACTTTGATTGCAAGGCACAGAAGGAGAAGGAGCAGACCGAGGATGCTCCCTGCAATCGGAAGGTCCAATGCCTGTTGAATCCAACCTCCTGCAAAGGAAAACACATATAAAATTCCGACTTGTAAAATAATGCGGAGTACTTTCATAACGTCGCTGTTAAAACAGCTTTGAACCCTTCTTTCACGTAAGTTTTCGGTAAGAAAACGCTTTACAAATCAGCGAATTGCTTGTACGATACAATTAATATATTTGTATTATACAAGCATTTGGTCATTTGTCAACGAATCTGTCAGGTTTCATACCGAAAAGGAGCGAAAAAATATGGATGAATTAAATCCTCTTGAGCGTGTTGAATATGAATTGACGACCTTTATCCGAAGAGCCGTCTACCTTGATCAGTCTGAACGGAAGATTGGATTTCTGGAGCGTGCTTCCTATCTACTCCTTCGGCAGCTCGATGAATTCGGACCTTCACGGGTCAAAGATCTCGCCGATTCCTTCAAGCTTGATATTTCTACATTATCCCGACAGGCAGGCGGGTTGGAGACGAAAGGACTCATCCAGCGCTTCGCCGATCCAAGTGACGGGCGCGTCAGGATGTTCAAGATCACAGAGCTCGGCAAAGAGAAGCTTGAAGCAGATAAGCGATTGAGGCTGGAACGCTACAATGAATGGATGGACGGCTGGAGCGAAGATGAACGGGGGCTCTTCGGTGAATTTCTTACCAGGTTGAACAGGGGATTTGTTGATTGAGGCCTAAACGTGAGAAAATAGGGGTACTGAATATAGGTCTGCTATCACAGAAAGGTACGAGTGAACATGAAAAAAACAGAGAAATTGTTTTTGGATTATGCAAGTGATCACGATTTGAACCCCTCGGAAGAAGAAATCCTCTCCTTCCTCATCGAATCACATGATAAAGGAGAACAGCTCAGCATCCGCAGGGCGGCGGATCAGCTGTTCGTCTCCACCACCTCCATCATCCGCCTGTGTAAGAAGCTCGGATTCAGCGGTTATAGCGAATTCATCTTCAACCTGGGCTTGAAGGTGAAAAACATGCAGGATCCCGGTCCTGCCACCAGCCTTCACGATCCCCTCGTCAGGAAAAAGGAAGAGTTCCTTTCCAATGCCCGTTGGACCCTTGATTCCATCGGGGAAGACAGCATCAAACAATTCCTCGATGAATTGAAGCAACACAACCTCATCTACTTCTATGGAGCCGGATTCTCCACCCTGTTCTCCAATTACCTTGCAAAGAAGCTAGAGCTTTACGGGTACTATGTGTCCAACACGTCCACTAGTGACAGCCGGGCGATTTTCTTCAATAACATCCAGCGCTATAACCTCTTGATCATTTTTTCACGATCCGGGGAGACGGGCAAGGTCATTGAAAAGGTGCAGATCGCCAAGGACAAAGGCCTTAAGACCGTCCTCTTCACGGGGAATCGTCAAAGCACGACGGCTGCCCTTGCTGATATCGTCTTCCCCGTCTTCGATCCCACAATCGAGTCGCAGCAGGAATTCCAGGTGACTTCTTACGAGTCCAATATGTTCATGCTGATCGACATCCTCCTGAGCCTCGCCATTGAGCAGGGAATCATCGAAGAATATTAGATGTAACATGTTACATCTTTTGTTCACACTGTACAGATTCCCTGTAATCCCTTACATCATCCGGTTATCCGCGCTATACTTTGGATGTAAATGATAGCGTTTACTTATAAGGAAAGGAAGGCTGCACATGAAAAGAGTCGTCAATGGTCTTCAAACATTTGGAAAATCATTATTTGCACCGATCTTGATCCTCCCGATCATCGGTTTGTTCATTGCTTTCGGAAATGTGTTCGGGAATGGGAATCTTGCGGAGTACGTCCCTTTCCTCGCACATCCCTATATACAAAACTTCGGGACATTCATCTCGTCTTCAGCCGTATCGATCCTTCAGAATCTGGCGCTGATCTTCGCCGTCGGGATTCCCATCGGTCTTGCCCGGAAGGATAAGGGATATGCCGCTCTCACAGGGCTTGTCACCTTCGTGATCTTCATCAATGCCATGCACCAGGTATTGAAGATCTCAGGCAATCTTGTACCTGCTGAAGAGATGCAGCTTGCGGGACAAGCCATGGTCCTGAACGTACAAGTCCTTGAAATGGGCGTGTTCGCCGGTATCCTGATCGGGGCGCTTGTAGGAATCCTTCACAACAAATATTGTGACACAGAATTCAAGGGTGTCTTCTCCATCTACTCCGGACATCGCTTCGTCGCCATCCTGGCGATTCCGAGCGCTATGATCCTCGGCTTCCTGGCCGCTGAATTTTGGCCATATGTCCAAAACGGGATTACAGCCATGGCCGGAGGGATCAAGAGCCTTGGGGACGTCGGTTTCTTGATTTATGGATTCCTTGAGAGGATCCTCATCCCAACGGGTCTCCACCACTTGGTCTATACGCCATTCCTTTACACGGAGCTAGGCGGAACGTCGACAGTGGCAGGGGAAGTCGTCTACGGGGCACGGAACATCTACTTTGCGGAAATGGCCGATGCAAGCACGAAGGTGCTGAGCAGCACGGTGAACTGGGATGCCAGGGGACTTGCAAAAATGTTCGGTCTCATGGGTGCGGCCCTTGCCATGTATGTAACGGCGAACAAGGACAAAAAGAAAATGGCCAAGGCCATCCTGCTTCCGGCAGCCGTCACGTCATTCCTTCTCGGGGTGACAGAGCCGCTTGAATTCGCCTTCTTATTCACGGCGCCGATCCTGTTCGTCGTCCATGCCGTCCTCACAGGAGCGGGCATGATGCTCCTGAATGTATTTGGGGTCCATGCCATCGGGGCAAACGGCATCATCGACTTCCTGCTCTACAATCTGCCCCTCGGTACGACCAAGTCGAACTGGCCGATGTTCATCCTCGTCGGACTGCTCATGTTTGCCGTGTACTTCGTCGTCTTCCGCTTCTTGATTCTGAAGCTTAATTTGAAGACACCGGGTCGCGAAGAAGAGACAGAGACTCCCGTAGAGGAGAAGAGCGCTAGCGCTGCTTCACCTGGAACCGCAGCACCTCTTGGGGAAACGATCGTTGCCGCCCTTGGAGGCAGTGAAAATATCGAAGCCGTCGACAACTGCTATACCCGTCTTCGCCTTGTCGTGAAGGATCCGGGAGTGGTCGATGAGCAGAAGCTAAAAGAAACGGGCTCTAAAGGAGTCATCAAGTCAGGTAACAACGTACAGGTAGTCTATGGTCTGAACGTGAAATCCGTAAGGGATCAAGTCGATCAAAATCTAGGAGGAATGCAGCTATGAAAACATATAAACTAGCAATTGCAGGTGGAGGAAGCACATATACACCAGGGATTGTAAGAAGTCTGATGGACCGTCTGGAGGATTTGCCACTCGAGGAAATCAGGTTCTACGATATTGATGGTGAACGACAATCGAAGGTCGTCGTGGCAGCAACAGCTGTGATCCGTGAATACTCCGATTCCATCAAGGTCCTTGATACGACTGATCCAGAGACGGCCTTCACGGACGTGGACTTCGTTTTCGCCCAAATGCGGGTAGGGAAATATGCCATGAGGGAACTAGATGAAAAAATCCCCCTCTCCCATGACGTGGTAGGACAAGAAACATGCGGACCGGGTGGACTGGCGTACGGTCTGCGAACGATTTTCCCGATGGTGGAGCTGATCGATTTTGTTGAGCAGTATGCGAAGAAGGACTGCTGGATCGTGAACTATTCGAATCCGGCTTCGATTGTGGCTGAAGGGGTAAGGAAGCTACGTCCTGATGCACGCGTCCTCAATATCTGTGATATGCCTGTCGCCACCATGAGGAATATGAGTGCGATCCTCGGGGTTGAGCGGGATGAGCTGAAAGTGGACTATTTCGGGTTGAATCACTTCGGCTGGTTCACCAGGGTGGAAGTGGACGGCGTCGACCGCCTTCCTGAGCTTCGGAAGCATGTGAGTGAGCATGGCCTCCTGACAGAGGACGTATCGAAGATCGACTATCGACATGCGGATGCGTCATGGATCAAGACGTTCAAGAACATCCAGCCGATCATGGACTTCTTCCCGGATTATCTGCCGAATCCATACCTTCAATATTATCTGCTGCCGGAATACATCGTGGAGAATTCCAATAAGGAATACACCCGCGCCAATGAAGTCATGGATGGACGCGAGAAATCACTGTTTGAAACCGTCAGGAAGTATGAAGAGACGGGAGTCCTTGAAGACGCGTTCCACGTGGGCGTTCACGGCATCTTCATCGTGGATGTGACAGTCTCCCTTGCACAAAACCTGGGAGAACGCCATCTCGTCATGGTGGAGAACAACGGGACGATCCCGAATCTGCCTGCTGATGCCATGATCGAAGTGCCTGCCTCCATCACGAGTGATGGTCCGGTACCGGAATATGTAGGAGAAATCCCTTATTTCCATAAAGCCATGATCGACCAGCAGCTTGCCTCTGAAAAGCTCCTGGTGGAAGCCATCACAGAAGGATCCTATGAAAAGGCACTGCAGGCCTTCACCCTTAATAAAACGATTCCTTCAGCCATCGTGGCGAAAAGGATTCTCGATGATCTCATCGAAGCCAATAAAGGATACTGGCCGACCCTGAACAAGTCTTTCTCTGAAGGGATATTGGTTTAATTCAATAGAAAAAGCGCATGCCGAGGGCATGCGCTTTTTTTGCTTACTAGACTAGATTCGTATTCCAGCTGATCTTTCTTAGTGGGCTATGGTGCGCTGTCAGGATCCTGGTCAGCATGACTTGCTGACTCTTCATGAAGGCTACTGAAGCTTCTTCGTTTTCTTTATTGAATTCTCCTCCTGCCGAGTGGGAGATCAAGAAATCGCTCCACTTGGAGAAGTCCTTTTGTGCCCTTCTACCGGCTTGGCAGCCATATTCATATGCGTCCTCGCTGGTTATATAATCTGCCATCCAGGCATTTTGAGCGAACATCGTACAGAACCCATAGTCCGTTCCTGCAATGGTTTTACTACTCAATTTGTGAAGGTACCGGTTTACGACTTTGTACTGATTCCGTGTCTTTTCGTCCTCGAGGGAGGAGATCCACTGCTCCCTGTCAGGGGCTGAGATGAATAAGAGGGTATTCTTCATACGATCGAAATCCTTGCGCAATCCTTCTTCCAGGAACCATTTCAGTTTGGCATGTGCCGTTTCTGCATCCACGATCCCCCAATATTCCAGGAGTTTTTTTGCCCGGTCCTTTGTAATATCAAGGGGGTTATAATGCAGGACACTATAATAAGCAAGATCTCCAGTATAGTTCAAGGAAGCCACTAGATTCACAAATCGTTTCTGTTCTTTATTCATGGACATATCTCCTTTCTAACCCACCAATGACCGTCTGACTCGATTCCACCGCTTTACAATCTTTCTGAGAGACAGGAGAAGGATCGCAGTCCAGATAATGGTCCAGATAATGGTGGAGGTAGGCTGTCTGTACTCAGAGCCCATGCTGAAGATCGTCACCAACGTAAACCCAACGCGATTCATATGAATCTCTTCAGCTAATTTCCCGAGCTGATGCCAGCTTACAAATAAAAAGATACAAGAAAAGATCATACCCCATCTGAATTGGCTCCATAAGAACACTGCGAATTTCTTACCCGGGGAATACAAATATAATTCCGCTTCGATATCTTTGGTGGTAGAGTCGAATTTTCCGGGATCGTTCCTCATGATCCGGTGGATGTTCGCCAGGTACACAAGGACTTCAGAATCTCCAATAGGATCGATGTGCTTGACCTTTTTAAATACCCTGCGGGCTTCCACAAGCTTTTTCTGCTTGAATAAGACCTTCCCGTAAAGGTTCAGGAAGTCCGTGTTTTCCGGTTCCAACTCTATCAGATAAGCAAGGACGGCGGCGGATTCCTCATAGGCGCCATCTTCGTAGAGGGCACGCGCCGAGGATAGCTGGGCATCCAGGTCATCGGGATCGAGCTTCGTTACTTCCACGAGGTGAGGAAGAGCGTGCTTCACCCGTCCTTGGTGGAGATGAAGCTGCCCGAGGAGCTTATGGACATCGGGATGATGGTCAAAGAGTGAAAGTGCCGTTTTCGCGTGTGCTTCAGATGCTTCGAAGTCTCCTTTGAACCATTCATCGTAAGCAGACTCAAGGGCATGGAAGAAGGCCTCATGATCCATTTCCTCACCGATGGTCCAGTCATAGCGTAGAGCCGGAAAATAGCCGATGCGCCGCTCATAGAAGCGGTAGAAATGTTCGGCGTCCTCCTCATCAAGTGAATGGTTTCCTTCCTTCAGCATCTGCTGCCAGCCGAACTGATTTTCAAGGAGGAGCCAGATCCTCTTCGGAAGGAGACAGTGATGCCAGATGAAAAAGAGCATTTCTTCGCTCACCCGCTGTTGAAGCTCCATATTCCATAGTACATCTTGATCAAGGAGATCCATCCAGCGCCCCTCATCGAGCCTTGCTTCAAAGTCGTCGTACAGGGCCTCGACCTGATCAAGGAGCAAAGCAACGTCACTCAAAGGCTCATGAAGGGAGCTGATGTGATCGGGGAAGAGACTGGTGGCAGGGACATACTCTTCGTCTTCTGTGATTGCATCTTCCGGGATGTCCATTTCCATTTCCGCTTCGTCCGTTGTCGCGAAGGCTGCTTCCTTTTCCGCGCGTTTTTGCTGTTTCACCAGCTTGGTGATGCTGTCATAGGCTTCCCTCAGGTTCTGATACCCTTCAGGATCGTCTTCAGGGTGATGATTCTTTAACTGCCTGGAGTAGGCTTTCTTTATGACGGAGAGGTCATCCGTCGGTTCGATGCCGAGTATTTCCCACTGTGTCATAGATTATTCCAGCTTTCGAATTGGTCTAGTGCTTCTTTGAATTCAGCCGATGCGCGCTTGATGAGTTGATCATCCTGGGTTCCAAGGGCCATTTCGAACTGTTCGATGGCTCTTGCAATCACACCCCGTTTGTCTCCGAGTGCCTCCTCATAGAGGCGTTCTCCGCGGGCGACCAGAAGTCTGTTCTCCGTCCGCTCACGGGGGTGGATCTTGATGGTGGCAAGCTGCTCCATCCGTTTCTGCATTTCCTTATCGGACAGGCCGCTGTCGCTTTGTTCGATGATCATATTCTTCTTCTCCCCGGTACTGAGGATGGTCACCTCCACCTCGAGAAGACCGTTCACATCATACGTATAGCGCACGTCTACTTCTTCCTTTCCGGCAGGACCGGGTGGGATATCGACTTTCAGTGAGCCTAACTTCAAATTGTTCTCCACCATGCGGCTTTCCCCTTGATAGACTTCAAGGGTGATCGTCTTTTGCTGATCCGCGATCGGGGCCAATCGTTCCACACGGCTGACCGGAATCGGGGTGTTCCTCTCGATGATGGGGAAGAAATGACCGTCAGTGTACTGATCGTAGCCCACCTGTTTGGAAATCGCCGTTCCGAGGGAAAACGGACATACATCTGTCAGGATCAGTTCCTGGACGGCTTCGTTCCGCTCTTTCAGGGCTACTTGCACGGCTGTACCGAGAGCGACAGCTTCATCGGGATGGATGGTCAGGAACGGGAGCTTGCCAAACATCTTGCTCACTGTCGATTTGATGATTGGCATCCTGGTGGCTCCACCGATGAGGATGATGGCGTCAATCTCATCCACCATGAGATCCGCGTCGCGAAGGGCCCGTTCGATCGGTTTTCGGAGCTTCAGCATGAGGGGCTGGCAAAGCTTCTCGAATCGCTTCCGATCCACTTCCATTTCCCGCACCCGTCCGTTCGCCTTGAGGGTCATGGTACATGACTGATCATTCCCTGATAGTGCTTTCTTGCATTCCTCCGCTTGTTTAAAGAGGAGGGAGAGTTTCTGGGAATCGAGTTCTTCCACCTTGAGACCTTCCGATTGCAGAAAGGCATTCATGAGGATGGAAGTGAAGTCCTCTCCGCCTAGGAAGTTATCGCCGGCCACCGACTTCACTTCCATGACCCCTTCGAACAGCTCGAGGATCGAAACGTCAAAGGTCCCTCCCCCAAGGTCGAAGACGAGGAATTTCGTATCTTCCTCCTCCTGGTGGAACCCGTAGGCGATGGCAGCGGCCGTCGGTTCACTGATTAGGCGTTCTACCTGCATTCCGGCCATTTCTGCCGCCTGTTTGGTTGCTTTTCTTTGTTTATCATTAAAATAGGCCGGTACGCTAATGACGGCTTTAGATACATCTTCACCAAGATGACTCTCCGCGTCCCGCTTCAATGATTGAAGGACGAAAGAAGACAATTCAACGGGGGAGAGGGTGTACGATCCGAGCTTGTAAGCCTTTTGCGTACCCATATGGCGTTTGAATGCGGCCACGGTCAATTGTGGGTGGGTAATCAGTCTTTCCTTCGCTACGTGACCAACAAGAATTTCTCCCGATTCATCCACACTGATGATGGAAGGGGTCAGATGGCTCCCCAGTACATTTGGAATAAGTGCTGGACCGTCCTCGGTCCAGTAGGATACCAGACTATTGGACGTGCCCAAGTCAATGCCGATCGTCGTCATAGTTCTCTCTCCTTTTTCAGTCAGATCAGTGCAGGTCACTGATCATTTTTTTATCGTCGGGATTGGCATACCCCTTAAATGGAAAAGATGGGACGTGTATACCACTAAATAGTTTACTAGAATAACAATTGATATGGATGATTCATATGACCTTTGTTGGATTAGGACAAAAGGATTATTTTACAATTAATAACAGAAATTTATACCCTTAATGACCCAGGTGTAAACCAATGTTTTGGGAATTTTATGATAATTAGGATGTCTGATGGTGTTTAAAGGTAATTGAGTTCATAAGTAAGATTTGATTCCATTGTAGACTCTCAAATCCGACCACTGTCTTGAGTAAAGTCGGGATATTTATGTTCTTCCAACTTATTTTCACCACGAACTAGTACAATCTACCTTTCTTTTACATTCGAGAATCTCCCTCATCCTTTTAAAAATGAAATCATTCAAGGTATAGAAGAATCTATTAAAATACTGATAATGCTGGTTTTTATCCGTTTGTTGTTCAAAGGGTCATAGAGGGGAGAAAAGATTCAGATGATTCAATACGATGAGAATCGTTATCAATTACTTATTGACAATGAGAATCATTATCAACTAATATGACGTTGTAAGCAGTTACTCAGCCATTATTGAAAGGGAGATGACTATGACGATCCAACAATTGTTGTCCAATCAAGCGTTACTCAATCAGCAGGAGAGAAGAGAATCCAATGCCCGCTCCTATCCGCGCAGGATCCCCCTCGCCATAAAGGAGGCAGAGGGTGTCCATGTGACAGACATGGAAGGGAAAATGTATATTGACTGTTTGGCAGGAGCTGGAACACTGGCGCTCGGACATAATCATCCCGTCATCATCGAAGCTATGGAGCGAGTGATACGCGATAAGCGGCCTTTACATACATTAGATCTGACCACTCCGGTCAAAGAAGAATTTATCACTGAGCTATTCTCATTCCTTCCAGAAGGATTCAGGGAAAGAGCGAAGATTCAATTTTGCGGTCCTACAGGTGGAGATGCCATCGAAGCGGCAATGAAGCTTGTAAAAACGGCAACGGGAAGGCAAAGCATCCTGACTTTCCAAGGAGGATATCACGGTGCGACGCACGGAACGATGGCGATTTCAGGGAATCTAAGTCCGAAGAAAGGGGTTCATGGACTCATGCCGGATACTCACTTCCTTCCGTATCCATATACCTACCGTTGCCCTTTCGGAGTAGGTGGTGAGGCGACCCATGAAATCAGTGCACGGTACATCGAAAACCTTCTTGATGATCCGGAAAGCGGCATCCTTCCACCCGCTGCCATGATCCTTGAGACCGTACAGGGAGAAGGGGGTTCCATACCAGCCCCGATCAAATGGTTAAGGGAAATGAGGAGGATCACCAGGGAAAGGGGCATTCCCCTCATCATTGATGAAGTACAGACCGGCATCGGCCGTACAGGAAAAGTTTTCTCATTCGAGCATGCTGGGATCGTTCCAGATGTGATCGTTCTCTCAAAAGCAATCGGTGGAAGCCTGCCCCTATCCGTGGTTGTGTATGACAAAGACTTGGACGTATGGGGACCTGGAGCACATATCGGCACGTTCAGGGGCAATCAAATGGCCATGGCAACGGGTACGGCAACCCTCCGCTATTTAAAGGAGAATCAGCTTGAGAAACATGCAGCACTACTCGGTGAATCCCTTTTGGCCACGCTCTCAGAGCTTCAGGAAGACGTTCCCCAAATCGGTGAAGTGAGGGGAAGGGGGCTGATGGTAGGGGTTGAGATCATTGATCCGACCCTCCCTGCTTCATCTTCCGGCAGTCATCCTGCCAATGCCGAGCTTGCAAGCCGTATCCAGCGCGAATGTTTCGAGCGTGGTTTGATCCTTGAAGTTGGTGGAAGGCAAGGAGCGGTCGTCCGGTTCCTTCCACCCTTGATCATCACACAAGAGCAGCTACGGGAAGTGATGAGCATTTTCCGCGATGCCGTATTGGCATCCGTTGAGAGGTAGAGAGATGAATAGAACCGAATTCGATCCTTACTTCCTTCATCAAGGGGAAAAAGGGTTGCACGCATATAAAGCCGGTATGACGCTTCTTACGGAGGAGCTCACAGCGCTATACAAAAAGATTGATCGTCCATTTCGCGGAGGAACACCTGACGCTCTTCAAAGACAGGTTGAAGGTGTCTTGTCGTTCACCCAGGATGGTCAGGCATTCGAAGATGTTTTGAGAGAGATCGAGGGTCCGGTCCTTCAAAGCAGTCTTCATGTCTCTCATGAAAGGAGCATGGCCCACCTCCACTGTCCTCCACTCTTACCGGGAATCATGGCAGAGAATATCATTGCTGTTTTGAACCAATCCATGGATTCGTGGGATCAAAGCCCTTCTGCGACCTATCTGGAAGAAGGCATGGTGGATTGGTTGAAGAGGTTGATAGGATACCCTGAAGGTTCTGATGGAGTGTTCACAAGCGGAGGGACCCAATCCAATTACATGGGGCTACTATTGGCGAGGGATTCCTATTGCTTCAAGATGTGGAAGCATGATGTGAAGAAGGACGGGCTGCCTGAAGGGACACATCGGCTCCGGATCCTATGTTCGGAGGACGCCCATTTCACTGTCAAAAAATCAGCTTCACAGCTCGGTCTTGGGGAAAAAGCAGTGGTCACTGTGCCCAGTGACCGAGCACAGCGGATGAGCATGACCGATTTGCAAAGGATTCTCAAGGAGTTGAAGGGAGAGGGCCTACTTCCCTTCGCCCTTGTGGCTACATGTGGCACTACGGATTTCGGTAGCATCGATTCCCTTCAAGCATCTGCAACGATAGCAAAAGAGTATGAACTATGGCTTCATGTCGATGCCGCATTCGGAGGAGCACTGCTGCTCAGCGATAGGCACCGAACCAAAGTGGATGGGCTGCAATACGCTGACTCCATCACCATTGACTTCCACAAGCTATGGTATCAGCCCATCAGCTGTGGAGCGTTCATGGTAAAGGCTCGTGAGTCATTTCGCTTCATCGCCCATCACGCCGCCTATCTTAATCCGTTGGAAGATGAGTATGAAGGAATCGAAAATCTGGTGAATAAATCCGTACAGACGACGCGGCGATTTGATGCATTGAAGATTTATTTGTCCTTGAAGGTAATTGGACTCAGGCGGTTTGGCGAGATGATTGATCATACGCTGGAACTTGCCGGCTACACAGCAGAACTGATAAGGAACATGGATCATTTCGAACTGAAAACACAACATCCCGAAATCAATACGGTGGTGTTCCGGATACGTCCCCTTTCTTTGAAGGAAGAAGAGGTGAATGGTCTGAACAGGTCAATCCAGCAACAGCTATACCAAGACGGTGGTGGCGTAATAGCAAAAACATCGGTTGAAGGGGTAACCTGCTTGAAACTGACGCTATTGAATCCGAGAACGTCCAAAGACGATATCCACCAACTGTTGTCAGATATCGAACGGAAGGCACGACAATTCACGAATGGAGGTAAAGCCCTTGTATGATTCGAAACGTATAGCCGAAAATGCCACAATGCAAAGTTTCCTTAATTGTTATTTAAGGGAGACAGGGAATTACGAATGTACCGATGTGTTCGACTCCTTTTCCCAACACGTTTTCATCTCGAAACTCTCCATCCAGAAAATCGACCTGGTATTGCCTCTTGAGTACTGGTCATTGACGGATCGACATCTCTTCTCCTTTCCGATCTACTACAGGGTTCAAGGAGAAGGCGATCTACAGCCCCTGGATTATGTCACTCTAGTTACTTTGATTGTAAAAGAATTCCTCCTTGACCAGCAATGCAAAGAGGCAGAGGATGAATTGATCTATCGCGTCATCCTCAGCTGCAGGAGCATCCGTAACTACGTGGAGGGGCGACTTGAAGATGGTGAATCCCTCTCCCGTTCTGATGTGGACTTCATAGAGGCGGAACAATCCTTATTATTTGGTCACCTCCTTCACCCAACGCCCAAGAGTAAGCAGGGATTGACAGAGGAAGAAGACAGACTGTACTCGCCAGAAAGGAAGGGAGAGTTCCAACTCCATTATTTTGCAGCCGATGAGGATCTTGTTGTCCATGATTCAAGCCGCCCTGAAACGGCGGTTTCCATCATCATCAATGAGCTGAAGGACGGCGGTGTGGATGAAGAATGGATTGATCAGCTCGTCAATGAAAAAGGAAAGGTACTAATTCCTGTTCATCCCCTACAAACAAAGGAGCTGTTGTCTAGGCCCGAGGTACAGGAACGGATCATGGGGGGGAATCTGGAATACATCGGTCCACTTGGGCGTGTCTATACGGCTACCTCCTCCTTAAGGAGCGTGTACGCCAAGCAGTCGCCCTATATGTTCAAGTTTTCGGTACCTGTGAAGATCACCAATTCTTTACGAATCAATCAGGCAAAGGAGTTGGCCAGGGGGGTGGAGGTGTCAAAACTCCTTCAGACAGACCTCGGAAAAGCACTGAAAGGGCACTTTCCTGACTTCAACATCATCGAGGATCCCGCCTACATCAATCTTGAATCCAGTGAAGACATTTCCGGTTTTGAAGTCGTGATAAGAGATAACCCCTTCAGGGAGGATGCGGGAAGTACCAGCTTGATTGCAGGCCTGTGCCAGGACCATCCATACGGAGGAAAGCCCCGCATCCACTCCATCATCACGGAGATTGCCGTCAGGGAGGGGAGGACAGTGGAACAAGTGAGTGAGGATTGGCTCTCTCGTTATCTATCCATCTCATTGGATCCGATGATGTGGTTATTCTCTCACTATGGAATCGCCTTGGAAGCACACCAGCAAAATTCCCTTGTCACCCTGAAGGAAGGATATCCGCATCGTTTCCACTATCGTGATAATCAGGGGTATTACTATAGCCGTTCGAAAGCAGGGAAGCTAGCCATTCTTCACCCTGGGATCAGTGCCATCAGCGATACGACTTGCGACGATGATGTGGCGGAAGAAAGATTTAGATATTACTTCTTCTTCAATCACCTCTTTGGACTCATCAATGGTTTCGGAGTAAGCGGGTTGATTGAAGAGGAGAACTTGATCAGGATTCTGAGAACAGCTTTGAAAAAACATGAAGGAAGCATGTCGGGGGGCTTGGTGGAAAGTCTCCTCTATCAGCCAGTCCTGCCTTGTAAGGCCAATCTCCTTACCCGGTTCTATGACATGGACGAACTAATCGGTCCGATGGAATCTCAGTCGGTCTATACCATGGTGCGCAATCCAATTGCCCATGAAGTGGAGGTCCGGCATGGTGTATGACGTATATGAACCGAAATTGCACAAAACAATTTCGTTCAGAAAAGCAGGACTTGATGATATTGGTTTGGTTCATACGTGGATGAATGAAGATCACGTCCATCCTTTCTGGCATCTGAACGTCCCTTTACCTGAGTTTCGGACGCATTTTGAGAAGGCTCTGTCCGATGGGCACCAGGCTCTATATCTTGGTATGATCGACGGGATCCCCATGAGCTACTGGGAGGCCTATTGGGTCGAAGGTGACGTATTGCAAGGAACGTATCCGAACCACCCTTATGACCAAGGGGTCCACCTCTTGATAGGGGACAAGCGTTTTTTAGGGAAAGGACTTGCACTTCCCTTGCTAAAGGAGATGGTCCGCTTCCTTTTTGAAGAATCAAAGACGGTAAAAGTGATGGCAGAACCGGATATCCGGAATGAGAAGATGATCCACGTGTTCAAAACATGTGGTTTCATCCCTCTTAAGCCGGTGCAACTACCTGATAAAACCGGACTGCTCATGTCATGTGATCGCAAAGAGTTTGAAAGGAGATGGTCTTGATGAGGGGGATTTTGGATGTAGTCGGAATCGGAATTGGTCCATTCAATCTCGGACTTGCGGCCCTTTTGGATGGAAAAGAAGAGGTGGAAGCTGTTTTTCTTGAACGAAAGGGGTCATTTGATTGGCATCCGGGAATGTTGATTGACGGGACGACCCTCCAGGTTCCTTTTCTTGCTGACCTTGTCAGTATGGTCGATGTAACCAACCGGCACAGTTTCCTTAACTACCTACAAGAACATGGGCGTCTCTATCATTATTACTTTCTTGAGAAGTTCCATATCCCCCGTAAAGAATATAATCACTATTGCCGCTGGGTAGCAGAACGATTACCTTCCTGTCGATTCTCCATGGAAGTGGAAGTGGTCATACCGGTTGATCTACCTGACGGGGAGAAGGGGTACAAAGTGTCTGCGTGGGACCACGGGTCCGGACAAGAAAAACATTTTATGACTCGCCATGTGGTCATGGGGATCGGATCCGTTCCGTCTATACCAGATCCTTGCAAGGAAATGCTTAATGATCGGATCTTCCACTCATCTGAATATATTTTTTCTAAATCCTGCCTGAAAGGGAAACGTTCGGTGACGGTAATCGGATCCGGGCAGAGTGCAGCCGAGGTTTTTCTTGACGCGACCCGGCTCCAAGAAGAGGAAGGATTCTCGCTGAATTGGTTTACAAGGTCGGACGGATTCTTTCCGATGGAGTATTCCAAGCTTGGACTGGAGTATTTCTCACCGGACTATACGAACTTCTTTTATCACCTGCCCCAGGAGAGAAAGGACGAACTCTTGAAAGGTCAGGGCTTACTATACAAAGGAATCAGTGCAGGGACAATCGCTGATATTTATGATCTGCTCTATGAACGATCCATTGGAGGGGTAAGGCCCCCCATCCATCTTCAAGCGATGACAGAAATCACGGGAATAGGGCAGGCCGGTAGTCGGTACGTTCTGGAAGGCTTTCATCATGTGAAAAAGGAGGCATTCTTCATAGAGAGCGATGTCATCATCCTTGGTACAGGTTACAAACAGGCGGAACCATCCTTCTTATCTGCAATGGATCAGAGCATATGGCGAGATAGCCATGGGAGATTCGGAATTACGGAAGACTATCGGTTACGCTCCGCTTCGGGTGAGGCTACCGACATTTTCGTACAAAACGGTGAGTTGCATACCCATGGTGTGGGTGCACCGGACCTTGGCCTTGGAGCCCACCGGAATGCCATCATCATCAATCAGATCGTCGGTCGGGAGGTTTATCCGATCCGACAGAAAAATGTGTTCCAGTCGTTCGGCATAGGGGATCCATCAGGACAGGAAGATGGATCTCAGGAAACGATCAACTCATTTGAAAGGAAGGATCAGAAATGGACAATCATATGAAATCACCATCCGCTTTAACAAGGGGAAATTGGGAACGGGTCAATCGGAAGCTGGTTGCCAAGATGCTTTCAGAATATATGTATGAGGATATGATCCACCCTGATATTAAGACGGACGGCTCTTTGATTCAGTGTGAGCTGAAAGTTTCTGAAACAAGATACTACCGTTATCAAGCGGAGAAACGATTGTTTGATAGCTATGATGTTAAAGAGGAGACAATCGAGGTCTTAGAATCAGGAGAGGTGAGAGGAGCCACGTACGCAGTCGGGCTGCTCATCGATCTTCAAGGGCTCATCCCCATGTCACCTGAAACCGTCGGCCATCTGATCAAAGAGCTGAATGCAACCCTTATTGCCGATGCCCACATACTTGAATGTCAGGAGGTATCGTCGGATGAACTCATTCATGAGGATTACGCCCTCTTGGAAGGCTTCATGACAGGGCACCCTTGGATCACGTATAACAAAGGCAGGATCGGCTTTGGGTACGATGATTATGTGAAGTATGCACCCGAACAGCAGAAGGAGATCCGATTATCCTGGATTGCCGTTAAGAAGGAGATGGCGTCATTCCAAGCTGTCCAAGGGGTGAGCTATGATAAGCTAATTTCTGACGAGCTATCGAAGGAAGAAAGGGAACGGTTCGATGAAAAAGTGAAAGCAGCCGGAGGGCAGCCAGACGACTACTACTATATGCCTGTACACGAGTGGCAGTGGAAGGAAGTGTTGGTCCAGCAATTCCCGCAAGCACTTGCCTTCAAAGAAATCATCCCACTGGGCAAAGGGGATGACGATTATCTCCCGCAGCAGTCGGTGAGGACATTCGTCAACGTGACCAATAGGGACAAACACCATGTCAAACTACCGATGAGTATATTAAATACCCTTGTGTACAGGGGCTTACCGTCTGAACGGACCTTGGTCGCTCCCCAAGTGACGGAATGGATCAAAGGAATCGCTGAACAGGATCCTTTCCTCAGGGATGAGTGCAGGGTCATCCTTCCTGGTGAAAATGCCAGTATGAACGTCGATCATCCCGACTATGTACATGTCGAAAAAGTTCCGTATCATTATCTCGAAATGCTTGGGACCATTTGGAGGGAGAGCATCTATACATACTTGGATGAAGGCGAACAAGCCATCACGTTGGCAGCTCTTCACTACGAAGACCGGAATGGAAAACCTTATGTGAAAAGTTTGATCGAGGATTCTGGTTTAAGTACGGAGAAATGGTTGAAGACATTTTACCAGGTCGTCATGGACCCCCTTCTGCATTACTTGTATCAATATGGTACGGTCTTTTCCCCTCATGGACAGAATACGATCCTGGTCCTGAAGGATTCCGTCCCTCATAGACTGGCCATCAAAGATTTCGTGGATGATGTCAATATGACGGATCAGCCGTTCCCTGAACTGGATGAATTAACGGAGGAACTTAAGCGTGTATTGAGGAGCGAGCCACCAGAAGGATTGACACAATTCATCTTCACGGGATTATTCATTTGTCATCTGCGCTACATGAGCAATATCTTCGTCAATCACAACTTGATGGAGGAAGAAACCTTCTGGGCCTTTCTTGCAGAAGCCATCATTCATTATCAACACCGATTCCCTTCGTTAAAGGAGCGTTTCGAGCTGTTTGACTTCTTTAAGTCGGAGTTGACAAAGCTTTGTCTGAACCGCAACCGAATGGTTGACTATGGATATGCTTCAGGAGATGATCGGCCGCATGCTTCTGAATTCGGATATGTAAAGAATGCCCTGGCATTATTCACTGAGCGGGTGTAATCAGATCCAATGGAAAGAAGGGTGAAGCGTGTGATTGTACAGAAATACGGAGGCACATCCGTAGAATCGGTATCAAATATTAAAGGGATTGCTCGGAAGGTGGCGCTTGAAAAAGCCGGTGGACAAGATCTGGTCATCGTCGTTTCGGCTATGGGAGATACAACCGATGAACTGATGAAGCTTGCTGACCATATCACCACTAGGCATCATAAGCGGGACCTGGATATGCTTCTTTCGACGGGAGAACAGGTGACGGTTGCTCTACTATGTATGGCCCTCAGGGAAGAAGGGGTGGCTGCCACCGGCTTGACCGGCTGGCAGGCGGGGATTTCCACGACGACCGATCACGGAGGGGCATCGATCCTGTCGATTGCCCCCGAGAGGATACAGGGGGAGTTGAAGATGGGGAATGTCGTAGTCGTTGCAGGATTTCAGGGAATAACGGGAGATGGTGATATCTCCACCCTTGGAAGAGGTGGCTCCGACACGACTGCTGCAGCGCTTGCGACCAAGCTAGGTGCCGAAAGATGTGAGATTTATACAGATGTTGAAGGGGTTTATACCTCAGATCCCCGTTATATAAAGAATGCCGTCATGATCAGCTCCTTGACGTATGAAGAGATGTTAACGATGGCACGTAGGGGAGCCGGGGTCCTGCATCCGAAAGCGATTGAACATGCAATGCCTTATAACGTCCCTCTGGTGGTCCGATCTAGTATGAGCAGGGTAGGAGGTACATGGATCCATGGATCACCAAGTAAGGGAGTCAGTCATCCTGTTTGTGGGGTCGTCTTTCATAAGGGCAGATTCTGTTATACTCTCTCACCCATTCAGAATAGGATGAAAATCAAACGGCTCATCTCCTCACGCTTGACCTTATGGGGGATGGAATACGATACCCTGATAGAAGAGGGTGGAGATACTCTTGCCTTTTTGTTAGCGGAGGACGATCTAGAGCGTGCAGATTCAATCTTTGACAGTGCAGGGGCCATCTTCAGGCGGGCCAGAAAAGCCACGGTGACGGTGGTTGCAAAGGATAAAAAGACCTGTCCTGTGATTCGGGATAAGGTCAGACAGATACTCCAAGAGAATGGGCTCGGGTTCCATATCATAGAAAACTGTACTAATCACGTGACGACCGTTGTGGAAGAGTCTCATGCGGTTGATCTGGCTTCTCTTCTTCACTCAGCATTTGGGTTGGATGAAGTCCAAGCTTTTGAGGCGGCAGGTATTTACTGAATGAAAAGCTGGTCAGCAGGATTACCTGCTGACCAGCTTTTTATCTTGTTACTGGTGTCGATTTCAAACAAGACAGCTTTTGCTCATTATGAAAAACTGCATAATGAGCAGATGCCACTTTTTCTTCAATATAATCCAGAGACAAATTCCCAGAAGGGTCTGCAAGACTCCCGATTGCCCTGGATAAGAGATCGACGACTACCTTTAAGTTTGTTCCTTCCTTCAGTGCATGCTCATCGTTCATTCGATCCATGATGTCCAAAGCTAAGTTTTGGACGTGATATAAACGTCTGTCGTTCATATAAGCCCCCTCCATCATCATTGATGAACTTAATATATGGGAGGAGCCCGAAGGATATGACTTCTTCAACTCGCTTGTGGAATGCTATGGCTCAAGGTATGAACCGCAGAGAAAATGAGAACGCTAAAGGGTAGCTGAGGAGGTGAATAACCATGGCACAAGATGTACTATGCGAAGTCAGTAACTGCCGCTACAACAAAGAAGGCAAACGCTGTTCGGCTGATCAGATCTTTGTGGTGAGTCACAGAGGAAATGAAGCCCATGACAGCAAGGAAACCGACTGTAAGACGTTCGAACCGGGTATGTAATGACAGAAAGCAAGGCAACCATGGGGTTGTCTTGTTTTTTAGTATTGATAATAATTCTCAATCTTATTCGTCTTCAAAAAATAAATCCGCCCGTCTCTTTAAGACGAAGCGGATTTTTGTTTGTACCAATCATAGAATTCGCCGGCTTCTTCCCTGGATACCCCGTAAAGCTCGCTGACGTGGGTGGGATCGGCCCTGTTGGTGAAGGAAAGAGTGGCAATCCCGAATCGGCGCTGTAGCCATGAGTGGGTGACGGTTGCCTGTTGGATCCTCCGTTTATGGGTTACAAAGGTTTCTGTCGTGAGGGCGCCGCTCCGGATCTGGATCAGGTCCCCGTGACGGATGTAACTGGTAAAGGCGTAGTCGAGTACCCTCAGAATGACTGCCAATATAAAGAGGATGGCGGAAACCCAAAGGAAGGCCGGTTTGAAAATGAGGAAGCCTGCAATGGACAGGACGGTCACATAATAGGGCCTGAGAAGCTTAGCCCAAAGGACCTGTCGTGGAAAGCGACCCATTTGTTCTTGGATCTCATAGTCGGGAAGCATGTCCTGGATGATTCGATAGGCTTCATGCTTCGGGAGGAATGGATAGAGTGAACTTGTTTCCTCGCTTTCAAGCTCAGATGATCCGGCGCTGATCAGCTTCACCGATGCCAGCCCCAGAAGACGCTTCAGGAGCGATTGTTCTACCACGACGGCCTGTACGTTCCGCTTCGGGATAGAGAAGTGGGTCACGTTTGCCACTCCTTTTTCGATGTAGATCTTGTCATGATCGTCGCTGATCGTGAACTTCCCGTATTTCAAATAGACCCTGACATAGCCGATGACCGATGAAATGAGAAGGGCAATGACAAAAAGAATGATCAACATCCACCAGTGGAGGACCAGGTAATCCCAAGCTCCTTCCGCCCCGTCTTCTAGATTGAAGAACACGGCAAGGTTCGAATAAGCGGCACTGAGGAGCGGGAAGATCGCAAGAAAGCTCAAGGATGTAAAGGAGGCCCGTATCAGGTCTTTTTTCTTTGACTGGAAGCGCAATGTGCGCACGGCTTCAGCCTCAAAGATTTCATCCCCTTCCTCGCGTCCGGTCTCACGCTGCTGCAATCCGACTAGGGAAAGGATCCGTTCTTTTTCTTCTTGGGTGATCACGGGAAAATCTATCTCTCCGTGATCACCGGAAGTCCCGGTTTCAAGTTTCAACGATGTGAGACCGAACCATTTGTGGACAAATGTCGTGTTGGAGGTCTGGTTATGAACGCGGTCCAGTCCTGCCGTCCGCTTTGTTTTCACAAATACCCCTTCATGAAGAACAATCGTCCTCTCAGTCACTTCATAGCCGTGAAATCTCCATTTCAAGAAGATATTCACGATGGCCCAGACGGAACAGGCAATGAGGATGTATCTTCCCCATACCACCCATCCGGAATTGGATTGGGCTTTCAGGACGAATAAGAAGAAGTAGATGAAGAACACGCCCTTTACAAAAGACACAAGCTCCACAACAAGAAAGGCAGGGTGGAACCGCTGGATACCGCTCATATGGCTTCCTCCTCCTCATCCCGGACTTTCGCGTAGGTGGCGATGACGGCCTTCAGCCGCTCTGCTTCAGCCTGCGGGATGGCAGGGATCGTATGATTTGATGTGGTGGTCCCGATCTCTAAATCGTACAGCCCATATTTGCGTAAGAAAGGTCCCTGCTCCGTTCGTACATATTCGACTTTCTCCATGGGAATGACCACATGCTTCGTATTCCACTTCCCGTTCTTGAGTTGGATGAACTCTTCATCGATCCGGTACCTCCAATGGCGCTGGACGAAAACCGGTTCCAGGAGAATGGAGTACAGGGCGGATAGGATCAGGAGTCCTCCCAAAGTGTACAGGACAGGACTCACCCATCCATACCAGTGGAAATGATCCGCACAGTACAGTAGCACTGCAATGATGATCAGTGCAATAGCATGCCCGATGGTATTGGTCAGCCGCCACATCTGGACGGCATCTTTTGATATCGTTTCGGTTGGTTCTTCAATATGTATGTACATTCCGTCTTTCACCTCTCCTGTTATACGGATAGATGGAATGAATGGTTTCAGGTTCATCCCAAAATAATATTTCACATAAAAGGTTTAACTTTCCTTTAGAAGTGATATTTAACATGTAGTTCAAACTATTGAAGACTAAATGCTCAAGCATCGGTCCACTGATAAAAAAGAATCAGTTTCATTACGAAATAAAGTAAATGGAAGGGTGTAGTCAGAAAGCCTTGCATTCTTATCAAACATGCCAGGTGTATGAAAGATTGGAAGGAGATCTCCTTCCAATCAACGGAATTTTTGAGACTAATAACCTAGGTGGGTGACATCCAAAAATAAACAAATGCTATCATAACAGTATTTTACCAATCATGCTATAGTTGAAAAGATTGGAATTTTTAGTGGTTGTGTCCCTGATGATCCAGGGATAAGCCATGATGACCCCAAATCAACCTGGCCAAAGGGGAAATTGGCAGAAGCGAATCTTTAATTAATTGATTGCTGTCTCGCGTTCATGGATGAAGCGGAAGAAGCCATTGATTTCTTAAATAACCAAAACAATCTTGAGAGGATGGATCAGCGTGAAAAAATTAATCATCATGCTCGTGGCTTTATCATTCATCGTGATGGGCTGCAGCCAGAGCACGTCTTCTGACGAAAAGTCGGAGAAAAAAGAAAGCACTCAAACAGAGAAGAAGGAAGACAGCAAAAAAGAAGAAGCTACTAAAGACGAAAGCAAGGAAGAAACAGATAAAGAGGATACGGCAAAGAAAGAAGAGCCGAAAAAAGACCTCTCCGATGCTGAAAAACAGGAGGCCCTCATTACGTATATCAATGATGATGTACGGAAAATTGCCGATTATGAAACCGAGGCTGTTGTAGCTCTTCAAGGTGTATCAGGAGAGAACTATACAAACGATGAAGATATGTACGAAGTCTTGACCAAAGAGGTTATCCCGACTTATGAAAAAGCAGTGGACACGGCTGAGAACATTGAAACCCCGTTTGAGGAACTTGAGCCTATGACGGCTAAATTGAAAGATATTGTAGCCACTTACCATGAGGCCCTCATGCTACAGAAAGAAGGGATCGAAAAGCAGGACGTTTCTTTGATTGAAGATTCCAATGCGAAGGCGCAGGAATACCTTCTGGCAGCACAGGAATATCATATGGCCATGAGCGATTTGGCAAAAAAATATGATGTGGATTACCAACCTGACAATCAACAGTTCTCTAACTGATTGTGACGCAGAAGCCCCTTCCCCAGGCGGAAGGGGCTTTTTTACTCTTTGGATGACGAGGTGACAATGATGAAGCGAGCGATTGCGATGATGGTGGCTGTTTGTCTCATGTCCTTTTTTCCTTATCAGTTGGGGCTGCCTTTTCCAAGCTCTTATCTTCCGGTCTTCTTTTTCATTAACGGGCTATGCGCTCTATGGTCCGTTTTTAATCAACTGGTCGTGATCGCTTTCTATGAATATCGAATTCATGATCATAAAGATACCTTTTTTCATATAGTCCTGAAATTTGTCCTATGGCCGGGCATGATCCTTAATCACCATGTCCAGCTCGTGCTCTGTCGGCTTCCGTTTGTCATCAATAAAGCATTGGGCATCTTATATGCATTGGTGTTGTTCATACTTAGTATGTTGGTATCATTCGTATTTGAAGGGTGAAGGAGGGGATGAGATGAAAAGGCTGACGCTCAGTGCATCAGACTTTGCATCGTTATTGAAAGAAGGAGGATACGGGCGACAATCGAAAAATGTAAAAAAGCAATACGGATTGAACGAGCTCCCTCCGGCAGTAGGAAGTGATTTTTCTGATCGGGTCATATCATGTATCGGAAAAAGCAGCATGTCTATCTTTTATCATGCGGAAGAACGGAGGGGCATGGCTCTTCATGCTTCATCGGTGAAAGAGGCACTTGTGGAATGGGTTGAAGGTGATCAATACACCTTCTGGTTCCAGCCTTACCATGAGGGTATGGAGGAGCTGTTCAAGGATTTCTTTGCCCTGCAGGAGGAACGGGAAGCTGTGCAGGTGGAGGAAGTGAAAATCCAGAAGTGGCTGATCTATGAGGATTCATTCGAAGAAGATGAATGGAATGAGCTTTTGGAAGAAGAAGGGGTTTCTGAAGAAGAACGAAAAACCGTGAGAGAGTTCAAGGAAAAAGGATACGGGGCCCCGAATGTGGTGACAACCATCTTTCCTGATAGGCTGACTTCTTACCGGGAGGAAGCATTTATTGCAGGGGAAGGGTACGTATGGCTTCTTGACCCTGAGACGGTAGAGGACTCTTTCTTCCTGGGATTGAAGAAGATCGGGGTTGCAGAGTATGTGGAGCGGCTGGTCCTTCAGGCAAAAGAAGTCCTATCACCGCATACAGCGGAAGTGAAAAAGTTCTCGATTAAGCGAGGGATGATGTTTCAATTGAAGGGGCAGATACCGATGCTTGTAGTGGTGGCCATCCTATGTGTGAATATGCAGGCATGGGAAGCGGATGGCTGGCTGGAAATCGCAGTCATGGTGATTTTTTATGAGTTTTTCTTGGGTATCCTCTCTTTAATTTCCTGTCTTAGACCCCGGAGATTGTTCTATATATAAACGAGAAAGAGGCAGGAGCAACCTGTTTTAGTCATAGTAAAACCCGAAAACATTTGCATGCGATACGGCAAATGTTTTCGGGTTTTTACTTTGTTTCATGACAAGGAGTCCCTGATGACTTTCTGGTAATAGAGGACGGACAGGATGCCAAACATGGAATAAAGAACGGCATACACACCCATGACGATCAAGGTCGGAGCCCAAAAGTCATTCCCGAAGAAGAACCAGCCCGACTTGACGGCAAAGTAGCTGTGAAGAAGCCCGATCATGAGGGGGATTCCAAAATTGAACAGCTGTTTGAATTGAATCCCTCGTAGAAGATCTCCACGGATATAGCCAAGCTTGCGCAGGATCGTGTAATTGGGTTTCTCGTCTTCGCTTTCATCCATCTGCTTAAAGTAGAGGATGCAGCCTGATGTGACAAGGAAGGCAAGTCCAAGGAACGCAACACAGAACATGGCGATCCCCATGTTGGACCGTTGTTGTTCTTTGCTGTTGAGTTGAGAGATGGACTGGGTGGTTTCCTGATTGAACGTTTGATTGAACAGTTTGTTGGCATCTTTCAACTGGGACGTTTCTTTCACATCCAACCCTAGATATAGACTGGTTTCCATTTGAATGGAAGGATCCAGATCGCTCTTGAGCTTGTTGAATAAGGCATCATCAACAATCCCGATGGGGAAACCGCCTCCTGTGAACTTCCACGAAACATAGAAATCATCCTCCATGCTCAGGTAGTTCTGTTTTTCCTTATGCTCTTTCCCTTTGTAGACTACACGACCGGAATCCTTCATGGGAATAAAGCGGCTGAGCATATCACTGTAGCCCGTCAGGATCGTTTCGCCAGGAGAGAGATTCACTCCCTTCACGTCCTTATCGCTGATCACAGCCATCTGGGTATTACGGGTATCCATCTGGAACCCTTCGTTTTCTTTCTGCTTCATGATGGCAGACAAATCAGCGTTTACCTGGATGACCTCGATCTTTGTGACATCGTACGGGATGTCTTTCTGCTTCAGCGTCTCCTCAAAGATCTTCAGTTCATTTTCATCCTCAAGGGCAAAGTGGTTCGGCGTCTGGCTGATCGCTGTTTTATCGGCTGAATAATACGAGATATACGTCAACGATAAGAGACCGATGGCAAGGGCCGATACCGTGGTAATGACGGTAAGGAGCAGGGAGTTGGACTTCATACGGAACATGATCGATGAGAGGGACAGCACCTGGTTGATGCTGAGGTAGCCTCCTTGCTGTTTCCTGATCACGTTAAAGATGAAGCCGACAGACCCTTTATAAAAGAAATAGGTTCCAATGATGACAGACCCAAGGATGAACGCCATGGCCATGAATAATTCGGTCATGGAGGTGAAGTCGCCTCCAAAGAGCCTGGTAGATACATAGTAACCCGCCGCTATCAGTCCGATTCCACAAAGCCCCATGAAGACTTCCCAAATCGACATGCCTTTCATTGAATTCTCCGTTGATGACTTCACGTTGAATAAGGCCAGGATCGATTGTTTTTTGATAAAGAAGGCATTCATCATCATGATGAGGAGATAGATGCCGATGAATACAATGATCGTCTGGAGAAGTGCGTCTCCGGAGAAGCGGAGCTCTGCGGTTGAAGACACCCCGGTCACCTTGAAAAGGACCATCAGGATCAACTTTGAGAAGGAGAACCCGGCGAAGATCCCGATCACCATCGAACCGAAGTAAAGGATGGCGTTTTCTACGGTCAACAGCTTGAAGATCCGGTTCTTAGTCATCCCGATGAGCTGGAACAGCCCGATTTCCTTGCTCCTTCTCTTGATGAAAATGGTATTCGCATAAAGCAGGAAGACTGCCACGATGATCACCAGAAGATAGGATGAAACCTTGATGGCGGCTGCGCCCTTCACGTCCCCCTTTGTTTGATCGAGTGCCGGGTCGAACTGCAGCGTCACGAAGGCAAAATACAGGGCGACACCGAATACAAGGGCAAATACATAGAGATAGTAGTTCTTGATGTTCTTCTTCAGATTCTTCAGGATCAGCGAATTAACGTTCATGCTGTACCCCGCTGAGGAGGCCCTGGGTCTTCATGATATCCTGGAAGAAGGCTTGTCGCTCCTGGAGGCCCTTATTCAACTGGGTATAGATCTGCCCGTCTTTGATGAAAATCACCCGGCTGCAGTAGCTTGCCGCCACTGGATCGTGGGTGACCATGACGATGGTCGACTTCAGGTTTTCGTTCAGGTCGCTCAGCTTGTTCAAAAGATCGGATGCCGATTTGGAATCCAGGGCACCTGTCGGCTCATCGGCGAAGATGATGCTCGGGTCATGGATGAAGGCCCGTGCGGCCGACGTGCGCTGTTTTTGCCCGCCTGAAATCTGATTCGGATACTTGTTCTTCAGTTCATTGATCCCAAGCTGTGAGGCGAGAGCAGAGAATTTTTGATCGGCCACCTTCCTTGGTGTCTTGGTGATGGAGAGGGGAAGCAGGATGTTTTCCTTCACGGTCAAGGTATCGAGAAGGTTATAGTCCTGGAAGATGAAGCCCAAATGATTCTTGCGGAACTCGGCCAGCTGCTTCTCTTTCATACGGGTCATTTCGTTGCCTTCGATCTTAATGGATCCTTCTGTTACGTTATCGATGGAGGAAAGTACGTTCAACAGCGTCGTCTTACCTGACCCAGATGCCCCCATTATGCTAACGAACTCACCTTTTTCAATCGTGAGATCGATTCCCTTCAAAACCTCTTGTTTATTGAATTTGTTCCCATAGCTTTTATGCAATTTGACGGCTTCCAGTATGCTCATTAGTCAAAACTCCTTTGCGTTGGTTGATAGTTTCATTATAGGAAGCATGGAGTTCCGTTTCCTTTCATTCAGCGAACAAAATAGAAAAGCATGTGACAATGTTGTCACATGCCCATCACCTGGTGAATCTCGTTGCGGTCAGGGAAAATCAGGGTGAAGGTCGATCCTATACCAGGAGTGGAGTCTACTTCGATTTTGATGAGGAGGGAATCGGTGATGACCTTCGTCAAGTAGAGCCCCATGCCGGTGGAGGCAGAATGGTTATGGTGGACCGTCGATGTGAACCCTTTATCGAAAATCCGAGGCAGATCTTGAGGCTCGATTCCTCTGCCCTTGTCCCTGATAGACAAGGACATTTGATCGCCGGCAGTTCCAGTGATCTCGATGTCTGTTGCTTCACTGTATTTGACGGCGTTGGTGAGGAGTTGCCTGAATACGAACGAAAGCCATTTGGAGTCGCTTAGCACTTCGGTGGAGGCAAGGTCGATATCGAAACCGATCCCTTTCTGTATGCACCAAGACTGCAACGTCTTGATTTCTTGATAGAGGAGGTCTTCTACATCGATCTTCTCAATATAAAGGTCATTCTCCATGATATCCATGCGCTTCTGATGGAGTTGCTGGTCAAGAAGCAGGTGAATCCTCAACCACTCATATTTCAAAGGGGCCTTGAGAGCATCGTTCTCCATGCGTTCCATGATGAGATGCATTGCTGTAAGAGGCGTCTTGACCTCATGGATCCAGGCGAGAAGGTCATCCTTTTCCTGATCGAGACGCCTCCTGTTTTCCGACGCGGCCTCTTTCAGGCTTTGCCCCTGCTCGGTGAGGATGGTGTAGAGGATATTCTCAAAAGGAGAGTCCGGTTCCGGGACCCCGCTGATCGTGAAATTCCGGCTCCATTCCTCCAATCCCTTATAAAAACGGGTCTCCCTCTGATAGCGGAAGAAAAGGAACCCGAGGAAGAAAAGAGAGGACAGGAAGGAAACATAGAGAACGGAGGCTACCGGTATGTCTGCATCGAGAAAGGCGATCCCGAGATAGAAAAACTGGAGGAAGATGAACATGAGGATCCAGCTTTTCCTCTCCCACAGGAATGCCCTGATCATGAAAGCTCTCCTTCAACGGCCATATATCCCTGCCCCACCTTTGTCAGGATGTTTTGCCCCAGGCCGATCTCATCCAGGCGTTTCCGCAGGCGGTTCACATTCACCGTCAGGGTATTGTCACTGATGAATCGCTTATCGTCCCACAGCTTGTTGATCAGCTCATCCCGGGTGACAATCCGGTTTTTATGCTCGATCAGGAGCTTCAGGATGAACATTTCATTTTTCGTCAGCTCGATTTCCCTTTCATCGTTGTCCACGGTATTCCGCTCATAATCGACCTTTGCCCCGCACCAGGTCTTCAGATTGACCACCTCGGCATTATAGTTGTAGACCCGCCTGAGCGTTGCCTGCACCTTTGCCACCAGTACATCAAAGTGGAAAGGCTTCTGGATGAAGTCATCGGCCCCTAGCTGCATCGACATCACCATATCCATCGGATGGTCCCGTGAAGACAGGAAGAGGATCGGTACATTGGAGTGGGAACGGATCATCCGGCACCAGTGGAAACCATCGAACTTCGGCAGCTGGATATCAATGATCACCAAGTCCGGCTGAACCGCTGCGAATTCCTCCATCACCAGACTGAAATCCTTTACACCGTGGACTTCATACGACCATTGAGTCAATCGGTCACGGATCTCATTGAATAAACTTGTATCATCTTCGATCAAAAGCAATGTAAACAATTAAACCACCACAATACTGTTTTTTAAAAATTTTACCGAATAATGAAAGGTTTTACCAGATATATCAGCCATTTTATATAGGCTTGCTAGAGTATGGAAAGGAGTGAAAAGCCTGTGAAGAATTTGGTCCCCCATCCTTTGAACCAAAAAGTTTAACAATTTCTGAAAATTGCGGTTTATAAAAGTAAATATCAGGATATATAGTAAGTACTTGTAACCGTAAAGGGCTGAGTATGGTATCTTATCCCGACGTACGAACCGGGGTATGTCGATATCTGTCGTTTCGACGGGTCTGAAAGACCTAATCGACAAAGCATGACATTACATTATTCCTAAGGAAACAGAGATTTTAGTAGTTATAAAGTTTCCTTTTCTGAGTAAAATCTGTGTTTTTATGTAAGATTGTAATACTATGTTAGATGAAGTTGTCAGTAAAAGGAATCTATTCTTTGTTATGGGTATTCAGACTTTATATAGATGATTACCAACTAAAAACGTTATAAGGGAGAGGAAATTACATGTCAGGAAGAATTCGCGTAACCCCAGCAGAATTGGATGGTATGTCAGGCCGTTATTCAAACGAAAAAGGTAAACTAGAAAGCCAAATCGGCGATCTTGATGGAATGATCCGTGAACTTGAATCAATGTGGGAAGGTGAATCAAGCCGTGCCTTCAGCGATCAATATGAGCGCCTTCGCCCGTCTTTCGTTGAAATGCAGGAATTGCTAGGAGATATCTCACTGCAACTCAGAAATACTGCAAGAGCCATCGAAGATGCAGACAATCAAATCGCCAGCCAAATTCGTGGATAATCATTTCCGACGACATTTCAATCAAGGAGCGCTTAACGTGTTGAGGCGCTCCTTCTTTATGAGGTGAATGAACGATGTACATAGAAATCACCGTCGATCTCAATCGATATCAGAAGGGGAAGGTCCTTGACCTTCGTCTCTCCAATTACCATACGGTCAAGAAGCTCATCGACCTCGTATGGCAGTCCCAAAAGCTCACCTCGGAACCAAGGGAAGGGTACTGGATCAGGATTTCCAATAAGGACCTGGTCATTTCAGGAAACGCCCGCCTGAATGAAGCCGGGATTCTCTCGGGTGACCGGGTTGAAATTTTATAAAGGAGATCAATGACCATGGCCGAAACGAAACGGACGTACCTAGAAGAAAAGCTTGATATTGTTGTGAACCGGACTGACGACGTCATCACGTTCGTGTTTCAAAATGAAAAGATCAAACTGGATCATGTCAGAGAAATCATGTTTCTTAAAGACCTGGATCCAACCATTCAAAAAGAAATCAGGATGGAAAATGATGAACTTAGCATTTCTCACACCATCCCTGCCTCATATATTGCCTCTGACAAGCTGAATATCGGTGAGAAGGAAAGGCTGATAACGGCACTCCAACTTGTCCATAGGGTGCAGCAGCACCGACTCTCAAGGATTCATTTAGTAGTAAGCCCTGGGAATATTGTTTTCGACCAGGGATTGAGCCCTCACTTCCTGCATTACGGAGTAAAAGAAAGCCTGCCTCCATATGAAAAGGACGGAGACACCCTGTTCAAGGAAACGAAGGCAATGGCTGCCTTCATTTCAGAGCCGAAACTATCATTCGATGACTATATCAAATTCAGTGAAACGATCAAACTTTCCGAAGTGACACGGGCCATCATGGAAACCGCCACCTTCGAAGAACTGGAAAACGTGCTGAATAAGAGTATCCTGGATGCGAAGGAAGTCGCTGCTTCCTACATGTCCATCAGTAAAAAGAAGTGGAAGACCAACCGCTATATCCTGCTGGGTGTATCCATACTATTGGTTCCAGCCATCATCTATTCAATCTATTCATTCTTCTTCATCAACCCGAAGCAGGAGAGCATTGTTTCCGCTCAGGAAAATTTCTTACTGAACAAGTACAGTGATGTTGTCACGGAATTGGAGCCTTATGAGATTGATGATATTCCAAAGGTGGCCCAGTACCAACTGGCCCTCTCCTATATTGTGAATGAATCCCTGTCAGAGGATCAGAAGGAGAATGTCAGGAATACGATCTCCCTCCAGTCCGATCCCATGTACTACGAGTACTGGATCAACATAGGGCGCGGAAAGGCGAAGGAAGCCCTTGATACAGCCCGTTTCCTCGAAGATAGGGATTTGATCCTGTTTGGCCTGCTTAAGTATCGTGAACAGGTAAAATCCGATAGCGAACTGGATAGTGAAGAAAGACAACAAAAGCTGAACGATATTGAAAGTGAAATCAATGAGTATGAGGAAGAAATGAAGAAGCTTGAGGAAGAAAAAGCGGCTGAAGAAGAGCAGGCGAAGGAAGCGGAGGCTGCTCCTCAGGAAGAACAGGATGCCGGACAGCAAGAAAAAGAGGCACCTAAAGCGGATGATCAGAAAAAAGAAGACCAGAAAAAAGATCAGCAGAAGAAAGATGATAAAAAAACAGACTGAGTGGGTGATTGAATGTATGCCCTGTGGATTTTATATAAGGAACAGTATCAATATTACAGAATCAATTCGGACAGGGAAACGGTAACGATCGGGCGCAATCTCACAGATTCTGTGACCCTGCCTTCTCTCCCGGCCGAGTGGGAAACGCTGTCTATTGAAAAGCTCGGTTCATCGTTCCGGATCAAAGGAGATCTGGAAGAGGATATCAAGCCCGGAAAGGAATGGACGTGCCAAGCTGGCAGTGAGAAACTTTCCATTCTCATAGCCCCGCTCGCGGAAGAAGACAATGTGTACTTCATAGGTCATTTGGAAGAGATGTTCTTAGGTTCCCGGAAGGGTGCACATATCTCAATCCCTCATCACGAGGGAGAATGGTACAGGGGTGAGAACGGACGATGGATGCTGCATCCAGACTCCGGATTGTATTATGTGAACGGGGAGCGGATCAGAAAAAAAACGGAGATCCGCACGGGAGATATGATTTTCACTCCCTATGTGACCATCACCCTGTTGGAGGATGATCTCATTTCTATCCATTGGGTAGGGGAGATGGAGATTCATTTGCCCGAGTCCCGGCGTCCACTGTCCGAGATGAAGAAGAAGTATCCAAATTATCGTCGTACACCACGGATGGTCTATGACCTCCCAGAAGAAAAAGTGCAGCTGTCGTTCCCGAGTCAGGAATCCGATGACTCGGGCAGAAGCTTGTGGATCATCATCCTGCCGCCCCTTGTCATGCTTGTGGTCATGGGCTTCATTGCCCTTGTCATTCCTAGGGGGATCTTCATCATCATCTCGCTTGTCATGTTCACCACGACATTGATTACGTCCACCGTTCAGTTCTTCAAGGATAAATCAACTAGGAAAAAAGCGAAAGAAAAGCGTGAGCGCGTATATACGAGCTATTTGAAAAACAAACGGCAGGAGCTTCAGGACCTCGCTGAGAAGCAGACCGATGTGCTCCGATTCCATTATCCATCATATGAACGGATCAAGTATCTCACGGAAGAGCTCTCGGACCGTTTGTGGGAAAGGACCCTTGACAGCCCGGATTTCCTTGAATTCCGCCTTGGTACAGGGAAGGTTCCTGCAAGTTATACCATTTCATTGAGCTCAAGCGATATGGCCAACAGAGAAATGGATGATCTCTTGGAGCAATCTCAGAAAATGAAAGATGTCTACAGTGAAATCGACCACCTACCAGTCAAAGCGGAACTCAGCCTTGGGGCAATCGGCTTGATCGGAAAGGAAGCTGTCTACAAGAACGAAATTCATCAGATGGTTGGTCAGCTTGCGTTTTTCCATAGCTATCACGATCTTCGCTTCGTGTTCATTTTTGACGAAGAAGAATATAACGAGTGGGAATGGATGAAGTATCTTCCCCACTTCCAACTCCCGCAATCCTATGCAAAAGGATTCATTTATAACGAAAAGACCCGTGATCAGATCCTGTCTTCCATCTATGAAGTGCTGAGGGAGAGGGATATAGATGATGACGCCAAGGAAAAGGTGATTTATTCACCCCACTATGTGTTCATCGTCACGAACCATCAGCTGATTTCCGACCATGTGATCCTTCAGTATCTTGAAGGGGAGTATGCCCATCTCGGGATGTCCGTCATTTTCGCGGCGGAAGCAAAGGAGAGCCTGTCGGAAAATATCCATACCCTTGTCCGGTACATCAATGATCAGCAGGGTGATATCTTGATTCAAAAGAAGAAAGCGGTCAAGATCCCGTTCCGATTGGATGCTTACGACCGGGAAGGCAATGAGCGTTATGCCCGCATGCTAAGGACGCTGAATCATCAGATCGGGATGACCAATTCAATCCCGACCAGTGTATCGTTCCTGGGTATGCTCGGAACGAACGATGTTCAGCAACTTCCGATCAAGGAAAACTGGCTGACGAGGGAATCGGCCAAGTCACTCGCCGTACCGGTGGGGCTGAAAGGAAAGGAAGACCTTGTGGAGTTGAATCTTCACGAAAAAGCCCATGGTCCCCACGGACTTCTTGCAGGTACTACGGGTTCAGGGAAAAGTGAGTTCCTGCAAACCTATATCCTTTCACTGGCGGTCCATTTCCACCCTCACGAAGTAGCCTTCCTCCTCATCGACTATAAGGGTGGGGGAATGGCGCAACCGTTCAAGGATATCCCGCATTTGTTGGGGACCATCACCAATATCGAAGGGAGCAAGAACTTCAGTAACCGGGCCCTTGCTTCCATCAAAAGCGAGCTGAAGCGGCGCCAGCGCCTGTTCGACCGCTATGAAGTCAACCATATCAATGATTACACCCGTTTATATAAGCAAGGGAAAACCGAAGTGCCACTTCCGCATCTCTTCCTCATTTCCGATGAGTTTGCAGAGTTGAAAAGCGAAGAACCTGACTTCATCAAAGAGCTGGTCTCCGCTGCCCGTATCGGGCGGAGCCTTGGTGTCCACTTGATCCTGGCGACTCAAAAACCTGGTGGCGTCATCGATAACCAGATCTGGAGTAATGCCCGGTTCAGGGTGGCATTGAAAGTACAGAACTCGGAAGATAGTCGAGAAATCCTTAAAAATTCCGATGCAGCTGCCATTACCGTGACGGGCCGTGGTTATCTCCAAGTCGGAAATAATGAAGTATACGATCTATTCCAATCGGCATGGAGCGGTGCACCGTATCAGGAGGATTCCTATGAAGCGGAAGATGAGGTGGCCATCGTGACCGACCTTGGCCTCATTCCTCTATCCGAAGTGTCATCCAGCCCGGGTGGTCAAAAAGATGTGCAATCAGAGATTGACGCCGTCGTGGATCGCATCGAAGAGATGCAGTCAGCGATGAATATCGAGAAACTCCAGAGCCCTTGGCTGCCGCCCTTGGCTGATCGATTGTACTTGCCGAGGGAGACCTCGCCTAAAGAAAACCAGATCTTCCTGGCAACGATCGATGAGCCGGAGAAACAAAGTCAATCGCCTTACTGGTATACAGTGGTCGAGGACGGCAATGTCGGCATCTTCGGATCATCAGGCTACGGGAAGACGCAAACGGCCATCACGCTCCTCATGGGGATGGCCAGGAGCTTAACGCCAGAAGAGGTTCACTATTATCTACTCGACTTCGGCAATGGGGGGCTTCTCCCATTGAAACAGCTTCCTCACACGGCCGATTACTTCCTCATTGATCAGGAGAGGAAGATTGAAAAATTCGTGTCGATCCTGGATGAAGAAATGGCCAACAGGAAACGGTTATTCCAGCAAAAAGAGGTAAGCTCCATCAAGATGTACAACACGGTCAGCGAAGAGAAGCTGCCCCTCCTCTTCGTGACCATCGATAATTATGACATTGTCAAAGATGAAATGATGGACTTTGAAATACAGATGAATCAGCTGGCGAGGGACGGCCAATCCCTCGGGGTTTATATGCTTCTCACAGCGACCCGGGTGAACTCCGTCCGTCAATCACTGATGAATAACCTGAAGACGAAGATTGCTCACTATCTGATGGACCAAACGGAGACCCAGACCCTGGTAGGGCGCGTCGACTTCGAACCGGAAGCCATTCCGGGCCGTGCCATTGTCAAAAAGGACACGGCCTTCTTCTCCCAGATCTTCCTCCCTTCAGAAGGGAAGGACGACTATGAGCAATTGAACCGATTAAAAGAAGACGTACAGTTCCTCCGGGAGAAATATTCCGGTATGACCCTTCCAGATCCGGTTCCGATGCTTCCGACAGAGCTGACCATGGTCAATTTCACACAGTATACAGACCAAACCCAGCGACAAGGACTGCTGCCTGTCGGCTTGAACGAAGAGACGGTCAAGCCGGTCTACGTCAATTTCCAGAAGACCAAACACTGCCTCGTCCTTGGACAAGCCCAAAAAGGGAAGACGAACGTCTTGAAGGTGATGGCCAATACGATCCTTCAACAGGATACGGAACATCTGGCCATTTTCGATTCCATCGACAGGGGTCTTATCCACATGATGAAAGAGGACAAGGTGGTTTATATGGAAAACCGCGAGCATATCGATATTTGGCTGACGAAAGCCGAAGAGATCTTCGCTGCAAGGGAAGAACAGTACAACCAGTCCATCACCGACGGAAACTCCCTGCCTCAATTCCCGCCGATCTATCTCATGGCGGATGGGTATGGAAGATTCCTTCAGAATGTGGATACCAAGCTGCAAGATCGCATCGTCAAATGCATGAAGAATTATTCCCACCTGGGCTTCTATATCATCATGAGCGGCAGCAATAACGAGCTGTCCAAAGGGTATGACGCACTCACGACCGAGTTGAAGCAGATCAGGCAGGCCATCGTACTGATGAAGAAGTCCGAGCAGACCCTTTATACGCTCAGCTACGACCGTAAGGAACCCGAGATACAACCGGGCTTCGGCTATTATGTCGAAAACAGTAAGGAAATCAAATTACAAATACCACTCATGGTAACAGAAAGGAAAGTACTCGCATGACACAGAAAGTAAGCATGGTTAAACTTTTGGTAGCCATCTTAATGATCCTGGCCACACCGTTACTCTTCTTTCGTTCTGTCGGTGATAACCCCCTGAAGGTAGAGAAGAATGCCACCCAATCGATTGCCATCGTCAATGAAGATGCGGGTACGGAAGTGGAGGGGGAATCCCTGCAGTTCGGGGGTGACGTCACATCATTACTCGGTGATGATTCTTCCTACGAATGGACGGTCGTCGGAAGGAGTGCGGGGGAGAACGGCCTTGAAACATCGAAGTACGATGCAGTGGTCTACATCCCCTCCGACTTTTCAGAAAAAATCATGACCTATGATGAAGAACGACCGGTCAAAACAAACCTGAACTTCAAAGTGCAAACGCAATTGAACTCAGTGAATAAAGAAAAGGTTCTCCGTGAAATCGAAACGGCCAGTAAAAAGGTGAACAATAAAATGTCGACCCTTTACTGGAACTATGTGTCTGCGGATATGGAGAATGTCAGGGATGAATTCGATCAAATCCTTGAAAAGGAGCAAACGTTCCAGCAAACGATGCTCGCTTTCTACAAGCCATCGTCCAAGGACCTTGCCGGCCAGATCGAACAGCAGCAAAATATGCTTCTCGGTCTTCAGGAGTCCATCAAGCAGGCAGACAGCCGTGTGCCTGAACAGGAAAATACCCTTGAGTCATTCCAGAATAGGCTGACTCAATTCGTTGAATACGTCGACCAGTACCGGGAATACCAGGACAATCAAAAACAGCTCCTTGCCGAGGTGCAATCCCAGTCGGTACAAATGATCGACGAATCCACTCAAAACGCCCAGCCGATGTACATGAAGCAAAAAGAGCTGTTCGGACAGCAGGGCAGCCAAATCGATAACGGCATGGAGCAGCTGAACGCAAAGATGAAGGATAATCAGAATGCGTTTGCTGCGCTGAAGGAGAACCGAATGGCAGAGGTCGACCGCCAAGTACAAGACTTCTACAGCTTCCAGAACCGCGTATTGGACTATTACCAACAACTGCAGGATACAAGGAAACTGGATAATCTGCAGGGTACGATCCTGGAATGGAACAATAAAATTTCCTCCGGGGACGGAGTGATTTTTGATCCACCAGTAAAGCCAGAAATGCCAGAGGAATCCGAGGGTGAGAATGAGAATGAGAACCCGGGCAACCCAGGAAACCCTGATGCCCCTGGTGAAGACAACGGTGAAAATCCAGGGGAAGGGAATGGACCGGGTAAACCGGGAGATTCTGCACCTTTACCGCCTGACTTGAATCCGGAGATTGCAGAGCTTAATGAGATTTCCGCAGGTATGGAAGCCATTCAAGGAATACTTACCGGGGAGGAATTACCTACTCCTGAACAGTTGACCGAAACGGTAAAAAATCTGACGTCACTCAGTGAGCGCCTGGCCGGCGTGAAGTCAAGCCTCGACCAAAAGAACACGAACACAGAAAATCCCCTTCAGAAAGAAGTGGATAAACTTCTTAAGGAAGTAGAGGCTCTAACAAATCAGAACAGCGGTCTCGGTGAGCGTATCAAAGAGCTCGAAGCAAGGGTGACCGGACTGCTAGCAGATAAAGAAGCGTTGAAAAAGCATATCGAAGAACTGAACGAGAACAATGACATTCTGACGAAGCAGCTGGAAATGTTCTCAGACAACATCATGAATATCGTCGGAGAGATTGATGCCAAGGAAGCATCCATTCTTCAGTCACCTGCATTGTCCTCCAAGCGAAAAGAAGATCTTGGCGGCTATTTCGCAAGGGACATCAATAATTATAAGCTCATGGACTTGATCAAATACTATGCGTACTTGGATCAGTATGAAGCTGTATTGAATGGGATGCTCAAGGAAAATGGAGTGAAGAAGACCGTACTGGATGATGAAGATGTACGAAATGAAGTCATGGGGATCCTTTCTGTGACCGACGGGGAAAAAGCCATGTGGGAAGACATGAACACGAACAGGCTTCTAACCACCCAGGATGGACTCAACACCCTCCAGGATTCTTTCGCTGTTTTCATGGCAGAATACAATGAAACGCTTAATAATAACCAAAAACAACTTACAGAAAACCTGAACGCCATCAGCCAGGATGCCGGGAAAGTGCTTCAGCGCATCCAACAGCCTGACCAAACCGCTCCGGCTCCGAATAATGGGGCATCAGGCACGGAAGTTGTTGGAAATCAGCAGCAGGTTGTGAGTGAAGTCAAGATGATCCATTCGTTCCTGACAAATGTGCAGGATAATCAAAGTACGATTGTATCCTATACGACGGATCTGCAATCCAATGTCGCCAACGTGCAAAATGATGCCGATACGCTGAACAATAAGTGGGCGACGAATGTCGCATCGACACAAATGGTGCGGGATGATGTATTCAGCATCCTCGGAAATGCATTTGTGGACGGACAATCCAATGGATACGTATATGACTTCCTGACCAATCCATTGAAGGTGAGCGGAGATGTTCCTCAGGAGAAGAAGGACAGCGTGATCCCTCCGGTCGTCATCCTGTTCATCATCCTGATCTCGAGCCTTATGATCGGCTATACAAGCTATTACTTCCAGCGTGTACCGCTCTGGCTCCAGGGAGTGCTGTTCCTCCTGCTGAATTTGATTGTAGGATTCCTGATCAGTCTTTACGGACTTGATATCTATTCCCTCGGAGAGTCGCGCGAAGTGGAGTGGACGGTCTTCACCATCCTGCTCCTGCTAACAGGTTCAGGGCTTGTCCGGATGGGCTTTGTCACTCATCGCCTCTTGGGCTGGTTCATCTCAGTCGCGATCGTCGCTCTGTTTGTCACGCCGCTGCTCGCCCTTTCAACGCCGAACTTCAGCTTTAAGGATCCGATGTCGACGGTGTATCTGTCGATCCAATACGGCACGGATTCTAAGTTCGGACAGGCCGCTCTCATCATGGGTCTCATCCTGGCAGCTCTTGTCGTTCTACAGGTGCTCCTGGGACGCAATAAGGGCCATGGAGGGGACGCTAAGGGTGATAAAGCCTATGAAGGCTAAAATCCTTCTGGTGGCCATTCTCGTGAGCCTCCTCGTTATGGGGGCTCCGGTACAGGCCAATACGGATATCGAAGACCTCGTCCCGAATGATTATCAAAACAATAAGTTCCGGAAAAATACAGACCTGATCCATGAAAGGAATCTGTATAACAACGAACGGAGCAACATTCCTGAGGTGCAAAAGGGATTGACCTTTGATGGCACCGGGAGTGAAACATCCGAAGAACGATTGGAAGCACTCTTTCAGGGGACGGAAAAAGATACGAATACCATCAAAGCAAAAGCCGATAATCTCAAGCTCTTCAGTGAAACTGAAACGGCCAAATTGGGCTCGTTGGAAGAGCAGGGTGAGAATTCATCCTCTCTGTCTCTACTCATCATCATTTTTGCAGGGATTTGTATCGTGCTCCTTATTGTGGTGATGATCGCCTGGGCACGTACAGGTCAGAACGTAAAAAAAGCGTAATCGATATGAAAAAGCCGGGAATCATCCACGATTCCCGGCTTTTTCACTTTTTCGTGCTATTCAGCTCTTTCTTCACTCATGAAAGCATGTGTATTCCCTTCAGAATCCCTGAAAAAACACATCCACGTTTCAACACCATCCATCTTGGACACCACATGTGGTTCCCCGCAGACTTCCACGCCCTTATTCCTTAACTCCGAATAAGCAATACGCGTACTCTCCACATTGAAATAAACAACGGAACTGGGATGGTCGTATTCCTGCTTTTCCGGCAAGGTGAGGAGGATCCTAACGTCGCCTGATTGCAGGAAGGCCATAGTATCCGTGTGGAAGAGAAGCGGGAGCCCCAGGGTTCCCTGGTAAAAGGCTGTCGCCCTCTCGATATTTTTGACGGGAATCCCGACTTGTCCGACTGAATTGATCATGCTATGTCCACCTTTCATGTGTTTCTCACATCGTAATTGATTTTTGCACCCGGTTCTTATCAAAAATCACCTTTTTTAAAATATTGCCTGGGTGATAATCCGGTATGTTGCCTAAAAGAACGGCTGAAGGATGCCGAACTTGTAAACCCGAGGTCATATGCCATCTCCGTGTAGGGTGTAGAGGATTCTTTCAGAAGGCGTTTGGCACTTTCCATTCGGTACAATAACAGGTGCTGCTTTGGCGTGACTCCGAACAATTGCCTGTAGGTTCTGAGCAAGTGATTGGCAGAGAGGCAGGCAACCCTTGCAATGTCCTCTAGGGTAAGGGCTGTTTGACAGTAGGCACGTATGTATTCGTTGGCCAGGATGAGCCGTTTGAATAGTTCTTCACGGGTCGACCGCTTTAAAGAAGATAATCGTTCCAGCTCTTGAGGAATAGTGGTTTGATCGGCCAGGATGGCTTCCATGACGGGATAAAAAGACTCTTCAAGTTCTCTGTTAAGGTTGGCTTGCTTTGTCAGTCGAAGCCTCTCTTCAAGATGAGGGCCGATATAATAGGTTTTCTCAAAGAAACCATCCTCTCCAACGGGTTTGAAAGGATCTGTGAGCAGTTGGTCCTGGGAGGCTTCCAGGCTCCGGGACACTTCTGAAGAAAAGCCTGATCGGAAGAAGAGGCAGAAGGATTCAACAGGCTCCTTTTCCTCGATATGGAGGGAATATTCGCCCTCATTCACGAGAAGATATCGGTTTCCTTCCACGCTGTAGTAACCGCCGTTCGCTTCATAGAGTGCCCGTCCTCCTCGGAAAGTTTTAATGGACATCTGCCCCGTCCCTTCCCAATGAAAATCCTTCCCCCACGCATGAAGCACATAGTTTCGTTTCATGATCCTCACCTCTTCCATCATTATACAATAATGATTGCTCCAAAGAATGAAAAAAAGCGCCCCTTCATTGGGCGCTGTGTGGAATTATTCTTCTTTTCGCATGGTAAAGACCTTCTTGGCCACTTCCAGGGCATTCAGGACGCGGGGGAAGCCTGTGTACGGAATCAAATGGATGATTGCTTCTACAATCTCCTTCTCCGTCAGTCCGGCTGTCAGGCCCGTATTGATATGAAGCTCCAATTGAGGCTCCGTACCTTGGGTCACAAGGGAAGAAATCGTAATCAATGCGCGCTGTTGGTTCGTCAAACCGGAGCGTGAGTAGATGTCTCCATATGCGAATTCAATAATGTATTTCCCCACATCAGGTGCGATGCTCTCCAAGTCCTCTGAGATCTTAAGGTGGCTCGGAACGTCTTTATTGCCTGAAAGGGTGTATTCCATCAGTTTTTCCAGTCCTGCTTCGTACTTACTCATGTTGTATCCCTCCTGTAGTGATCTACATTTACTACGATAACGCGGGAGGAACCATGAGTAAAATACATATATTTTATATAAATCATGCAGTTTATGAATGTGAGAAGTGGTCATTCATGTGCGCAATGAATTTCTTGGACGCAAAGGATACATATCTTCCTTTTTTCGTTACAACACCCAATTTGTATGGCAGCCTGGGAGATTTGATCGGGACAGAAGTGACGGAAGAGGTCTTCAGTTTTTTCGTGAGGGACTGGGGAAGGATGGACACTCCGAGATTCTCTCCGATCATTTCGTTGATAAAATCCCACTGTGAGCTCTCGTAGGCAATCTTCGGGCTAAATCCAGCTTCTTCGCAGTATTCGATTACGCGATCATGAAGAGTGAATCCTTCGCTGAATAAGATGAACTCTTCTCCCTCGAGCTCTTTCATCGTAATGGATTCACGGGCAGCCAACCGGTGGTCCGAATGGACGAACAGATGCAATCGCTCCTCGATGATGGAAATGATATCGAGCGAATCCTCATCAAGGGGCAGAACGATGACACCCAGATCCAGAAGCCCGTCCTTTACCTCCTGCGTCACCTGATTGGCCCCATGCTCGATCAGCTGAATCTCGATATCGGGATATTGATCCTTGAATGATTTGATCAGCTTGGGGAAGTACAGGAACCCGATCAATGGAGGGATCCCGATTTTGATTTTCCCTTTCCTCAAGTGCATCAGATCGTACAGGTGAGTGGACAGATGGTCGAGAGATTCAAGGATGACGCTGGACTGTTCATAAACGATCTGGCCGGCTTCTGTCAGCTGAATTTGCCGGGATGACCGGTCGATAAGCTCCATCTCCAGCTCATCCTCAAGCCCCTTTACCATTTTGCTTAGAGTAGGTTGGGACAGATGGAGAACCCGGGATGCTTTGGTGAAGCTTTTATGTTTGGCTACTTCGTTGAAGTAGGTGAGTTGTCGGATATCCATGGAAACTCGCCTCCATTTTATATAGATATTTTGCATACTAACTATAGTATTAATTCATTTTACTTATCAAAAGGGGAGGAGTAAAATTTCTAATGCATTCATTTTGTGTCCATTTTATGAACAGGACCAAGGTCCTTGAAAGAAAGGTGAAATTCATTGTTAAGTATCATCATAGGCCTGGCACTGCTTATGTTTTTCGCGTATTTAGGCTGGTCCATCATCTGGGTGGCCCCGATCGTTGCAGGCATCGTCGCACTGTTAAGCGGCCTTGATTTGATGGACGCATACACCGACACGTATATGTCTGGTTTTGTCGATTTCGCGAAGAA
Organism: Rossellomorea marisflavi; assembly: GCF_022170785.1. NCBI lineage: Bacteria > Bacillati > Bacillota > Bacilli > Caryophanales > Bacillaceae > Rossellomorea > Rossellomorea marisflavi. The sequence goes on along the minus strand of NZ_CP081870.1, from coordinate 4,083,890 downwards.
GTGGTTCCCGATCTTCCTTCTTGGAGCCGTATTCGGAAAATTGATGGAAGACACGGGAGCGGCGAAGTCAGTGGCTTTCCAAATCACCAGGATCATCGGTGAAAAGAGGGCCATCCTCGGCGTTCTCGTCGCTTCCGCAGTCCTTACGTACGGAGGAGTCAGCCTCTTCGTGGTCGTATTCGCCATCTATCCGATTGCATTGGCATTATTCAAGAAAGCCGATATTACCCGCAACCTCATTGCCCCGACCATCGTACTTGGTGCCTTCACGTTCACCATGACGTCAGTGCCGGGAACACCGCAGATCCAGAATCTGATTCCCATGAAAACGTTCGGAACGACGCCTATGGCAGGAACGCTCATGGGCATCGGGGCAACCCTCGTCATGGCGGTGGGAGGATATTTCTGGCTCACTTGGAGACAGAAACGCCTTGCCTCCTCGGGGTTACACTTTATCGCACCGAAGGATTCAACAGAAGAGGAAAAGGATGGTCCTCTCCCTCATTGGATCCTATCTCTTTTACCTTTGGTAGTGGTTGTCATCCTGTTGAATGGAGTGAAATGGGATCCGATTCCGTCCTTGCTGTCAGGGATCCTGTTGATTCTCATCTTGAATGCCAAGCAGTACAAGGCCTTCATACCTTCAGTAAATGAAGGGGCTAAGGGGTCTGTCATGGCCATCATCAATACAAGTGCCGCTGTCGGATTCGGGGCAGTTGTGACAAGTGTTCCGGATTTCGACAGGATCACGGACGTCCTGCTAGGCTTCTCAGATAATCCCTTGATCTCAGAGTCCCTGATTGTACAAGTACTTGCCATGATCACAGGTTCAGCCTCCGGCGGGATGGGGATCGCCATGCAAGCACTGGGTGATACCTATTCAGGACTCGCCCAGTCATCTGGCATCGGTCCCGATGCCTTCCACCGCATGGCATCCATTGCTTCGGGAGCATCCATCCTCCCTCATAATGGTGCACTCCTGACGCTTCTGGCAGTCACTGGGGTCACGCATAAGGAAACCTATAAAGACGTATTCATCGTAGGGTTAATCATTCCTACAATCGCCGTCATCGTTGCCATCATCATGGCATCTCTCGGTATCATTTAGAACAGACTGTAAGTATTGGCCAAAAGGAAAAATGGGTAAAAGAAAACAGATATCTAACCTATAAGGAGTGTTTGAATCATGGTAAACGACAAAGTAGTAGTCATTACAGGATCAGCAAGTGGAATTGGATACGAGATTGGTAAAACCTTCGCCGAAAATGGAAGTAAAGTCGTATTGACCGACCTCAACGAAGAGGGTGTCAAAGCTTCAGCGCAGGAATTGAAAGATCTTGGTTATGAAGCAATCGGTCTGAAGGCAGATGTCACCAGTGAAGAAGACATCAAGAACATGATTGAAGCAGCACATAAAGAATATGGTCGCATCGACGTTCTCATCAACAATGCCGGTCTTCAACACGTATCCCCGATTGAAGAATTCCCGACAGAGAAATTCGAGTTGATGATCAAAATCATGCTGACAGCGCCATTTGTCGCTATCAAACACGTTCTTCCCATTATGAAAGAGCAGAAGTTCGGACGTATCCTCAATATCTCTTCCATCAATGGATTGATCGGATTTGCAGGTAAAGCAGCCTATAATAGTGCCAAACACGGCGTCATCGGGCTTACGAAAGTGGCGGCTCTTGAATCCGCAGCTGATGGTGTAACCGTCAATTCGATCTGTCCGGGATATGTGGACACACCCCTCGTTCGTGGACAAATGAAGGATATTGCAAGCTCTAGGAATGTACCAGTAGAAAAAGTCCTTGAAGAAGTCATCTATCCTCTCGTTCCACAAAAACGTTTGTTGGATGTAAAAGAAATCGCTGATTACGCTATGTTCCTATCTAGCGATCAAGCCAAAAGTGTAACAGGGCAAGCCGTTGTCATCGATGGTGGATATACAGCTCAATAATTCAAAAGAAGGCCGTCGTAAAAGGGTCAGATCCCTTTGCGACGGTTTTTTTGTCGATTTGATGTAGATATTATCTGTGGCGACTATTCACCTTACTAAATCTTTACTACACTAATGGGAGATTGCGAAAAATGGGGGAATTATATTGAGAATTGTATATTCAGGGACGTTAAAAACATCACACATCCCCTTTCTAGTAAAGGTAGTCCCACGGGAGGGGAGTGGGGAACTGCTCGCTTTACAAGAATCTGTCCGATCTGCACTGCAGGAACCGGCCATCCTTCAGCCTCTCTCTGCAGAGGAGTTCGACCATATTTTGGCGGGAAACGGGTTGATTTTGGGGGTTTATGTCGAAGGTGAGCTCGTTGGAGCAAGAGCGGTCTTATTTCCTGCCATCGATGAAGGTCACTTGGGCAATGATGTGGGGATTCCACGTTCGGAGTGGTCAAAAGTAGTGTATCAGGAGATCTCTTTTGTATCTGAGAATGTACGCGGCAATGGATTGCAGAAACTCCTAGGCCAACTGATCATGGATGAACTGAAGAGCCGGACAGATGAATGTAAGTATGTCTGCTGTACCGTTGCCCCATATAATATTCCAAGTTTAAAAGATAAATTCAATCAGGGACTGGCCATTGGCGGCCTTAAACAAAAATACGGAGGCCATTGGCGGTACATCTTCTTCAAGGATCTCAAGGAGGAGTTTGAAATACTTCCTCCTTTTAAGGAAGTATCCATGAAGGAATTCAAGGAACAACAGGATCTGCTAAAAGCAGGTTGGAGGGGAGTCTCTTTAACCGAAGATCACGGGGAATGGAAACTGATTTTTGGTAAAAAAGAGGAACGGATAACCCTTCCATTTTAATGGAAAAGACACCCTCGGATCACATGTAAACAAAAAAGTTTACATGTTTACAAAAATGTACACAAATGTATTCAAAAATGTATACAAGTATACAAAGAAGTACACAAGTTGATTTAAAAGCATGTGTACAAAAAACGTATACAACGAGACAAAATTGTAAACAAGTACAGGATGCTTCTTCCAAAATTAAAGATAGAAAGTAGGATTGACCGCGCTCCTTCTATCCATTACTCTGAAAGTAAGAGTTCTAATTTTACAAATTCTTACTCGAGAAAGGATGGCTAGTATGACAACGACTCGTATTGCCGCAATTGATGTAGGTAACGACTCTCTTAAAGGTGTATTCGGAAAATTGGAAGCAGAAGTAAACATCCCTAATGTCATTGCAAGGGATATTGAAGATCGTCCCATCATCGGGATTGAAGAGCTGGACGCTCAAAGTCCACTAGACGGTATACATATCCGTGTCCACTCCCCTACTCTCAAAGATAACAATGCAATCTATCGTGTAGGAAATCTTGCAACGAAAAGCACGAACTCTACAGAACTCGATCCAGGAAGCAGCAAATCGGAAGAAGATCAAACGCTCGTCATGCTCTTCGCTTCCCTTGCATTGGATGCAGCTGGACACGATGGATTTAAAAAGAATAATAAAGTAATTGAAGCAAATTATACCCTTGGTACCGGACTTCCGCTCCGTGAAGTGAAGGAAGGGAAGGATGTTGGATACCGTTCAAAACTTCTTGGATCTGTCCATCAGGTAGAATTCCTTGTCACACCTCAATATCAAGGAGTGAAGGTCAATATCCGCTTTGATGAAGTGAAGGTCTACCCGGAAGGTTTCGCGGCGTTCATCAATTTGGTAATGGATAACAACGGAAACATCATTAATAAAGAACTGATCGATAAGCGCATCCTGATTCAGGATATCGGAGGTCTCTCGACTGATATCGCCGTCATTAAAGACCGTAAAGTCGACGATGACAAAGCCCAAGGATTCAATCTAGGAGTCTCTGAGTCACTCGAATTGATCAGGGAAGAAATCCGTTCCCGTCACGGCGTGGAGCTTGACAGCAGACGCGACGTCGTAGAAATCATCACGAAGAAAAGCGACCGCAATCACATTATGGTGAAGGGAAGCAGGACAAGTGTCCACGATATAGTCGATCGCATCATGCTCGAACTGGCCAAAAAGCAATATCGCCATCTCAGAAATATGTGGCAAAAGAATTCTCAAACCGAAATATGCTATTTCATCGGTGGCGGTTCAAGTGTCCTGAAGGAATATATCAAGACGTTGAACAACAATCTTGATGGCTATAACATCGACTTCTTCGAGGATGAAAAAGAGAGTATCTGGATGATGGTCCATGCTTACTACAAGCTCATCTCTGACTATATAAGAAAGAATGAAAAAGCCGATAAAGTGAAAGAAGAACAAAAACTGGCGAAATCAAAATAGGGTGATGATATGAACGGAAAAGGGATGTCGAGAGGGCAACCTATTACTTTCAGGATTCCTTCGGATACTCCGGATCACATATTGAAACATCTTCAGAAGCTCAAAGAAACGGAGAGGCGCAATTTCTCCAGTCGTATCGCTGAGCTCGTAGTCAACGGCGTGAACGAAAACCTCTCCAAACAGCGGGAAGCCATCACAATTCCCTTGCCGAAGGGGCTTGATAAGTCTCAACGAGATTGGTTGAAACATGAGCATTCGGAGGCGCTGCTAGGCAGCATTGTGTACCAATTGCTGTCGAATCCTGTAAGGACAGCTTCATTACTCGCATCCTTGAACAGCAGTTCCCTCAATATAGACGAGGCGCTCTATCTTCAGGAAGAGGCGGCTGGTGCCACCTTCGAACCTGTGGAAGAAGATGCCCCGGCTGAGGAATTCAATCCTCCTCCATCGGATGAAGATCTTGATCAATTCGACTGGGAAAGTGCGATGAAACCTGAAGAACCGGTAGCGGATAAATCTGAAGAAGAGAGTCTCGACGATCTTCTGGGTGATTTCTTATCACAAATGAATAAATGAAAGAAGGCTGCATCCTTTTGGGTGCAGCCTTCTTTTTTTAGGTCAAAGGATCTACTGATAGAGGCATTCTATGAAGATAAACCCATTCAATGAGCAGGAAATTTGATTATTGATATTTGTAACAAATTTGTAATATAACTGCTTGGACGCATGAAAGAGCGAGTATTCCCAAGGGTTTGTAAGCCTTGGAATATTACATGTCGACTGGATTCGTCAAAAGATGCATCTGAAATAGTCTTTACCCATTATTTTCTGGTTTAGGGGTGGATGATATGGAGGTAAACATCGACTAAATTGAATAGATACCTGAGCATGACGAATTGGAGGGTCAGTTTGAATGAGCATTCAAAAGAGCACAGACAGTTCGAGCCTGGCAGAGGTGATCGACCGGATATTGGATAAGGGGATTGTCATTGATGCATTCGCAAGAGTATCCCTGGTCGGGATAGAGATCCTCACCGTGGAGGCCAGGGTGGTCATCGCTAGTGTGGATACGTGGCTTCGATATGCAGAAGCAGTGGGCCTCCTGCGAGATGAAGTCGAAAAAGAAGGAATCGGGAACCGTACCTCATCGAATGAATCATTCAGCGTGTAAAGCAGTATATGAAATACAACAAAATACGAACAGAAAAGAGGATGGGCATGGCAAGTAACAAACAATCAGAAGAAAAGAAGCAGACAGAATCTACAGAAGAAAACACGAACGGATCAATGCAATATGCCATCATCGGCGGAGTGGTCGGAGCAGGACTTGGGTTGCTCTCGAATCCGGGTACGACGAAAAAGATGGCAGCAAGCCTTGGGAAATCTGAACTGATGAAGGCAGCCACAAAGGAACTAAGAAGGACGGCCCAGGAATTCGTCACAGAACAGGCGATGATCTCACTCAGACAAACAGCTTCGGGCTACTTCAGCAAAATGGACAGTGGGGTTCTGTCCCCACTGAAGAATAAGCTGACTGAAAAGAAGGACTCGGGTGAAAATGAATCCCAAAACGACGAAATCAAGCAGATCAAAGAAGATAATCAGGATTTGAATGAACGCCTCGAACGAATTGAAGAAATGTTGAATAAACTTGTCGACTCCAAGAAATAGTAGGTGATCCCGTGGGGAATCCCATTAAAAAAGCAGCGACAAAAACGGCGAAAAAAGCCTATGAACATGCTCCGGAATCCGTAAAGGATAAGCTAAAGGACAAGGCCAAGGAAAAAGCGGTCGAAAAAGTGGAAGAAACCGTCCAAGCCAAAGCAAAGAAAGCATCCGGAAAGCTCGAGGAAGCCAAGGAAAAGAACGCTGATAGCGTCAATGGCAAAGCAGATAATGCAGAAGACAAGGTGCAGGATGTCCTGTTATCTGTACGTGAAAAATTAAAAAAGGCCAAGGAAGCGGGCGAAGCATTTCAGGAAAAGATGTCTTCTTCGGATGACCGGGGTGGAAAGGGCGCCAAGAACTTAAAAGGCGTCAGTAGTATCAAAAGCTCCCAGTCTATCAAGAGTTCTACGGATATCAAAAGCTCGGAAAACATCAAATCGTCCAAGGATATTAAAACCATTACTTCATAAGGAGGAATTTAGGTATGGCGATTCAAAAAAGTACGGATAGTTCCAGTTTGGCAGAGGTCATTGACCGCATTTTGGATAAGGGGATCGTAATTGACGCATTCGCGAGGGTTTCCGTTGTTGGAATAGAGATCTTGACCATCGAGGCGAGAGTCGTGATAGCGAGTGTAGATACGTGGTTGCGTTACGCAGAAGCTGTCGGGTTGCTCCGTGATGAAGTACAGGAAGAAGGATTGGCAACGCAGTCCAATGAACGGAACTCACAGTTCAGCATCTAACCTATTTCACCTGATGCAGTCAGGCGTTCAAGCTGGGAGGACATTATGGAAATCACTGAAATCATGAAAAGTGTAAAAGGATTCTTCGAAGAACATGTAGCTCCGGTCCATAAGGTTACATCTGTTGAAATGACGGAAGATGAGGGCTGGAGGCTCACAGTGGAAGTGGTCGAAGAGAAGGAATATATGAAACGATACGCAAAAGATGAAATGCTCGGAACGTATGATGTCCTCCTCAATCAAGACAAGGAGGTCATCTCCTTCAAACGGAAGGACGTCAGGTACAGGAGTGCCATCGGGCAGGAAATGTAGATTCGGGAGGAATGGGTAGTGACGGTTTTAACCCAGAAGATCCAAAAAGGCAGCAAATCGTACGTCCAAGATGAAAGGACCACCGACTTGATCAGCCGCTCAATGAGTTATTTGAAGCTTGGTTATCCCGTCCATTTCACGGGGCCATCCGGTACAGGGAAGACATCCCTCGCCCTCACGCTGGCAAAGAAAAGAAGGCGTCCGGTCATGTTGATGCATGGAAATCACGAACTGAACAACAGTGATCTTATCGGTGATTTCATAGGTTATTCAAGCAAACAGACAGTGGATAACTACGTCAGATCTGTTTATAAGAAAGATGAACAGGTCACAGAGAACTGGAGGGACGGTCGTCTCCTGGAAGCTGTCAAAAATGGATATACGCTTGTATACGATGAATTCACCCGTTCCGAACCAACAACGAATAATCTTTTCCTCTCCATATTGGAAGAAGGGATCATTCCCCTCTACGGTTCGAAACGGACGGAGCCGTTCATCAGGGTTCATCCTGAATTCCGGATGATCTTCACAAGCAACCCATCTGAGTATGCAGGCGTATACAAAACACAGGATGCCCTTCTGGACCGTTTGATCACGATCCCGATCGGTTTCAAGACCAGTGAGGAAGAAGCCCATATCGTTTCTGAGAAAGTGGATCTTGTGCTTTCAGAAGCTCGTGAGATTACGGAATTGATTGCAGAGCTTCGCAGTCATTGCCGCGATGGACTCGGCGGGCCAAGCCTGCGCGCCTCCCTCATGATTGCGCGGATCGCACTGGAACAGGACATTCCCATACAAGGGGAAGATCAGGATTTTCAGCGCCTTTGTTTGGATATTACGACCCATTCCCTGAGCCGCAGTATTGAATCCGATCACCCTGAAGAAGAAGCGAAGAAAATTGTATTGGAAGCTTGCAAGAACATGACGTCAAAGGAGAATTCAGATGAGTGAAGAAACAGGGATTTATATCTTTTGTGCCATCGGGCATGAAGGGGAAATGGATTTAGGCAAAGTGGAACTGGAAGGGGAAGATCGGGACATCTTCTTGATTTCCTATAAAGATGCATCCATGGTGGCAGCAGAGGTCCCTCAGAAAATCTATCATCCCAAACGGGAGAACCTCATGATGCATCAACAAGTCATCTCCAGGGTGATGGAACAGAGTGACACGGTCGTTCCCATCAGCTTCGGGAACGTATTCCGATCTAAGGAAGACGTGGAGGCCCTCCTTGAAAACCTTTATCCGCAGTTTGAAACGTTATTCCCTGCCATTAAAGGAAAAGTCGAGATCGGCTTAAAAGTCATCGGGAAATCTGAGTGGCTGGAATCAGTCGTAAAAGAATCTCCCGGTGTCGAAAAAATGTCGACATCACTGAAAGGGAAATCTGAATCTGCTGGGTACTACGAACGCATTCAGCTTGGTGGAATGGCTCAAAAAGTATTTCAGAACCTTCAGACAGAGGTGAAATCAGACATTTTTGCTCCCCTCCAGGAAGCAGCTGAATCGGCAAAAGCCAATGATCCATCAAGTGAGCGTATGCTTCTGAATGCAGCCTTCTTGATTGACCGGGATAAAGAAAAGGAATTCGATGAATTGGTCAACAAGGCACATGAGGCCTGGAAGGATAAAGCGGATTTCAATTACAGCGGTCCATGGCCAGCCTATAACTTCGTCAATATCAGATTGAAGGTGGAGGAAGCCTAATGCTTCACAAACTTGTATCGGCACCCTTGAATCTCGTCATAAAGGTCGGTGAGAAAATCAAGGAAGAAGCAGATAAAGAGCTCTACGACCTGCCGACCATCCAGCAAAAGCTGATTCAATTACAGATGATGTTCGAACTCGGAGAGATTTCTGAAGAAGCCTTTCAAGTCAAAGAAGATGAACTTCTGATGCGTTATGAGATAGCGAAAACAATGGAAATGGAACAATGGGAAGATTTAACGAGGAAGAAAGGAGGTTAGCTCGCATGCTCTACTTGTACGCATTGGTCCCTTCAAGTGAGGTGGAGGTTGAGCCCGTCCCAACCATGAAGGGATTCGACGGGGAACATGATATTTATGCGTTGGATATACAGGGGATTACAGCCATCGTATGTGGCCTGCCCGATGAAGAGTACTCAGAAGCGGTCCTCCAGGACAAGATTGAAAATGATATGGAGTGGCTGCAGGATAAGGCGTTCCACCACCACGAAACGGTTTTGATGATGTCGCAGCGTTACACCATTATTCCCTTGAAATTCTGCACGATCTACAAGCATGAAGACAGTTTGAAAGAAAAAGTAGGGAAGCATCTTTCCTCTCTGAAGGACGCATTCACGGATTTAGAAGGCAAGGAAGAATGGAATGTAAAGATCTATTGTGACGATAAACGCCTTAAGGAAACAATCAGTCATCCCTCCATCACGGAGAAATGGGAGGAAATCAAACAGCTCCCTAAGGGAAGACAGTTTTTCGAAAAAAAGAAAATGGAACAGCTTGAAAATAAAGTGATTGAAAATGAAAAGAACCGTATGTGCGAGGAGTTTCATGAACGGCTGAAATCATACGCAACCGAGGGAACCGTGAAAAAAAACTGGGGTAAGGATGTTACTGGCCGAGCTGAACAGATGGCTTGGAATAGCGTCTACTTCCTTCCAAAAGAGGGAGTCGATCGGTTCGTTGATGAAATCAAACAGTCTGAAAGCAAGTGGAAGGAAGCGGGCTGGACATTCGAAGCAACGGGTCCATGGCCACCCTATCATTTTTCAAGTTTCTCATAGAATGGGGATGAGCATATGACCGTCAGGGAATCAATCGAGAATAAGGATGTCGCGTTGATCGACATCTTGGATATCATTTTGGACAAAGGTGTTGCCATTAAAGGAGATTTGGTCATCTCCATCGCGGGAGTGGACCTTGTTTACCTCGATCTCCGGGTGCTGATCTCTTCAGTGGAAACACTGGTCCAACATAAAAATGGAACGCGTAAGACCATATCTTCAGAACAATTGGAACACGAAAGGAAGGGATTGATCCATGCAACCGGCCAGCCAGACAAGTGGACGGATTAACTTCGACCCAGATAAGGCGGAGCAAGGCTTGGCACAGCTAGTGTTGACGGTTGTGGAGCTCCTCAGGCAAATCGTTGAAAGGCATGCCATGCGCAGGGTGGAAGGCGGCACACTTACCGATCAGCAAATTGAAGACCTCGGAGTCGCTTTGATGAACCTGGAAGAAAAAATGGAAGAACTAAAGGAAGTATTCGGCCTTGATGCAGAGGATCTGAACATCGATCTTGGACCATTAGGAAGCCTGATGTAAGAAAGGAGGAGAAATGATGGAACATTCCATGCAATCAAGCACCATTGTGGACGTGTTAGAGAAAGTTCTTGATAAAGGTGTGGTCATCGCTGGTGATATCACCGTAGGAATTGCAGATGTGGAGCTATTGACCATCAAGATCCGACTTATCGTAGCGTCCGTTGATAAAGCGAAAGAAATCGGGATGGACTGGTGGGAAAACGATCCTTATCTAAGTTCCAAAGCCGAAAATCAGCAGGCAAAAGCCCTTGAAGAAGAAAACCGGAAGTTGAACGAACGATTGGAATCCCTGGAGAAGCAGCTTAGCAGTTCGAATCGTCTCAACCAAGTGTAATAAAGGCAAGCAGAAATCATTATCTAACTTTTTTTCGTATTTGAAAGAACCGATTTGATTATCGGATAAACCATAAAATGATTAATATTTTGGAGGGAACTATAATGGCAGAAAAAAACACTGAATTAGAAAACACGACTCAATCAAAGAAAGAAGAAGAGAAAAAGACACGTAAGAGCGGCCCTATTACACGTACAGTGGCCGGAAGCCTCCTTGGAGCTACAGTAGGATACTTGGCAACACCTGAAAATGGTAAAAAGCTTCTTAGCAAGATCGATCAAGAGAAGCTGAAGAGCAAAGGGTTGGAAATTGGGAACTCTGCAAAAGAAACATCAAGAAAAGCCGTCGTATCATTGAAGCAATCAACCGCCAATCTGTTCAAGCGTGATCAAACTGATGAAGATCAGGAAGATCAAGAAGAAGTGAATGAAAGCGGGGAAGGGCCAGATTATGAAGCTCTGAAAGAAGAAAACAACACTCTTCAAAATCGCCTTCAACAGCTTGAGGAAAAATTGAATCAACTGACTCAATCAAGCGAAGAAGATGATGAAGAGGAAGAAGACGACGAGGAAGAGGACGAAAAGGAAGAAGCAAAGTCCGATAAGAAAAGCAAAGCGGCTAAAGATGCGGATGAGGACGAAGAGGAAGACGAAGACGAAGACGAAGATGATGAAGAAGATGACGAGGCTGATGATGAAGAACCATCCAGTAAGAAAAAATCAACTAAATCCAAGTCATCTAAAGCCAAGAAAGGTTCAACAAAGAAATCTTCTTCAAAGTCTAAAAAGAAATCTTCCAAAAAAGATGATGACGATGATACAACGCTATCAAGTGATGACGACACACTTTCATGATCGGCTGCAATTGACCGACTATGACAGAAGGAAAGGAGCGGTGACCGGATGAGTGGGCATACGGATAAGGATAGCATCCTGGAGTTTTTCGCAATTGCTGCCAATAAGCATGATTTCTCCCTAGATATCTCTCTGAACCTTAAGGGAGCAGTGGTGACGGGTACCATGATCTCTGCAACCGAGTATTTCTCGTCGTTAAGCGAGGCGTTCGAGGAGGGAAGTGAAGTAGCCCAGAAGGTGAGTGAAGAACTTTCTGGCGCCGGAGAAGCGGTTGAAGAAAATCAGCCGTCAGAAGCGAATTTCATCCACCTTAAAAACGCCAAGATCTACTGTGGTGACAGCAAACCCACCCCTTCCAAAGGGAAAATCCTCTGGCGTGGGAAGTTATCCGAAATCGATGGATTCTTCCTTGGGAAAATCTCAGAGTCGAAAAGTAAGTAAAACCCAGGGTATGGAAGGTTTTTTATACAGGTTTCCTCCATACCCAATGCGGGTAAATGGTAAGTATAAAGGAGGTTACATGAATGAAACGACTCGTTAAAAACGTGATTAAATGGGCTCCAGTCGTGTATCCTGTAGTAAGAAAGATCATGAACGAACGAAAAGCCAAGAAAACCAAAGCAGCCTGATCCGGGCTGCTTTTTATTATGTTTCGAAAGCTCTCTGGACATCACCATTTTATTAAAGCAGATGCACTCTATTTCTTCTCTTACAAGCTAACCATGTCCAAAGCGAAGAGCGGATTGAAGCTGTCATCTCTTATTTAACCCCCCACATCTAAAAACGAGATGGATTTTTGTTTTTCGTACTGATTGATCTAAGATTCCATTACGTTCTAACGATATCAACGACCAATAATAAAGAGCGGATTGAAGCGGAAGGGACTTGACTCCTGCGGAAAAGGAGGAAAGTTCGAGACCCCGGAAGCGCAGCTGAGGAGGCTCGACTGCCTCCCCGCGGAAAGCAAGTCCCTGCAGCGGAAAGGAGCGGTCATCCTATTCACTACTCGCCCACATACAGAAGCGAGATGTGGTTTATTGGTATCCGCACTGATTAGTCAAAGATTCGAGTACGATCTAACGAAAACTTCGACCAATAATATAGAGTGGATTGAAGTGGAAGGGACTTGACTCCTGCGGGAAAGGAGGGAAGTTCGAGACCCCGGAAGCGCAGCTGAGGAGGCTCGACTACCTCCCCGCGGAAAGCAAGTCCCTGCAGCGGAAAGGAACGGTCTGCATATTTCATACCCTCCCATGAAAACCAGAAAGCTATACTCATCAGATATATACTCAAAAAAAACGCGATCAGAATATTCTCTGACCGCGTTTTGCTCAGGGATTTAAACCCCTTTATTAGTGTGCTGCTCTTCTAGTGGAGCGTAAGATGATGCTCAAAATAAATACGAAGATGATGGCTCCCAACAATGCCGGAATGATAGCCATTCCTCCTACGACAGGTCCAAGGCTTCCAAGTAGCTTTCCACCGATCCATGCTCCGATGATTCCGGCGATGATGTTCCCGATGATTCCGCCTGGTACATTTTTACCTAGAATTAGTCCTGCCAGCCAACCGATGATGCCTCCGACAATCAAGAAAATAATTAGTCCCATGTTTGTCTCTCCTTTATGATGTATTATTGGTGTTACTTTAGATATTCCCCATCTAGAAGGGTTTAAACCCTAATACGTGGTGACTTGGAATACTTTTTGAAGGACGTACATGATGTATTTGAAGATTGGTAATTTATCTTGATATTTCTTGTACTCGACGGTATACGTTCCGTTTTCGTTATTCCAGATGCGCTGGAAGTAGTCATCCACATCTGTCATAAGACGGCTGTTCGTGGCTCCTGTGAAAAGAATGTTTTCTTCAAGATTATAGTCATCTAGGTTTCTTGACGTATAGTTGCTTGAGCCTCCAATGACGGTCGAGCTGTCTTTTCCTTTTACATAAATGAACTTGGTGTGATATTGCTCTTTGTTGGTATTGTACCAGCGGATGGTGATATGCTCGTTATCCAACTTGTTCAGTTCTGATGCGACGGGGAGGTTTGGCAATCCGATTTTCTCCTGTCCAAACGCATTCTGGTTCGGGTCCAGGACGATGCGCACGTCCACCTTTCGATCTGCTGCGTTTTCGATGGCATCGATGATGTCACGATCTGCTAGATAGAACATGCCGATCCAGACCTCGTCTCCTTCCTTCGCCTTATCGAGTGCCTTCACGACATTGGTCTGGACCTTTCTCTCTGTAAGGATCTGGGCTTTTACTTCTTTTCCTCCCGATGATTGTGACGGGGTTATAAGGTTATCCACTTCCATATCAGAAGGGAACGCCTTCATATCTCCCCCAGAGAAAGCGGCGACGGCTTTTTCGGCCTTGATCATATCTTTGAGGATGTCCCCTTTCACCCTGAAGGCGATATTGGAATGGAATCCGCTGGCGTTGTGAGGATTGGCGCTGAGGACCATGCCTTCCTTCTCGCTGATCACCACTTTTCGGTGATTCGCTTTCACGTTCAGCAGTTTGAGGTACGATCGCGCCGTTACTTCAGGAGCAGATGGGGCCATGGGATTCGGTAACCACCCATTTCCTTTTTGTCCGAACCATTGAATCCCGGCTCTCCACACGCCTGAATACAGGAGATTCGGGTCCCGGAGTCGATCCAAATCAGTGAAGATCACTTCGGCACCGAGCTCTTTCAAAGGTTCGAGCTGATCGGCCGTATGGGAACCGTATGTGGTATTGACATCATCGCTGATGAAGACGACTTTGAGATCGGGTTTTTCTTTCATGCGTTCCTGGATCGTCTTTGATAGCTCTTCGCTTATCTTAGGGTAATTCCGGTCGTTTTTCGTGTAGCCGTTGAAGAGGAATAGATCGAGTATGAGGAAATCTTCTGCTTCACTAACGGTTTTGTTGACTTCGTCAAATATGGAATGATCGTATTCTTCCTTTCCATCCTTTTGATAGGTGAGGTCATAGATGAACTCGACATCTTCTTCGGGAATGGAATGGATATCGCCTGCATATGAAACACCGTCAGGCAGAGGCTTGGTGCGCTGATAAAACATGATGGATGATATAAGGATGACAACCGCAAGACCGATCACCCATCGTTTCTTTTTGTACCACGAGCGTTTTTTCAAATGGACTCCCCTATTCTATATATAATGTCCTTCCTACTATACCCACAAAGGTAAGAAGGGAATCCGGGCTTTGTCATTTTATTCAATACGTGCTTTACCGATAGAAACAAAGCCCTGCGCTTGTAGGCGCAGGGCTTTGTAGATCAAACGGCTTTCTTTAATTGACGATGATAGAACATGAGGATCAGGAAGGATAGGCTCATGGCGATGATGAGGACAAGGAACGTATTCCTGAACGCATCGACACCATAATTCACTCCGCCCATTTCTACGATCAGGCCTCCAATGACCGAACCGGAAGCACTGCCGACGTAGTGGAGGAGCTGTTTCATACCCATTCCGGATCCGACAAGATCCCTGTTCACCACGCGGGAGACTTCGTTTGTGGTACTCGAAGAGAGACTGGAGAACCCGAAGCTCGTGAACATATAGGCGAGCATGATCATGTATTCGTTGATCGGTGACAGGAAGAAGAACAGGATGGTCGAAATGAGGAGAAGGCAGTGGGCCATCACCATCACCCGCATGTTCCCGTACTTGTCGATCAGTCTGCCCACATAGATGGCAGCAACTGCCGAGAGCATGGCACCAGGGAAGATGATCAGTCCCATGGTGGTCGGATTTTTATCGAAAATGCTTTTAAGCATCAGGGGCATGACGAGCAGGATGGCAAAATGCGTCACGAACCCCATATAGCTCATGTATAAGATCTTCCTGTATCCTTTATCCCGGATCAATTTTGGCTGGATGAAAGGAAGTTCGACTTTATGGATCCTGATCCACAGGGCCGCAAAGAATACTAGTGCGACGGCGAGATGGATCCAGTTGAATCCGGAAATGAAGAGGAGGAAGAATGTGACACCCACTCCCGTCATGATGGCTCCCCAAATGTCGAATGCACCTTTCCGGATTGTTTCGGCTGGCAACATCTTATAAAGGACCGGAATCATGACAATCACGAGGAGTGTAACCAGGAAAAGATAATTCCAGTTAAGATAATCGGTGATGACTCCTCCTACTACAGGCCCCAGTCCGAATCCGAGGGAAGATGCCGAAGCAATCATGGCCAGGGCACGTCCACGCACGGCCATTGGAATGAATCTGCTGGCAAAGACCATGGACAAGCCTGGAATGGCTGCGGCTCCGGCTGCCTGGAACAAGCGGGATAGCAGCAACCATATGAACGAATTGGCAAAGAATCCTGAAAGGGAGCCCAATCCGAACACAATGATCCCGATGATGATCAAGCGTCTGATCGGAAGATAGTCAGACAGACGCGTATACGTAATCGTCCCGATCGCCAAGACGATGGAATAGCCCGATACGATCCACGCACCCTCTGAAGGTTTCAGGGAAAACTCATGCAGGATATTCGGAAGTGCGACATTGAACATGGTGGTGTTCATGACGACCAGCCATATGGTCAGGCTGAGGAATGCAACCGTCTTTGTGTAAGAAGGAGCGGTCTTGGTCGGTTGTTCAGTCTTGATAAGACCACCTCCGTAGTTGATTTTGTTTAGACACTCGAAGTAATATACCACAAAACAAACCTCTCTGAAAACCTTTTGCTTTCACGAAGGGAAATGCACTGTAAGGAATGAGGGTAGGTGGGAGGACTTCCGGGGTTCACCCGGAAAATCCTTCAGTAGGAGAGGCCGATGGATGCGTTGGCATACGCATCGTGGTCGAGGCTTTCCAGCAAGAAATGGGCAACGTCCGCCCTGGATATTTTCTTTCCGCCTTCGGGTATGGAGGCGGGGTGGGTGCGGTATTCCCCTGTGAAGGGCCCGTTGATCAATTGCATGGGACGGGCGATGGTATAGCGAAATCCACTATCCTTGATTAGGGAAACGGCTTCTCGGTGATCCTTCAGCACGTTCCGTAGAATGAATTGGGCCAACTTACCTTGGAACCCTGTTATTTCATGGTCAATGCCGGCAGAGGCGACATAATGGATGGATCTCGCTCCTTGAAGCTGCATACCAGAGAGGATATGACCCGTCATGGTGCTAAGCTGGGTGGTCTTTCCGAGCCCAGAGGCCCCTAGGCAAGAGATGACCGCATCTTGCCCCTGCAGCGCTTCATGGACAGCCTGTCTATCTGTGGCATCTCCCTGGATGAAGGGTGAATGGTCAGGAAGTTTGGCGGGATCCCGCACAAATACTGTCACATCCAATCCCCGTTCCTTTGCCTGCTTCACCACTTCTTTTCCAGTGGCACCCGTTGCGCCGAAGACGATGATTTTCATTTTGTTTCCCTCCTTCTTTAAGAATATTGTATAGTATGGGGGAAGAGAATGACGAATCTGAACGGGGGATGAATATGTCCATGCGTGCGATTAAAGGCATAAGCGTCGATGAAGAAACAAGATGCGATCATTACCATACAGAAAAGGATATTATCGCTATTAAATTCAAATGCTGTGACACCTATTATCCATGTCACAAATGCCATGATGAAGTAGCTGACCATGAGCCCGTATTATGGGGACGTGAAGAGTGGAACGAGAAGGCCGTCCTTTGTGGGAAGTGTCGATCGGAATTGAGCATTCTGCAGTATATGAACTGTCAGTCCTCCTGCCCTCATTGTCATGCTTCATTCAATCCGGGCTGCAGCAATCATTATCATTTATACTTCGAAGGGTAGGGATTCCGGTGGAAAAAGCAACATTTGCAGGAGGATGCTTCTGGTGCATGGTCGAGCCTTTTGATCAATTAGAAGGGATCGAATCCGTTACTTCGGGTTATATCGGAGGAGAAGGTGATTCACCGTCCTATAAAGAAGTCGTGAGCGGTGAAAGCGGACATGTGGAGGCGGTCGAAATCCTCTTTGATCCCTCACTTTTCTCATACGAACGGCTTCTGGATGTGTATTGGAAGCAGATCGATCCCACAGATGCTGAAGGGCAGTTCAATGATCGGGGTACACCCTATCGAACGGTAATCTTTTATCACTCCGAGGAACAGCGGATCGCGGCGGTGAAATCGCGTGAAGAGCTTCAACACACCGGGAAATTTGCAAAGCCGATTGCAACAGAGATCCTTCCTGCTGCTGTATTTCACAAAGCGGAGGAGTACCACCAGGATTTCTATAAAAAAAATATGTTCCGCTATGCCCTTTATAAAAGGGGGTCTGGAAGGGACGCGTTTATAAAGGAACATTGGCCGGAAGACCGTTCTTATCTGAAAGAAACGCTCACTCCCATACAATACCGTGTCACCCAGGAAAATGGGACGGAACCTCCTTATGAAAATGAGTACTGGGCTAATAAGGAAGAGGGCATCTATGTCGATATCGTCTCCGGGGAGCCTTTGTTCACCTCGAGGGATCAGTATGACAGTGGATGCGGATGGCCGAGCTTTACAAAACCTGTCATGAAGGCGAGTGTCACGGAACGATATGACCTCGGTCATCGTTCGACACGTATGGAAGTCCGCAGCAGGGAAGCCGACTCCCATCTTGGGCACGTGTTCACCGACGGACCAGGACCTGACGGGTTGAGGTACTGCATCAATTCAGCAGCTCTCCGGTTCATCCCGAAAGATTTGCTTGAGGAAGAAGGGTATGGGGATTTCAAAATCTTATTTAATTGAAAGAGGCTGGGACAAGAGTGTTTTAGTCATAGTAAAACCCGAACTATCTTGCCTGGGATAGCTCGGGTTTTCGATTTGTTTCATGACCATTACGATTTACTTGTTCCTAGCGGTTGATTGGAGTGCAAGACGAAGACTCCTGCGGGAAGAGTAGCGGATGTGAGACCCCGCAGGCGTGCCGAGGAGGCTCACGGGCTACCCGCGCGCAGTCTTGCACGGAAATCATGAGCGGTACAAAGAAGCCATACTGATATTGTTCGTCATGACCATTTTTGTTTTGTCCCAATCTCTTTCAATTGTTTTTGTCATATCCTGCGATAAATATTTCCCGGGTCATAGATTATTCATCAATCGATGGAAGCGGCTTTTGGGCTGGTCCTTCAATGACTGTACCTTCAGGAGAAAAACGCGATCCGTGACAAGGGCAATCCCATGTCAGATCACCATGGTTCCATGCGGTCTCGCAGCCTAAATGGGTACAGGTGTTATCTACGAGATGGAGTTTGCCGTCGTTGTCACGATATCCGCCGCATTTCTTCCCTTCATGCCAGACCACACCTCCTTCTCCGCTCTTCAAATCCCCTGAAGACTTAAATGGAATCTGCAGTTTACCTTTTACAAGATGCTTGGCCACATCGGCATTCTGCGAGATGAAATGTTTGATGCTTGGATCGGCGACAAATCGTGAAGGGGCGTAGAGGTCGGCGTAAATATTATGATTCCCGAGTATCAAATCGGACAGGATCATTCCCGATAAGGTCCCGGTCGTCATCCCCCATTTTTTGAAGCCTGTGGCTACGAATATGGTTGGGTGCTTTGGCGAGAGAGTCCCGATATAAGGAACTTTATCAACTGAAATCAAGTCCTGGGCCGACCACCTGTGAAGGGTTTCCGTATCCCCGAAAACGGATTGTCCGCATTTCTCCAAAGCTTCATAGTGTTCCCGGGTGTCTTTGCCCTGCCCGGCTTTATGGTTCTCTCCTCCGATGAGGATCAGTTCTCCACCTTCTTGGACGACCGAGCGGAAGGATCGAGAAGGATCCTCTGCATTGATATACATGCCACCAGGGAACTTTTTCTCCGATTTGATTCCGATGATATAGGAACGCTCTGCATACATCTTGGTGAAGTATAGCCCCATTCCATCAAAGAAAGGGAAGTGGGTGCAGATTGCAATCTTCTCACATTCAAGATGGTAGCCGTTCGCCGTCATGACCTTTGTTATCGTGTCGTCTTCAATGGTCTCGGCAGGGGTTTGTTCGAATACTTGACCGCCAAGGCCTATAAAGGATTCTACAAGATGCTTGAAGAATTTCAAAGGGTTAAATTCGGCTTGCTTTTTCATCATGATGGCCTGCTTGATGGGAATATCGAGGGGGATGGTTTCCACCAGTTCTCCGTCGATTCCAAGTTCGAGATACGCTTCGTATTCTTTTTGTACCTTTTGAAGATATTCATTCGTTTCGGCATAGACATAGGCATCCTGTTCTCTGAGATCGCAGTCGAGTCCTTTCCCTGTCTCTTTGATCCAGTCCAATGCCTTCATGTTTGATTCATAATAGTGCCTTGCGTATTCTGTACCAAAATGTTGTATCAGTTCATCGTATATCAGTCCATGCTGCGCGGTGATCTTGGCTGTCGTGTGGCCGGTTGTCCCATTCAATACTCGGTCTGCTTCGATCAGTGCGACCTTCTTTCCGCCTTTGGCAAGGAAATAAGCAGTGGTGATTCCGGCGATGCCACCACCGACCACGACCGCATCCACTTTCAGGTTCCGGTCAAGCTTCGGATACGACTGGAGGTGAGTGTCCTTCCTCCAATAAGGTTCCGGGTGCTGAAAATTCATGAATTCACGCTCCTTTTCATTATGTCCCTACCATGATGGCCGAACTGGTTGGAAAACATAAGTCGTTGGGAGAGCAAAATAAAAAAAACCGCCCTTTAGGGGCGGTCGCGTGTATCATGAATTGGTTTTTCCGTATTTTTCAGCTGCGTCCACCGTCTGCTTCAGCAGCATGGAGATTGTCACGGGGCCGACACCACCAGGGACGGGTGTAATGGCAGATGCTTTTGCATAGCAGCTTTCATAATCGATGTCGCCCACATTTCCGGGGTTGTATCCGGCGTCGAGGACAATTGCTCCCTCTTTCAACCAATCTCCTTGAATGAAGTTTGGCTTGCCTACTGCTGCTACGACGATGTCCGCATTAGCAACGAGGGCGGGGAGGTTCTCTGTATAGGAATGACACGTGGTCACCGTGGCGTTCCGGTTCAAAAGCATCATGGAGACAGGCTTACCTAGGATCGGACTCCTCCCTACCACTACAGCGTGCTTTCCTTGAGGGTCTACATTATAGTAATCAATGATTTCCATGATCGCTGCCGGGGTGCAGGAAGGGAATTCACCAAAGCCCAATGCGTTTTGGCCGAAGCCGTGGCTGGTTACACCGTCTACATCCTTTTCAATGGAGATGCGTTCAAAAGCAGCGCGCTCATCGATTTGGGACGGGACAGGGTGCTGAAGAAGGATGCCGTGGACCGTAGCATCATCATTGAGTCCATCAAGGACGTCCAATAACTCCTCTGTCGTCGTTTCGGACGGTAGATGGATTTTTCTTGATTCCATGCCGATTTTCGCGCAGGCATTCCCCTTCATCTTCACATAAGTGGCGGAGGACGGGTCTTCTCCTACCAGTACCGTGGCGAGACATGGAGTAACCCCTTCTTCTTTCAATGCTTCAACACGTATTTTTAATTGTTCCTTTACGTCTGTTGCGACTTTGCTTCCGTTTAAGATCAATGGTTCCATTGCGATCCCTCCTGAATGTTTTAAGGCTGTTATCGTGTAGCTCATGGATATGGCCCAATCATTATGCCCAGGCGAACGGCAAATGGGTATATGAATGCAGCTCCCTTGTGGTCATTTCCACATTTTCGCCAGTCACTGCTTGATAGATGCAAAACGATTATAACACGAATATAAAATAAGAATCTAGTCGTATCGTTCGGTTTTGAGAGATTCCTATTTGGGAAATGAAGGCATAGAGGAGAAAACGTGTTCAAACCTTCTTCGCCGAATGTGAATTCCGCCTCGTAAAAAAAGTATACCCCACAAACCCAATCGGCATGGTGAAATTTCTTTGAAGGTGAATATGTGGTAAAGTGGGTGCATTATGAAAGAGAGAAAGAGTGATAGAAGATGAAAAGGGAACGGATGACCCGTTGGGGATTTTTCTTTGTCGGGTTGATCATCATGGCGTTCGGTATTACGTTGACCATTAAAGGGAAGGATCTTGGCATCGGTCCATGGGACGTCCTTCATTATGGGCTCTTCCTGAATGCAGGATTGAGCATTGGGGCCTGGTCGATCATTGCGGGTATCGTCATCCTCTCCTTCACCGGGATCATGACAAAGTCAATCCCGAAGCTGGGTGCATTCATCAATATGCTCCTTGTGGGGATTTTTATAGACATCTTCAACTTTCTTCTTCCTGACCCTTCGTCTTTATGGATACAGGCAGGTGTACTATGTATCGGGATCATCATCATGGGTATCGGGATCGGCATTTATGTAGCTGCCGGACTTGGGGCTGGCCCAAGGGACAGCCTTATGCTCTTAATCGTGGATAAGACCGGCTGGCGCGTCCAGTGGGTGAGGAACGGCATGGAACTGGTCGTATTGATTGCAGGATGGCTGCTTGGCGGCCCCGTCGGGATCGGAACGATTGTGATCGCCCTGGGTGTCGGACAGGTGGTTGGAATGTCCTTGCCTATGAGCAGGAATTGGGTAGAGGCAACGATTGCACGTCAGCGAGAGGATGCACCTCTTGCAGGGTAGCTCGAGTAGGATGAGGAGGAACCAGGGTGAGGGAGCTTGTGACAAACTGTGCAGCATGCGGTGGCAACATTTATTGTGAAAACGGCTTTTATAAAGGTGATGAGGAGCTCAGATTATGTCTGGAGTGTTCTAACAATGTGAGAACATATACCGAAGCCCTCCTCCAGCGCTTCAAAGAGATGGGAACGGAAGAAAATCGTGAATCGATGGAAGCGTATATGCGGAATCAGTTTTCGTTCTATGGCATCAGGACGCCCGAGCGCAATGCTGCTCTCAAGGACTTTGTCAAACAGTATGGTGATCCTCCTCTGGAAGAGCTGCCTTCTGTCACGAAATTGCTTTGGGATGAACCGGAGCGGGAGTGTCAGTATGCCGCTCTCTACCTCCTTTCCAGGCAGGTCAAGAAGCTGACCCTTGACCATCTTCCGCTCCTTGAAGGGCTCATCGTCAAAAAGTCTTGGTGGGATACGATTGATGGCATTGCCCCGAACCTTGCAGGACTGATTTTCCTAAAACATGGAGATGGAGGATATCCTGAACGGTGGATCACATCAGATAATATATGGCTGAACCGGTCGGCAATCCTTTATCAGTTGAAATATAAGGATAAGACCGAAGAGGACCGACTATTCGGCTATATCAGGAAAAAACAAGATTCCAAGGAATTCTTCATCCAAAAAGCGATCGGCTGGGCTCTCCGGGAGTACTCGAAGACAAACCCGACGGCGGTGGAGGATTTTATAGAAAACGAAGATCTCGCACCGCTCAGTGAGCGCGAAGGGATGAAACATATTCACAAAATCAGGGGGTAAGGGAATATGAACTGGAATGATTGCATCGAGAGAACGAATACCCACTCGGTTAAATGGTCGTATCCTCAGGAGGATGTCATACCGATGTGCATAGCGGATATGGATTTTCAGGTTTCCCCTGCCATCGTGGAGGCGCTGCAAAAGAAAGCTGCTCATGGAATTTATGGCTATACCACCTTCAGTGACCGGTACTTCAACTCGATTATCGACTGGTGGGACAAGCAGTATGGCATCAAGATCCAGAAGGAATGGATTTCATTCAGTCCTGGTATCATTCCGGGCATCAACGTCCTTCTCTCGGTCCTTACAGAGCCAGGGGATGCCGTCATCCTGCAGGATCCCGTGTACTATCCGTTCTACAGCACGATTGAGGCACATGGATGCACGATTATGAAGAATACGCTTCTCTATGAAAATGGTCGCTATGAGATGGACTTTGATGACTTGGAGGAAAAAGCGCGTTCCTCAAAAGCAAAGGTTTTGATCCTCTGCAGTCCCCATAATCCTGTTGGCAGGGTGTGGACAAAAGAAGAGCTGGAGCGGGTGGCGGCGATTGCGAAAGAACATGATCTTTGGATTATTTCAGATGAAATGCATGGCGACCTCGTGTTCCAGGGACATCGGCATCTTCCTTTTATCCAGTCAGATCCTTCCGTGAGGGACCGTACTATCGTCTGCTCGGCCCCGAGCAAAACGTTTAACATTGCCGGGCTTCAGACGTCCATTCTCATGATTACGAATAAGGAGTTACAACAGCGTTATCAAGAGAAGCTCACATCCTTCGGGCTGATGCGTCCCAATGTATTCGGGATCGAAGGGACGATCGCTGCTTATGAGGAAGGGACTCCATGGCTTGAAGAACTCCGGATGGTATTGGAGGATAACAAGCAGTATGTATTGAATTACATCAAGGAATACATGCCTGAACTTCAGGCGATTCAGCCGGAAGCCACCCACCTGATCTGGATCGACTGTCAGAAACTCGGAATGAGCGGAGAAGAGCTTTGTACCTTCTTCCTGGAGAAGGCTCGAGTGAAATTCGATGAAGGATTCAAATTCGGAGAGACCGGCAGTTCGTTCATCCGAATGAACATTGCCTGTCCCAAGGAGCGCATCGACATGGCGTTGCGGCGCATGAATGAAGCTTTGCTTGAGCATAGAATAGGAAAACAGTCTTAATAGGGCTGTTTTTTTGTTTTGTCCTGTAATCCTAACATCAACCGACGGGTATCGCCACTTTCAATTAATGTTTGCAGTTGAGAATGAAATATCGTCGAGGGGATGGGTGTAAAGACCTTGATTTAAGCGTGTCAACTTATGAGGAACATCGAACTATGTCGAAAGTATAGGGCGTATGGTTCGTTACTAGGTGGGATAGTCGAAAATGTCATAAATAACGAAGGAAGAGAAGAAACTTTCGGCTTATATATTCTGAAAATTTAGTGTGTTATGATTATTTCGCTTATATTATAACTATTCTCATAGAGAGGGGATTATGTATTTGAAAACTAAATTGTTTTCCATTCTTTCGACCGGTGCTTTGGCACTGGGGCTGTTGGCACCATTCTCACAGGAGGTCTCGGCTGAGTCCGCTCCGACAAAGGCCAACTGGGACACCGAGCGATACGGTGATCGCATTGATATCGATGGTCATCTTGAGTCACTGTCTGAAAATGAAAACTTCCTGAATAAGGCTGAAGGAAAGCTGAAAAAACAGGTGAAAGAGTTCAAGTTTGATCAAAAAGGAGAAGTAAAGGCTCAAAGCAATAAACAGACGAATGAATTTACATACGACGGTGGGACAAAAGTATTCCTTGATCGGGATCTGGAATTTAAACAATTCACCCTGAGAAGTGTGGGAGACAACGTGGAGATCTGGGTGGCGAATGATCTTTCCTTCCCTGAAGGAGATCCACGACCTCCTCATGTGGTCACTCAGGAGCAGGTAGATAAGCTGAAGGATGAATTCGATTCGAACATCTATCCGACTGCAACGGATTTCTTCGGCATGCCGGATGAGTTGGATGGATCGAATGCAACCGTCCCAGGAATGGTAGGACTGCCGAATAACTATTACGAGGGCAGCGACAAGGTAATCATGCTCGTCGACAACATCAAGGATGACGGCTACTACGACCCTAGCTATCCGTTCTTCGTGGCAGGATTCTTCTGGCAGACCCTTGAAAACTATATGGACCGGAACATCATCACGATTGATACGAACAGCTGGGAAACCAGGCTCGAGAATACGTTCTTCGGTACGACCATCCATGAGCTTCAGCATTTGATCCATGCCGATAATGACCCGGCTGAAGAGACATGGCTGAATGAAGGGATGTCCACATTCTCCGAATTCCTTGGCGGGTACGGATCCAATGAGGGTTCTGTGAACTTCTATCTTGATCACCCAGAAAACTCCCTGGTGAACTGGGATGAACACCGCAGTGCGGCAACAGGACCGGAAACGATCGCGGACTATGGTCAGGTCTATCTCTTCACCCTCTATATGTACGATAAGTATGGACAGGAATTCATCAGGGATCTTGCCACTGACGAAAAGCATGGAATCGAGAGTGTCGATCACATGCTGAAAGAATATGGAGCGAAGGAAGACTTCACCACACTCTATCAACACTTCATCACGGCCCTCGCTATTGATGATGGATCTGGTAGCAAGTATGATTTCGACAGCATCGATTTGAGGGATCTTCCGGTCGACAGTAAAGGTACGAAGCGAGGCAAGACCGTCGATTATGAGAAAGCACTCGAGTATGAAAAAGAAGGAGTCCCTGCATGGGGAGGGGACTTCAAGGAGCTTGATTTTAAAGGGAAGGTCGACACGATCAATTTTGATGGAGTAGATTTCTTACCGGTCAAATGGCAAAGCGTTGATGATCCCAAAGGATCGGGCAACAAAGTCCTATGGGCCAATGAAGGCGACGAACTGGACAGTGCCATCGTATTAGAAGCAGATCTGTCAAAGGTGGACAAAGCTACCCTTTCCTTCGACAATTTCATCGATATTGAAGAAGCATGGGATTACGCCATGGTCCAAGTTTCTAAGGATAATGGGAAGACCTGGACATCCCTTGAAAATGAAAATACCCGTTCGGATGTGGACGGACAGGGATATCCTAAGATTAAAGATAATGTCCCGGGCTTCACTGGTCACTATGAAGACTGGCAAAAAGAAACATTTGATTTGAGCCAATACGCCGGCAAGGACATCCTGATCTCCTTCCGCTATCTGACGGACTGGGGTTACAATGACTCAGGCTGGTTCATTAATAATATCGAGATCCCGGAAATCGGCTTCCAGCAGGACGGATCCAATCTGGACGTATTTAAATCGAAAGCGGAAATCCTTGGAGAGTACGTGGAATATACGGTCACATTCATTAATGAGAGACAGGTAGGCAACAAAAAGAACCCGAAAACCAAGTATAAAGTCATTCAGGTCGACCCGTTCAATGTGACGGAAACCAATGCCTTGAAGCTTCGACAACTCTTCAAGGATGGAAGTAACTATATGATTACTTCCTATGCAGCTCCGCCACACGATAAAAACCCGGTCGATTTCACGTATGAAGTCAAACTGAAGGATAAGAAAAAACCGAAGAAAAAGCATTGATCATCATGAAGCGGGCCTTAGGGCCAGCTTCTTTTTTTATAGGAATCAATTTGATTGGTCAACCGCATACTAGAGACATCATCAGACACAGAGAATCAACCATTTCCGCAAGAATTATTTTGTCCATCACGGAGAAACATGTTAAACTAATCTGTGTGAAATAGTACGAAAACCGCTAACATTATACCGGTAAGTGTCTTTCTCGAGTGTACAATTGTATATAAAACGCTTACATAAACAAGGAGGTCACAAAGATGACAAGTAAAACCCTGGACCATTTCTTACAGGACAATCTGCAGGATCTAAAATCAAAAGGTCTCTATAATGAAATCGATCCGTTGGAAGGGGCAAACGGACCCGTCATTACGATTAAAGGCAAGGAGCTTGTGAATCTCTCTTCCAATAATTATCTAGGACTTGCAACAGATGAGCGCTTGAAAAAGGTGGCCATCGAAGCGGTGAAAGAATATGGTGTCGGAGCAGGTGCTGTCCGGACAATCAACGGAACACTTGACCTTCACGTGAAACTGGAAGAAAAGCTTGCTGAATTCAAGGGAACCGAAGCGGCCATCGCGTATCAATCGGGCTTCAATTGCAATATGGCAGCCATTTCTGCGGTCATGGATAAACATGATGCCATTCTTTCCGATGAATTGAACCATGCGTCCATCATCGACGGATGCCGTCTGTCCCGTGCCAAGATCATCCGATTCAACCACTCGGATATGGAAGATTTGCGCGCAAAGGCGAAGGAAGCCAAAGAATCAGGTCTTTACGCGAAAATCATGATCATCACAGATGGGGTCTTCTCTATGGATGGAGACGTATGCAAGCTACCTGAAATCGTCGAAATCGCAGAGGAATTCGATATCATGACCTATGTGGATGATGCCCATGGTTCCGGTGTTCTTGGTAAAGGTGCCGGTACGGTGAAGCATTTCGGTCTCTCTCATAAAGTCGATTTCCAAATGGGTACGCTGTCTAAAGCCATCGGGGTAGTAGGTGGCTATGTGGCGGGTACTCAAAATCTGATCGACTGGTTGAAGGTGCGATCCCGCCCGTTCCTATTCTCCACTTCCCTGACACCTGCGGATGTGACAGCGTGTACGGAAGCGCTGGACTTGTTGATGACTAGCACGGAACTGCAGGATAAAATGTGGGAAAACAGTACCTATCTCAAGGAAAAACTTTCAGGGCTTGGCTTTGATATCGGGAAATCTGAAACGCCGATCACTCCTGTGATCATCGGTGATGAGCAGGATACTCAGAATTTCAGTAAACGCCTGTATGAAGAAGGGGTTTATGCGAAATCCATCGTATTCCCTACTGTGCCACGCGGGACGGGCCGGGTACGGAATATGCCATCGGCAGCCCATACGAAAGAGATGCTTGATCAAGCGGTAGAAGCGTATGAAAAAGTAGGAAAAGAGCTGGGGATCCTTTAATTCCCTCATCATCAATGATATACAGGAGGAACTAAGATGAAAAAGATTCTTGTCACCGGTGCGTTGGGACAGATTGGATCGGAACTGACGACGCGTCTCCGCGAGGTTTACGGCGCGGAAAACGTATTGGCAACAGACATCAGGGAAACCGACAGTCCTGTCGTGACCGGAGGACCCTTCGCCCAGCTGGATGTAACCGATGAAAAGCGCATGTTCGAGCTAGCCAAGACGAACAAGGTCGATACCATCATCCATCTTGCCGCTCTATTGTCGGCTACAGCTGAAGCTAAGCCGCTGCTTGCATGGAACTTGAATATGGGAGGACTCGTCAATGCCCTCGAAACGGCCAGGGAATTCGATTGTCAATTCTTCACCCCAAGTTCGATCGGAGCATTCGGTCCAAGTACCCCTAAAAAGGCGACACCGCAGGATACCATCATGCGACCGACGACGATGTACGGCGTGAATAAAGTGTCCGGTGAATTATTGTCGGATTATTATTTCACGAAATTCGGTGTGGACACCAGGGGTCTGCGGTTCCCTGGATTGATTTCATACGAAACGCTTCCAGGTGGGGGAACAACGGATTATGCAGTAGAAATTTACTATGAAGCCATCAAGCAGAATCGTTATACTTCCTATATCGGTGAGGGCACCTTCATGGATATGATGTATATGCCGGACGCCCTAGATGCCATCATCAATTTGATGGAGGCGGATGGATCGAAGCTCATCCACCGCAATTCTTTCAATGTGAGTGCCATGAGTGCAGCGCCTGAGCATTTTGAGAAAGCGATACAGGTTCACCGGCCTGACTTCAAGATTGACTATCAGGTCGATCCCGTCAGGCAGGCCATTGCCGAAAGCTGGCCGGATGCCATCGATTCTTCTGCTGCAGTGGAAGAGTGGGGATTCAGCTGTTCGTACGACCTCTCGAAGATGACAGCCGATATGCTCCATAAGCTAAAGGCCGAAAAAAGAATATAAGAAAATGAAAACCGCTCCGATATGAATAGGGAGCGGTTTTTTTTTCGACATAATATAGGAGATGTGGTATATGTAATATAGCCCTTACTCTCTATTTTATACCTAAATATGGAAAAATAAGTGAATATAGACACTAATTGTGCTAAAATTCAGAAGTATAAGTAGAGAACATGCTTTAAAGCAGGGGGAATGAAAAGTGAAAGAAAAGCTGAAGGTATGGGGTATTCCGATGACATTGGTCATCCTCATAATAGGAGGGATGTTCCTCCATCAATTACTGAAGGTGAAAGAGCCTCCTCAGAAGGATTGGAGCCGTTCGGTATACCTTGATCAATCATTTAAGGACAGACCGCAATTGTTCAATGGAAGCGGGGATCTCTTCATCTCCAGTGGAGGGAAGATCCAGGGGCTAACCGTTAAGGAAGGACTCCGGCTCGAGGAGAAACAGGCACTCGATGTCGATGTTTCCGGTAGCAACCCTTATTGGACCGACGGCAAGAAGGTCATCTACTATGAGGATGCGAAACTTCTATCACATGAAGGCGGGAAGGTCTCCGTCCTCTCAGAAGGGGTCACAGGCATTGAGACAAATACTAGCACTGTGTATTATTGGACGGGTGGCACACTCTACAAAATGGATCCTCTCACAATGGATGCCGGGAAGATTCATTCATTTAAGCAGGAGATCGATGGAGTAACCATCGGAAAAGATGGGGATTCCCTTGTTCAGACCAAGGCAGATGATACGCATGTGCAATTTCACTATATTGATAGAGAGCAACGTGTAAGTGCTCCTTTCCTGCTTCTGGAGAAGAATTCAAGCAAGCAGGTTGAAAATGCGACGTATGAAATAACAGGAGGTCAACTGACGTTATTCTACAGTGAAACAGCACGCTCGCAGGGACAATTGACTACGGCGACATACAAGGTCAAGGTGCCTGTGGACGAGGTGGGGGATGAGCTTCAAAAGGCGGAAAAAGTCCGATTCGTCAATGCAGACAACGGGCTTGATCTGGAGTCTCCGGGCGATATCCAATTGGCGGAGATCGATGGGGAAGCCACATTGTTGCTTACTGCTGAGGGGCAGGAGATCGGGGATTTCAACGCAATCGCCTTATATAAGGCCGTTCCGATTGAAGATGGCTCTTATCAGGCGTTGCGCCTAAACACCACGAGACATTTGACACAATCACCTCTTCCATTATCAGACAATGAAGTGGTTTGGTTCAATTACAATGGTGGTACATATGAACTATATGGGACCTCGCAGAATGACGAGGTCATCGAATCGAGTCTGCACTGGACAAAAGCATCCGTAAAAGAAGCTTTACTCAATGGGACTCTTATGCTATTTTCAAGTTTGGTAACGGGGCTGACCTCATTCTATTGGGTGCTTCCTTCTTTATTTATCCTGATCCTCTTGAATATCTTCAAACCGAATGTATTTGAGAGGGAAGGCATCAGCATGGCGGAATATGTCACCATTTTGATCTTTTTGATCATGCCGTTCACCTATACAGGCAAGGCGATGGGGGATTATTATTACCAGGTCGCCCCGGATCTCTTGAGCTTCAGTGGAAGTGGCTATGCAGTGATGATCGTAATCAGCTTACTGACGGCCCTTGTCTGGAAATTTGGAAGGAATGAGGAGTGGGGTCCATTTGCCGGAGTGTTTTACTTCATGGGAACCTATATCCTTCTATATATATCACTTATCGGACCGTATATGTTCAATCTATTCTAGGGTAAAAGGAGAGGAAGGCGCGTGCGCTCACATGACATATCTTATATCATTATGCGACTGGTCCTGACAGCGGTGCTGTTCCTCTCCGCTATGATCATGGTGTTTGTTCTTGAGGGAGTGGCCCTTATGGTGGCTATTCCCACAGTTGCGTGCATCAGTATTGGTTTACTCTATCAGTCCATCAAGAAAGCCCTTACGTTTTCTTCTGCCCACGAA
Source organism: Rossellomorea marisflavi (assembly GCF_022170785.1). Lineage (NCBI taxonomy): Bacteria > Bacillati > Bacillota > Bacilli > Caryophanales > Bacillaceae > Rossellomorea > Rossellomorea marisflavi. The sequence continues at coordinate 4,052,969 of NZ_CP081870.1, read as the reverse complement.
ACCCTTCTGGAGGAAGAGAACCAGCTTTCCACTCTCCTCCACTCCCTGCCCGATTTTATATCGTTCAAGGATGGGGAAGGAAGATGGATGAAAGTCAACCAGTTTGGGAGGGAGCTTTACAATCTGGAAGGCATCGATTATATCGGAAAGACCGACAAGGAGCTGGGAGAGCTTGTTCCTTTCTTCAAGGACGCCTTCGATTTCTGTATCGAATCGGATGAAAGGGCGTGGGGTGAAGAAGGGACCCGCTGCGAAGAGAGCTTTGTTCTGCCTTCCGGTGAGCAAAAAACCTTCGATGTCATCAAGGTCCCGCTCTTTTATTCAACTGGAGGAAGAAAGGGTCTGGTCATCATCGGCCGGGATATTACCCAGCAAAAGGTAGCTGAAGAAATGCTTCTTCGAAATGAAAAGCTGTCTGTCGTGGGAGAGCTTGCCGCAGGCATCGCCCATGAGATCCGAAACCCCCTGACCAGCATCAAGGGATTCATCCAGCTGTTGGAGGAGAACGAACATGTCTCAGACCGGTACTTAACCATCATGAGTGCCGAGATGGACCGCATCAATCAGATCGTCGGAGAGCTACTCATTTTGTCGAAGCCACATCTGAGGGAATCACGTCCGTTCGATATAAGGGAAGTTTTGGACTACGTCGGCAAAGTAATGGGACATGAGGCACTTATGAAAGGGATCAATCTGAAAGTGGACCTGCCCCAGGAGCCGATTGAGATCATCGGGGACAGGAACCAATGCATACAGGTCGTGATCAACATCACGAAGAATGCCATCGAGGCCATGGAAGAGGGCCTCATCAGCATCAAAGCCCACTGCTTGGAAGAAGAAATATTGATCACCATACAAGATCAGGGAGCGGGCATTCCTGCAGACAGGCTGGAACGACTGGGAGAACCGTTTTTCACCCTCAAGGAAAAAGGTATGGGCCTCGGACTCACCATCAGTCAGAAAATTATCGAAGGTCATAAAGGAAGTTTAAAGATCGAATCAGAATTGGGGGAAGGGACCCGTGTCACGATCGGGTTCCCCATCCATGCACGCCTGCCGTCAGCACCATGATGGCAGGCTTTTCAATTCTTTTAAAGGAGGTTGACGATGAAGATGATCGAAGCAGTCATTTTCGATATGGACGGGGTCCTGACGGATACAATGCCCCTTTATTACGAAGCAACCAGGGATACCCTTCTTCCATTCGGTATCGACTATACATGGGAGCAGAATGATCGACTGAAGGGTATCAGCAGGCGGGAGACCATCCGAACCGTGTGGGAGGAAGCGGGAAGGAAGATTGAAGAGGACTTGGAAATCCGACTCGCGGAGGAGAGGAATCGACACTACCTGCAACTGATGGACAGCCTGACGCCTGATCAAGTCCTCCCTGGTATGGAATCATTCCTGAAGGAACTAAGGGAGAATGGAATACGGATGGCTGTTGCCTCTTCCAGCCGGAACGCACCGGAGGTACTGAAGAAAACCGGTCTTTCTTGGGCATTTGAATACATCATCGATCCACTTTCCCTTACCAGGGGGAAGCCCGATCCCGAGATTTTCCTGAAGGCGCGGGAGGTGCTGGGAGTCGAAGAAAGGAAGTGTGTCGGGATCGAGGACGGGGAAGCTGGATTAAGAGGCCTTCTTGAGACAGGGATGTTCACGGTAGGGGTCGGAAGCGATCCCTTCATGAGCAATGCAGACTGGTCGATTGCTTCCACTGGGGACCTGACACTGGAGGCACTGCAGGAACAATATCACAAATGGTGCGTGACGTAAGGAAGACGCGTGCACTGGCACTCACCGCATGATAAAAAGGAGTACCCGGTTCGTTCCGGGTACTCCTTTCGTATAAGTCAGAATAACAGGTGGGCAATTCCGACAATGATGAGTAGAGTCAAAATCGTCCGTTGAAGGAAGATGACCACAAGATCCCAGAAGGAAACAGGGATTTTCGATCCGAGGAGGAGTCCGCCGACTTCTGATAGGTAGATCAGCTGTGTGACGGAAAGGCAGGCGATGATGAATCGGGTCATATCGCTCTCGATGCCCGCACCGAAAATCGTAGGAAGGAACATATCCGCAAATCCGACCAGGATCGTCTTCGAAGCCTCTGCTGCTTCAGGGATCTGAAGGAGATCGAGTACCGGGATGAAGGGGATACCGATCCATTCGAAGAACTTTGTGTTCTCCGCAACGATGAGTGCCGTCGTTCCGATGGCCATGACGATCGGGGCTACGCCCATCCACATATCCAATACATTCTTCATGCCATCTGTGATGAATTTTGACACACTGTTGTTCTTCTTTGCCTGTAGGACAGCCTGCTCATAGCCATAGCCTGCACGGGTATAGCCCTCAGGAATGGTCTCTGCTGTATCCTTCCCTTCCTGATCGTTGAAATACGTATCAGGCTTGAGGGACAAAGGAGGGATACGCGGCAGGATGATTGCCGCGACGAGTCCGGAGAACGTCACCGTAAGGTAGAATGGGAAGAAGAATTCACTCAGGTTGACCGTCGAAATGACGACGAGACAGAAGGTGATGGATACTACGGAAAACGTCGTCCCGATGACAGCTGCTTCCCGCTTCGTATAAAAGCCCTCCTCGTACTGCTTGCTGGTCAGCAGGACCCCGATGGTCCCGTCGCCAAGCCATGAAGCCAGACAGTCGATGGAGGAGCGGCCAGGCAGATTGAAGATCGGCCTCATGACCTTCGTCAGGATGGAGCCGAAAAACTCAAGAAGACCAAAATTCAAGAGTAATGGTAGAAGGAGTCCGGCGAATAAAAAGACGCAGAACAGGATGGAAATCAGCCCATCCGGGCTCAGGAGCAGCCCCCCTGTGTTTTCTGACCATATCCACTCCGGCCCTAACTGGAAAAGGGTCATGACAGCATAGATACCGCCGACGATCCTGATCACGAACCAGACGGGCGTCACATTGAACAGCGTTTTGAAAAACGGTGAGTCCATGATGATCGCCGGTTTGAAAGCCTTGGTGATGAACGTCCCGATGATCGTCAAGGCGATGAGGATCGTCATGACATAGGGAATCACTGGACCGATTGCATCGAGAAGTGCATTCGATAGGACGGCGATCGGGATCGTCACTTCACCATCGACCGGTAAAGGAACTATAAATAATAAAATTCCCAGCAAGGAGGGAATGATAAAACGTAACTGTTGTCCGAGTGTAAATCGTTGTTGCGGATTCATAGGTTCACCTCAAAAAAGTAATGACGAAAAATGAAACATTATTCATTCTAATGCATACATATTTAATTGTCCATACTCTACTGCAAACTGGATAACAATAGATGCCTTTGATTATCTTCCCAAAAAAATTCTCTGATAAACAACCTGTGAAGAAATCCTATGCTCAATCCCCTATTTTTATATAGTAAGCGCTTGCATCTATAGTTTACCTTATAGTTCTTTCAATTCAACTCTTTTTCAAAACACATTCAAAAGTCCTCCCGTAAACCGATAAAAAGAATAGTAAAAGGAAATATATTATATTTTTCTGGTAAATAGGTTTAATGGGGATTATTAGGGGTAAAGGGAACCCATAACCAGGTTAGTCAGGGGTGTAGTAGATGCAATCACTAACATTACTTACTGAAGAGCAATTAACCAATGCCCACCGAATGGCACAAAAAGAAGGACTGGAAGAAGAATTCATCGAGATGCTGGAAGTGGAGCTATTGAGAAGAAGAGAGAGTGAAATGTAATTTTTACCGAAACTCGTAAATGATAAGTAAAGGCTGCTCACCAAATGAGAACAGCCTTTTTTGTGTGTATTTATAAGATCAGGAGTCCGATTGAAATGACGACACCGCTCACAATCAAGATTAAAACGCAAAAGCCCATGATATCCTTCGCTTTAAGTCCGGCGATGGCAAGAGCCGGCAAGGCCCAGAACGGCTGGATGAGGTTTGTCCAGGCATCGCCCCACGCCACAGCCATAGCCGTCTTGGGAATCGAAGCATTGAGGGCCTGTGCAGCATCAAGCATGATTGGTGCTTGTACGGCCCACTGGCCTCCACCAGACGGGACGAAGAAATTAACAATCCCTGCTGAAAGAAAGGCAAAGAAATAAAAAGTTGTTTCATTTGCAATGGAAACAAAAACCTCAGAAACGAGGACAGCAAGTCCAGAAGCCCCCATCATGCCCATGATCCCCGCGTAAAACGGGAACTGGATGACGATGCCGCTTGCCCCTTTGATGGCTTCCTGCACGGAATTCAGGTAGCTTTTCGGGGTCCCGTGGAAGAGGATGCCAAGGAACAGGAAGAGGAAATTAACAATATCCAAGTTCAACGCGAAGCCGTTATTGATGAAATAGTAGACGATGAATCCTATTCCAAGTAGGGATATGATGACCGAAAGGATCGAGCTGTTCTCCAGGCGTTCAGCGGGAGTAGGTTCGACCACTTCCGCACTGGCTGCAGATTCATTGAACAAGGATGGATCAACAGAAACGGTATCCTCCTTTGAGGGCATGAGCAGCCTGTTAGCGATAGGAAGAATGATGAAGAGGGCGACAACAATAAAGATATTGAAGGCCGCAAACATCGTTTCACTTGTTGGAATCACGCCCATCTTGGCTTCGAATGGATGTCCCGCTGTCGCAATCGATAAAGGGATGGAACCGGAAAACCCACCATGCCATACGACAAATCCGGAGTAGGCACTCGCAATGAGGAGGCGGTAATCAACTCCTTTGACCCGTTTGGCCAATTCCTTTGCAAATAGGGCACCGATGACGAGACCGAACCCCCAGTTGATCCAACTCGCTGCGAGCGACACAAGGGTAACGATGATGATGGCCGACCCAGGTGATTTTGCCAGGGAAGCAAGATAGCCCAGCAGTCGTTTGAATAAAGGACTGCTTGCCAGAACATACCCTGTCACAAGCACAAGCACCATTTGCATGGAAAAGGCAAGAAGTCCCCAAAAGCCTTCACCCCAATATTGAACCATGTCGACGGGTGAACTCTTTGTAAAAATGATTCCCGAAGCAAAAACAAAGAGGGTAAGGATGATGACGAATAAGAACGGATCTGGTAGGTAGCGCTGCATGATTCGGTTCGATAGGGCTGTGAGTTTCTTCAATGAATGTCACTCCTTTAGGCTATGTGAAAAATTGATATCCCTACTTAGTTCTATAAAAGGTTTGAAAACCCTTTCATTTAAAGGGGTTTTCTTCAAGTAGAGTGGTGCAAACTAATAAATGATAGCGGTTCATGATACAATGACCTAATTAAGAATATTTTCCTGAAAGAAAGGTGTCTACTCAATGATTACAAGCATAGCAAGCGATATGGATGGAACATTATTGAATGAAAAACAAGAAATCAGCGAAGGGAATAAAGAGGCGATCCTGAAAGCCCAACAAGCTGGAATCGAAGTGATTGTGGCAACGGGCCGCTCTTACGAAGAAGCCTCCTATGTTGTGAAAGAGGCAGGGATCGACTGCGATATCATCTGTGCCAATGGAGCCGAAGTCCGGGATGCTGATGGGGAAATCGTCTATCAGGCGGGCATCGAGGATGATCGTTCGAGGCAAATCGCGGCAGAACTGAACGAGCTCGGTATCTATTTCGAGGTGTATACGAATCAGGGTACATACACAGAAGATTATGAGAAGGGGATCGATCTCATCATCGACATCTTCATGACTTCAAATCCCGACGTATCAGAAGCACAGGTGAGGCAGGCTGCGAAGGAAAGGTATGACGAAGGTCGCATCAACGTCGTGGAGGATTATGAAGTCCTTTTCGAAGATTCGGAGCATCTTGTCTTCAAATTCCTCGTATTCTCCAAAGATCGGGAAAAGCTTCAGCAGGCTCAATCTGTTCTGGCAGAACTGAAGGATCTTGCCGTCAGCTCTTCAGGTAAGAACAACCTTGAGATCAATAGCATCCACGCACAAAAAGGGGTAGCCCTTGAAAAAGTATTATCATCAAAAGGGTTGAATGTAAAAGACGCCATGGCCATAGGGGATAATTTGAACGACCTGTCCATGATGAAGGTTGTAGGTCGTCCGGTCGCCATGGGGAATGGCCTACCTGAAGTAAAGGAATTCTGTTCCCATGTGACGGCTACTAACCGTGAAGATGGTGTGGCAAAAGCAATCCTGGACGCAATGGAGCAGTCGGAAGAGGACTGAAATAAAGAAAAACAGGCTATACTGGTGAAAAATCATAAAGGGAGCTGAATGCATGAAACATCCATTCATATGGATCATCTTCAGCTTGGTCCTGATAGCGGGATGTGCCGATCAGGAGGAAAAACAGCAAGAAGAACATGCATCAGTCGAAAAACCAAGCGTTGAATATGAAGTCGTTGCCGATTCTCTCTCCATTCCATGGTCCATCGACCAAGACGGAGAGACGCTATATGTAACCGAGAGGACAGGTTCTATCGTAGAAGTACGGGACGGGAAGAAAGATAAGATTGACGTTTCCTTGGAAAAACCGTTATCGGACAACCCTGAAGCAGGTCTGTTGGGCTTTGTCCTTCATCCGGATTTTGCTCAAAATCAGCAAGCATATGCCTATTACACCTATGATGACAGCGGCACTCCTTATAACAGGGTCATCCTTCTTGAAAGGCAAGATCAATCCTGGAACGAGAAAAACGTCCTTTTAGACCGGATTCCGAGCGGCCAGTTCCATCATGGGGGGCGTCTTGAAATAGGACCGGATGAGAAGCTTTACATCACCACAGGAGATGCCACAAATGACGAGAAGGCTCAAGATCCCGAATACCTTGGTGGGAAAATTTTGAGGATGAATCTCGACGGAAGCACTCCGAGCGACAATCCTTCCGATAGCTATCTGTATAGTTATGGTCATCGGAATCCCCAGGGCTTGGCCTGGGATGGTGAGACCCTGTATGCAACGGAGCATGGACCGAAAGGCTATGATGAAGTCAATCGGATTGAAAAAGGGGCCAACTACGGCTGGCCGGATGTAACGGGTGACGAAGAAAAGAAAGGGACCATTCCTCCTCTCGCTCATTCAGGTGAGCCATCATGGGCCCCGTCGGGAGCCGATTTCAGTGAAGGGACGCTGCTGTTTGCGACCCTCGCAGGACAGAGCATAAAGCAGTTCGACCCGGACACCAAAGAGGTCACTGATCTGCTGGATGGCTTTGGAAGGATCCGCGATGTCCATGTAGATGGGGAAACTCTCTATTTCACAACGAATAATACGGACGGAAGGGGCATCCCGCGAGAGCAGGATGACAAACTGTATAAAGTGGACCTTTCCACCATTGAAGGAAAGCAATAGATAAAGAGGCCGTTCAGGTCTCTTTTTTTTTGCAACAAAAAAAGGGCAGAGCCCGGCGCTCAACCCTTCTTATCCATTCTTAACATCAGCACGCTTCCGATCAGAAGCAGCACAGCCATCCATGCATGGAACTGACTCAACCAAAGTCCGATTCCCACCATGCCAATCCCGATGGCGACCAAATTGGATACATATGATATCACATTCATGAACCTCCTTACTGCCTGTCTTCTTTGGAGAAAGTCTGGGACAGGGCTTGAATGGCCTGCTCCAACTGCTCAAGCTTCTTCTCCAATTTAACGAGCAGGAAAAGGGTGACGGCGATCGGAAATCCGAAGTTACCGAGCAATTGGACGAACACAGAATAATCCATGATCATTCCTCCTTATAAGAAAGCGGGCGGGAAGCCCGCCCTGGATTTACAGATTAAGTGCTTTGGCAATGCCAAGGCCGATGGCATTCGATAATCCCTGGATGAACGATGCACTTTTTAATAGATTCGTGTCATTCACGCTGTCCATGAACAGATTCTCGAGGAGGATGGCCGGCATGGACGTTCCACGAAGTACGGCGAAGTTAGCTACCTTCTTGCCGCGGTCACGGAGGCCATACTGGGAATAGAACTTCATGATCTCAGCATGGACGACATCCTGCCTTCGCCCGGTTTCAGTTTCCCTCGTGCCAGTATAGACGAAGCTTTCAAACCCAGTTCCACCGCCTGCATTATGGTGAAGAGAGACAAAGTAAGAAGCACCGAGTCCATTGGCAAAAGCGGACCGCTGGGATAATTCGATAAAGACGTCGGTGGAGCGGGTCATGCGGACATCCGCGCCGTAATTGGATTCGAGATAGGCTTTCACCTTAAGTCCGATCGTTAAAGCAAGATTCTTTTCTTGAAGACCGTTCCCGATGGCTCCTGGATCAGAGCCGCCGTGTCCCGGGTCTAGTACGATGATTGGCATAATGGTATTCCTCCTGTTTTTAAGGTTGATTTAAGCCCAGTAGTACGTTTGGGCGCCGTATGAGTATTCCGCGCGGCTGTCGACGTGCAGGAACGTATTGTATTTGATGATTCCGCTGAATCCGCATGTTTTGGCCACTTCCGCCACCTGTGAAGGGGTCTTTCCGGAAGGGTTGATATCCGCTGCGATCCCGTAGGTGTGCTGGGAGTTCGAGGCTCCTCCTACACTGCGGTTATGACTGATGCTTCGGAATCCTGAGTTGATGGTGACGGGAGGGTTTCCGAGCTTTTTGCGAAGTGCTTCCAACTTGTACATGAGGCGGCGGATATTCTCCCTGACCTGAGTGGATCCGACGTTCCCTCCATTGAAGGTGCTTCCGTCCTTGGAATAAAATTCAGAGAAGTTGAAGTGTGCAGTCGATCCGTCACTGGCTTCCAGTGCGTTCAATTGAGTATGGCTCTGAGGACCGGCAACGCCGTCTGCTGTAAGGCCATAAGCGCTTTGGAATCGCTTGACGGCTGCTGCAGTCCCTGCACCGAATACGCCATCAACGGCCACATGAGTCTTTGCCGGCGAGGCAGCTGCCCATCCTGCCACCCGGATTTGCAATTCTCGAACATCGTTACCAGAGTCACCTTGCTTCATTGTCCTTGTCCAGTTCATGTAACATCTCTCCCTATGATATGAATGGTAAGAGACAAACCAAAGGGATGCGGTACTGCGATTGAAGTCATCCCAACCTCATCGCGACCGTTTCGTTTGCCTTACACTTACTAAAGAAAGAAAAGGGAGCAGAACTACAACCTCCCACAGAAAATACACGAAAACAAGGCATAAAAAAACCGGCTGGATTCAGCCGGTCGATTGTCATTACTCCAAATCAAACAGTCCAGGAATGCGGTCCATCGAATACTCCCTCACATAGTGGATAATCTTGATTTTAAGCTCCTGCTCAAGATCATCACGGTTTTCAGCACGGGTCATGTAGAGGGATTTCTTGATTTTCGGTTCGAATGTCGTAATCACCTGTGTTTCATATTCACCTGTAGCCTGTGCTTCTTTTACCATTTCATAAAGTGCGCCCATTGCATCTACTCCTTTTTCTGTAATAGGATTCGTAATGCATTCAAAGCCTTTTTATGGCTCTTGGATATGGCCTGCTGGGATACCCCCATGCTCCTAGCGATTTCCGTGTCGCTCCATTCCTGGACGTAAGCGAGGTCAAGGATCCTTTGCTGTCTCTCTGTAAGCGTCCTGTAGCCTGTGAGAAGATCGTCGTCCTCAAGGCATTCTGCCAGTGTCGAGTAATTCATGAATGGCGACAGGCTGTCCGATTGATCAGGAACAAGATCGATGAACGCCTGCCCGTCCCCCTGATCGGTTTTCTTATCAAGAGTGAGAGGATGCCGCTCGGAATACGTCCGATGCTTCTTATCAAAATTGACACTATGGAAATACAGTGAGGAACTCACATAAGCCGTAAAACGGATATCAAAATAATGGGACTTGAATGCTTCGTTCAATTCGTATTCCCTTTCAGCGTTCGGTTCAAGGAGGAACTGTTCGATCAATGTTCTGTTTTCCTGCTTGCTGATAAACGAATCGACCGCTTTGTTATGCTTGAGATGAGGGTAATGCTTGTAAAACCGGGTCATCAATGTGTCCATTTTTTTCACCACCATTAGAACGTATGTTCGGTTTTGTAGTAAAAAAAAGAGAGAGAAATCTCGCTTTTACTATATAAAGAATAAAAAGGGTATAAAAAAACAACCTGCCAACCACTATTCATACCAATGTACTACTAATTAAACCATATTAAGGCATGAGCTGAAAGTGAGGATGGCACTAATTTCATTTCTTTTCCCCTAGAAGAAGGCTTTTTCACATGGAAAGTAGAAGTTTACTAGACAGTCCTTTGAAAGGGAGTGCTTGCATGAAAACGCGCTTGATCCTCTCTGGTGTCATGAGTCTGGCCGTCATCCTCAGCGGGTGCGGTACAGATGGATCATCTAAAGAAAAGCCGAAGGACGATGCGGAAGAAACCGTCGTTCCCGAGGCAGAGAAGGGTGTTGAACATTTGGATATGATAGCCAACGATGAACAGATCATCAAAACGCTGAAAGAATCAGGCAAGATACCTGAGAACGCCACGAAAGAAGACATTGAGAAAGCACTGCAGGACTATATAAAAGATAAAAACGCCGACACGCTGAAAAATGAAAAAGAAAAACAGAAATACATCGAGGAGCTTAAAGAAAAGATCAAAAACGAACAATGAGAGAAGCCACCGAAGCAATCGGCGGCTTCCTTTTTTATCATCTCATGACGCTTCCACCTGAGATCTTCATGGACTCACCTACCACATTGAAGGCGGCGTCGCTCAGCAGGAAAAGGATGACATTCGCCACTTCGCGGGGAGAAGTCAGCCGGTTGGATGGAATTCCTGACTTTGCGACTTCCAGCTGCTCTTCATATGTGCGGTTTTCCCGTTTACCTTTTGAGGCGATGGCTTCACGACCCATCTCGGTATCGACATAGCCTGGACACACTGCATTGACCCTCACGCCGTGCTCAATGGCTTCATGGGCGAATGCCTGGGTGAAGCCATTGACCGCGAATTTGGATGCACTGTAGGCGCTGTTGCCGTGTGTTCCCCGTAAGCCAGAGAGGGATGATAGATTGACGATGGACCCTTCCCCATGTTCCTTCATGCCGTGATACACGTCCTGGGTGATGGAGACGAGGGAAAAGTAGTTAAGCTCCATGATGGTGCGCATATCTTCATCGGAGAGTTTCTCAACAAGATCACCGCCCCCGATCCCGGCAGAGTTGACCAGTCCTGTAATCGGACCGGATGCTTCGATTGCATGGGAGATGAGTTGTTGACGGTCTTCCTCCTTGGTCAGGTCTGCAGGGAAGACGTGGAGATTGTTTGGGGACTGGACGGATTCTTTGAGTTTGGCAAGTTTGTCTTCGTTCCGCCCGGTTACGGTAACCTTCGCCCCTGCCTCAATGGCAGCGATGGCCGTTTCGTGACCAATGCCTCCTGTGGCACCGGTGATGAGGATGTGCTGGTTTTGCAGTGCTTGGTTGTGAAAAATGGTCATGTTTTTTCCTCCTTGTGTTTTAGGGTTACCCTGTCGGGGAGGGGTGGAAACCATTTTGGGCAGTCTGGTGGGTGGCTAGCTTCAAAGATTAGAGGTTGAAGAACCCATCCTGTTTTTAAATTTGATAGGTGATGGAAGATGGGTTCGTTCCGTTTCGCTACGGTCGACCGCTTTCCTGCGGGGTGGTCGGTGAGCCGCTTCGGCTGTGCCTGCAGGGTCTCACCTGCCCACTATTCCCGCGGGAGTCGGTCGTCCTTCGCTGCACTGCACTGAGCGGTTTTGAAGGGGGGCTAGCTTCAAAGATTAGAGGTTGAAGAACCCATCCTGTTATAAAATTGGGGGATGATGGAAGATGGGTTCGTTTCGCTCCGTTGCGGCCACCCGCTTTCCATGGGGCGTGCGGTGAGGCGCTTCGGCTGTGCCTGCAGGGTCTCACCCTGCCCGCTATTCCCATACACTACACTGTGCAGTTTTGCATGAGTGATAGCTTCAAAGATCGGGGGTTAAAGAACCCACCCCGTTTTTCCATTTGGCAAGGGGTGGGGAAGGGGCGGTTCGGTTTGTACCTTCTCTTAGATGCTCATTAGCTTCTTTTTAGGATAAAAAGCCTGGCTGTTATCTTATCATTTTCAAAAAAATCCTTCTGACTCTTAACACCGTCATATGTGGTTTGAGTCACTACAGTTAGTGATTTTTCCTTGTGTTCATAGTTTACACAAATAACCAATTTTGTTACGGTTAACCTATTGTTATAAGGGGAATTGGAAATAATACGGTTGATGGAAAATGAGTAGGGAGGTAAGCGGATGAAAGTGTTAGGTAGTTTGATGGTGGTCATTATTATGACCTTATCATTTTCAGTGGATAATGTTCTGGTGGATGGAAGTAGCTTCGAGGAGCTTCAAAAGAAGTACCCCAATGCGGTTGAAAAACTAGAGGAACATACTACTGAACCAGTGGATTTCTCGGAAATTCAGAAGAAGTATCCAAACGCTTTTCACGAGTTAACAGAAGGGGATGAAAAGGACACAGAGGGACTTAAACAAAAAGTGGAGGAAGACATAAAGAGACATCCAGAACTAGTCCAGTTTGCAGTGCCGGTCGATGAGGCGGATGAACCTGGATGATGTCAGGATCATCTCCCTCTCTGAATAGGTAGGGAGTGGAGGCCATTGCTACACGGCACTGGGTGCTTTTGGAGAAGAGATTGCTTGCTTGTACGTGTGGAGAATTCAAACGACTTCTCTTTTGATTTGGGGTGAAAAGATGAAGGGTTCGTTCCGTTCCGCTACGGCCACCCGCTTTCCATGGGGCGTGCGGTGAGCCGCTTCGGCTGCGCCTGCAGGGTCTCACCCTGCCCGCATTTCCCATAGGAGTCGGGTGGCCTCCGCTGCACTGCACTGTGCTTTTAGAGAAGAAATCACTTGCTTGTACGTGAGGAGAATTACAACCACTTCTCTTTTGATTAGGGGTGAAAAGATGAAGGGTTCGTTTCGTTCCGCTGCGGCCACCCGCTTTCCATGTGGCGTGCGGTGAGCCGCTTCGGCTGCGCCTGCAGGGTCTCACCCTGCCCGCTATTCCCATAGGAGTCGGGTAGCCTTCGCTACACTGCACTATGTGCTTTTTAAGGCGTGATTGCTATATTGTGAATGGAAAGATAAACATTACATTGTGAATGTAAGTAGGGGGGGTGCGATATTATTTATCGGGATGGAGCTAAAATGAATAATCGTTTGATTTTTACATAATAACGTAAGGGTATTGGTATGCATCATCCTTATAGTCATAATAATCAAATGGAATCCCACCTTGTTTAAAACTACAAAGTGGATTGTAGCGGAAGGTGCTTGACTCCAGCGGAAAAGGAGGAGTGGCGAGACCCCGCAGGCACGAGGAGGCTCGACGCCCTCCCCGCAGGAAAGCAAGCACCTGCAGCGGAAAGGAACGCCCCTTATACACAAGGATAAATCCAGTTTTACTGACAAAGCAGAAGGTACTTAACTCAAAAAGGAACGGTCTCCATCTCAAGGAATCTCTCATCAAAAAGAACGCACACAACCCCCAAGCCCGCTGAAATCCCGGACTTGGGGGTTGTGTATTATTACGTAATAAGGTTATTCAACGGAGTCTTTTTCCCACTGATAGCTCCAGAATCGCTCGTTGGTTACCCAGCGAAGGGCCTCAGGATCATTTTGCTCGATGCCTTTGTCCAAATCTTTCAGCATCCAGGCGGTTTGGGAGATATGGGCTCTCATCGTGTTGAGCTTTTGCTCCTTCACAGCAGAAATATCGACTGTGATATCGGGTTGGCCGAGTTCCTTTTCGCATCCGTTCGAGAAAGCCAGGCAGTGAAGCTTCGGACGGGAAGCTTTTGGCAAACGGCGTACTGCCCTGATGACAGCGCGGGCGGTTGCCTCGTGGTCTGGATGGACGGAATAGCCAGGGTAGAATGTGATGATCAGGGAAGGGTCGAGCTCTTCGATCAGTTCCGTCACCATATTTGCTAGCTTTTCATCATTTTCGAATTCGACCGTCTTATCACGGTAGCCCATCATGCGAAGGTCTTGAATTCCCATGACTTCTGCCGCTTTTTGAAGTTCCTTCTTACGGATGAGAGGAAGGGACTCGCGTGTAGCAAATGGTGGGTTACCCAAATTACGGCCCATTTCACCAAGGGTCAGGCATGCATATGTGACAGGGGTTCCGTTATTGACATGAGATGAAATCGTTCCGGATACACCGAACGCTTCATCGTCGGGATGGGGAAAGATTACGAGTAATTGTCTTTCTTTTTCCATTTTGAAATCTCCTTTATCGAAAAATCGTTCTACTTGAATGGGGTAGGGCTGATCTCGAGGGCCACGGCCAGTTTTCCATCGGCTCCGTGTCCGGCCATCAGTAGCCTGCCTTCCTCATCTTGTTCATAATGGGTCAAGCCTTCGGCGTAGATCCAGCCGATCTCCAGCTTCAACCCGACACGGAAAGGACCGTCACCGACGATTTTTCCATGTTCGTAATTGACCTTGGCGTTACGGATGTAGGCACCTGCTGAGAAGAAATTCTCATTGAAGTGGGATGCATAGGCACCGTTCGTCGTCTCTAGATGTATATATATATCTTGACGTGCAAACTGATTGATCAATCCTTGCACATCCGCTAATTGAATAGGCTTCATATCATATCCTCCTCATAATGAAAAAACCATTATGTACTATCTTACTAAATTTAGTGGCCGAAAGCGAAAACTCTGTTTGATAATCCGCATATGCGGAGTCTAGTATTCCCATCCAGAATCGTCTGCATCCGTATGAAGGGCTAATGGAACAAAAAAGAGACCGTCTTGATGCTGCTCACAGCTTCAAAACGGTCCCTTGGGAGATTCTTATTTTTCAAATCGATTGTAAGCGCCATGCATGACAGGCCCTACATACTCGTTCAACTTAAATCCGTGCTTAATGGCAGCTGTTACGAATGATTTTGCATTTGTCACAGCTTCTTTTACATCCTGGCCATTGGCAAGATTCGCCGTGATGGCAGCCGCGAATGTGCAGCCTGCTCCGTGGTTGTATGTGGTATCCACTTTATCTTCTTCTAGGATGGTGAAGTCCGTTCCATCATAGAAGAGATCAAGGGCTTTTGTGTGCTCGAGCTGCTTTCCGCCTTTGATGACTACGTTCTTCGCTCCGAGGTCATGAATTTTCTTTGCGGCTTCTTTCATGCCTTCGATGGTTTTGATTGGACCGGTCTGAGCAAGCTGTCCAGCTTCGAAAAGATTGGGAGTCACTACCGTGGCGCGCTGAAGGAGATGCTCTCTCATAGCGTCGGTTGTTTCGGGGTGAAGAACTTCATCTTCGCCTTTACAGACCATCACCGGATCAATGACAACTTTATTCAAGCCGTACTGATCGATTTTTTTTGCCGCAAGCTCGATGACTTCCACTGTACCGAGCATCCCGGTTTTCATTGCATCGATGCCGACAGAAAGGACGGTCTCAAGCTGAGCTTCCAAAGTGCTTACCGGAAGGGGATGTACGTTGTGGTGCCAGTGATCGGCAGGATCCATCGTGACGACAGTGGTAAGGGCGGTCATGCCGTAAACGCCGTGCTCCTGGAAGGTCTTCAGGTCCGCCTGGATGCCTGCGCCCCCACTTGTATCAGAACCAGCAATGGTTAGTGTTTTTTTCAATGTCATCGTAGTATTCCTCCTAATTAGTGCGGGTGTAAATGTAAAAGTCTGACTAAAGAATATACTATCACATAGGGAATATCAAATTGTACATTTTCATTACATACGAAAGAAGACACCGGTGGCCGGTGTCTTCTTCGTCTCCTGGTTTAGAGGACGCCTTGGTTATGATCGACTCCGTGTTTGGAAGCGACAATGACTAATTTCCCCTTGTCAAGTTCTTCCTCATACGTATCAGCTTCTGCCTGATTGAGTCCGACTGCTTTCATCTTGGAGCGCAGCTCGTCTCCGCGTTTTTGGAACAGGTTCCCGATGGCGTCGAATACGCCTTGTTCTTTAAGTCCTACCGATTCAGTATCCGTCCCATCGGTGATATGCTGGGAACGATTCTTATCATGTGCAAATATGAAGATATCGTCCTTTGTATACCCTTGGCCGGTCAGCATTTCAATTTCTCTTTTAGCTTCGACTACGTTTTCTACCGTGTGTACTTTGTACATGAATGAATACCCTCCAATAAAAAGTTGTGATTTCTTATGTGTACTGTTCCCGCTGTACATAGAGTTAAACGTCAGGGGGGCAGTCCGTAGAAATGAACCCCACTGGCAGGGAGTAGTGGATTTACAGGTGTTCTGCCATAAAGCTATAGTAGAAGAGCAGATAACCAAATTGAGAGAGTGGAAAGGAGTCTGTCATGATTTTTCAAAATGACTGGGCCGATTTGTTAGATGATGAGTTGAAGAAGGACTATTACCAATCCCTTAGGGAGTGGCTCAAGAAAGAATATGACGAGCATACGGTCTACCCGCCCATGTTCGATATCTTCAATGCCTTCCACTACACTTCATATGACGACGTCAAGGTAGTCCTGCTGGGGCAGGATCCTTATCATGGACCGAATCAAGCAGAGGGCATGAGCTTTTCTGTGAAGAAAGGGGTCAAGATTCCCCCGTCCCTTCGGAATATGTACAAGGAACTTGAAAGCGACATCGGCTGTCCTGTGCCGGAACATGGCTCGTTGGTGAAATGGGCAAAAGAGGGCGTCCTCCTCTTGAATACGGTATTGACGGTGAGGGACGGGGAAGCGCACTCTCATCGGAACAAAGGATGGGAGCGTCTGACGGATCATGTGATCAAAACGTTGAATGAACGTGAAAAGCCCGTCGTATTCATCTTGTGGGGGAAACCTGCTCAATCAAAAGAAAAGCTGATTGATCAATCCGTCCATTTCACCATTAAATCTCCTCATCCGAGTCCGCTGTCAGCACATCGAGGGTTCTTTGGAAGCAAACCTTACTCTAAGACCAATCAGTTCTTGAAAAAGCACAATATCCCTGAAATCGATTGGTGTATTGAATAGCGTGTTTCACGTGGAACATCCTGTGAGGAGTGGGTTCCTTACAATTCTGTGAACATTGAGAAAGGGAAGTGGAGGAATGAAGTCAAAGGCGACTCAAGTGAACTGTTTTCAATGCGTCTATTTCTATACAACTTGGGAACCGGCGCATCCGCGTGGCTGCAGGGGATACGGCTTCAAAACGAAGTTGATGCCCTCGGCTGTCGTCCGCCAATCCTCAGGACATCCATGTTTAAAATTCGTTGATAAAAGGAAGGGGCAGACGAGTTGCTAATTTCATCACGAACAATTAGGATTATGGAGTAGGTAAACGAATTCATGAGGATGTTGAAAGGAGTACGACAACATGAATATCCCTCATCAGTCTTTAATCAAGAAAATGGAGATGGAGATCGGGAAGGCAAAGAATGCAGAAAAGGCCAGCCAGATTCGGGAACACATCTATTCCATCAAGGCGATGTGCGAGTTGCTCCTTGAAGAGCAGTCAGGAGAAACATCTGCGGTCTTCCAGCAGTCAGCCGTTCAATATGTCCCGCAGCCGGAGCCGATATCCAAGCCGGTTACCATCCAGAAGGAAGAGCCGCTGGAAACGGATGATGGCGCAAATGGTTCATCCCTTTTTGATTTCTAATAAAAGCATCAATGGAAGAAAGGACGAAGAGCAATGAAGACATTCATCATCATCGGAGCGATCAATGCTTTCTTATCGGTGGCACTTGGTGCGTTCGGTGCCCATGCACTTGAAGGAAAGATTTCCGCTAAATATATTGAGACCTGGAATACAGGTGTTCAATATCAGATGTTCCATGCCATCGGAATCTTGATCATTGGGGTCATGCTTGGGAACCTTGCACCAAGCTCACTCTTATCATGGTCGGGTTGGTTGATGTTGATCGGAACGATTCTGTTCTCAGGAAGCCTGTATGTTTTGAGTCTATCAGGAATCAAGGTGCTCGGAGCCATCACTCCACTTGGAGGAGTCAGCTTCCTTGCAGCGTGGGTGCTCCTGATCATTTTTGCCGCGAAAAATCTGTAAAACGGAAAGCCGCCATCCCTCTGAGGATGACGGCTTTTTCATTATCTTCGAGGTGTATACCCTTGAGCATATGGATATTCATACTCGATTTCTTCATCAAACGTGATGTAATCCAAATAGATCATCGGGATAAGGTAGCGCATGCCGGTCTGGGGATCGGTGAGTATGAGATGATCCCTCCCCGCAGCCTCAATGATTCCTTTGAAGACTTTCGCATTCCATTCTTTATTATTCTCAAATGTGGTATAGACCGTGGCAACTTTTCCTTTGTTCAATCGGAGGATGTTCTCGATGTACGATTCTTCCATCGGAAGCATGCCGGGAACATTCTGTGAGGATGGTGCCGGAGCATTTGTCGGGGAAGGGATGTAATTTCCCCCTGCTTGCGGCATATTGAAGTTCTGTCCTTGACTCTGCTGGCCTCCATACTGACTATACGGATTATACTGGTTGTATCCTTGTCCTTGCCCATAGTTAGGATAATTAGACAACGCGTTGACCTCCCTTTATTCTCCAGATGCCCATCAATCAGCATCTTGATTCCTATACTCTGCGGACCGTTTTGGAGCTTACGGTACCTGACTGTCTCACTAATTCACTCTATGAGGGGAGAAAGGAGATTATTCATGAAAATCCTTTTTTATCGGAGGAGGGAGCTTCTTACATATGAAAAAACGCGTCCTGGGTTCCAGGACGCGTTTGATTTAGTTTACATGCAGGAACGTTTCGATTTTTTCTTCAGGCAGGAGGTTCCCTACATAGAAAGCACCGAATTCCCCGTACCGTGCGCTGACTTCATCAAAGCGCATTTCGTATACAAGCTTTTTGAATTGAAGGACATCATCTGCAAATAGTGTGACTCCCCACTCGTAGTCGTCGAAACCGACAGAGCCTGTGATGATCTGTTTCACTTTGCCGGCATATTGACGGCCGATCATCCCGTGACTTCTCATCATATCGCGACGGTCTTCCATCGGAAGCATATACCAGTTATCGTTTCCTTGGCGACGCTTGTCCATCGGATAGAAGCAAACGTGATTCGCTTTAGGTAGGATTGGATAAAGACGCTCTTTCACATATGGGTTATCATATGGATCGCCTTCTGAAGGCATGTAGTTACCCAATTCGACTACTGAGACATATGAGAAGGTCGGAACGGTAAATTCAGCAATCTTCAGCTTGTTGAACTCGTTCTCAAGCTCGTTCAGTTCTTCCATGGTAGGACGCAGGATCATCAGCATGAAATCAGCTTTCTGTCCGACGATCGAATAGAGGGCGTGGCTGCCTTCCTTCGCATCCTGTGTGCTATTCAACTTATCTAAAAAGCGTTGGAATTCCGCAATGGCTTCTGTACGATCTTCGCTGGAGAGCATCTTCCATGTCGTCCAATCAATCGCCCGGAAATCATGAAGGGAATACCAACCATCCAGTGTTTGTGCCGGTTCTGCCAACTTGATCACTCCTTTAATCAATATCCATCCATTACTATATCATAGTTTCACCAATGAAAGCGCATACCCATACTTGAATGTCGTAAAAATGGCACAATCAGGGATAAAGGGAAACACGCGGGAACAGACTATATGAGTATTCATAGAGATTCCCGGGTAAAGAAATAGCGTACCGTTTTTTGAAAACAAAGAATTTTATAGTGGAAGCGATACCAAATCGACTTTCCCTTGAATTCCTCTATGAGAAGAGTATTCTAAGATTGGATATGTATAAATCAAGGAGGTTCCTCTATTGAGTAATTTATTTGCGACATTGACAGATAAAGTAAAAGGTAAAGAGTTGAAGATCGTTTTCCCTGAAGGTACTGATGAGCGCATCCTTACTGCCGCTTCCCGCCTTGCTGCAGACGGCATACTGACGCCGATCGTAATCGGAAACAAAGAGCAGGTCGAAGCGAAAGCACATGAACAGAACGTGAAGCTTGAAGGTTGCGAAATCATTGATCCTTCAACATTTGCAGGCATGGACGATTTGGTGAAATCTTTCGTGGAACGCCGCAAAGGCAAAGCAACAGAAGAGGACGCGAAAAAGATCCTTCTTGATGAAAACTACTTCGGAACCATGCTTGTATACACTGGACAAGCTCACGGTCTTGTAAGCGGAGCGGCTCATTCAACAGCAGACACTGTGCGCCCTGCCCTTCAGATCATCAAAACAAAAGAAGGCGTGCGCAAAACGTCCGGCGTCTTCATCATGGTACGTGAAGAAGAGAAATATGTATTTGCAGATTGCGCAATCAATATTTCCCCTGACAGCCAAGACCTTGCTGAGATTGCCATCGAAAGTGCAAAAACAGCGGAAATGTTCGATATCGATCCTCGTGTTGCTATGTTGAGCTTCTCGACAAAAGGATCTGCTAAATCACCTGAAACAGAAAAAGTGGTTGAAGCCGTAACCATCGCAAAAGAAAAAGCACCTTCCATCACAGTGGATGGAGAATTCCAATTCGATGCAGCATTTGTTCCTTCTGTTGCTGAGAAAAAGGCTCCAGGTGCCGATATCCAAGGAAATGCCAACGTCTTCGTATTCCCAAGCCTTGAAGCAGGGAATATCGGATACAAAATCGCTCAACGCCTTGGTAACTTTGAAGCAGTCGGGCCGATCCTTCAAGGATTGAACGCACCGGTGAACGACCTTTCACGCGGTTGTAACGAAGAAGACGTGTACAAGCTTGCCCTCATCACGGCAGCTCAAGCACTGTAAGAGTTTTAGACCGGTTCCCACGGTGGGAACCGGTCTTTTTTGCTTTATAGGGGCTATGCTATAATGGACAAATCGAAGATACACGAAGGAGAAACATGATGGAGAAAGATAAAGTATATGAGCTCCTCCGCCAAGACCGGTGGAGGGTGATTGATCAATCGAGCCTCGGACCTACCTTCGGTGCCCTGCAGTCGTTCGCCATGGATGATACGCTATGCACAGTTACCGGCTCAGGAGACTCCGACCCCACTGCCCGTTCGTGGGTCCACCACCAGACCGTGGTCCTCGGCATCCAGGACACGAAGCTTCCATTTCTGGATGAAGCCCTTGAAGTGCTTGAAGATGCAGGGTACCACTATATTGTCCGGAACTCAGGTGGCCTGGCAGTCGTCCTGGATGAAGGGGTACTCAACCTGTCCCTCGTCTTCCCAGATTCGGAGAAAGGAATCGACATCAACAGAGGGTATGATGCCATGTGGCTTCTCATCAAGGAGATGTTCCCGGAAGTTAGCGAGCAGATCGAAGCGAAGGAGATCACCCGCTCCTACTGCCCTGGCGGCTATGATTTGAGTATCAACGACCGGAAGTTCGCCGGCATCTCCCAGCGCAGGATCCGCGGGGGAGTGGCGGTCCAGATCTACCTTTGCGTCAATGGAAGCGGATCGGAACGGGCAGAGCTCATCCGCCGCTTCTATGAGGTGGGGTTGCAGGGTGAACCATCGAAATTCACCTTCCCTGATATCAACCCAAGCGTCATGGCGAGTCTTGCAGAACTGTTGGGGGTCGAGCTCACGGTCCAGGATGTGATGATGAGGTTCCTGACGTCTCTCCACTCATTCAGCGGGCAGCTTTACAATTCATCCCTCCAAGGAGAAGAATACGCCATGTATGAAGCGTACTACGAGCGCGTCTTGGACAGGAATGCGAAGGTACTGGGAATGAAATAAGAGGGTGGACCCGATTGACGGGGCCACCCTCTTTTATCATCCTTCTGCCACTTTTTCCAGATTGCCGTTGCGATCCATTTTGAAGCGCGGTGATTTTGCAGCCTCATCTTCATCGAACAGGACCAGCTTTCGTGCCCGGTTCATGATCTGCATGAGGGTTTCATAATCTTCCTGCATGGTCACCGTGTTATTCTCCAGCTCATTCACCTTTTTAGCCAATGCCTCATTTTCTTTCCTGAGTTCATGGATTTCACCCTTCAAACGTTGATTCTCGATCTTATACACATCAGAATTGGAAAGGGCGTATTGCTGCAGGAACGAAATGACCTTCTCGATGCTCATCTCGCCTTTAGAGGCAACAGGCACTGCTTCATGTACCGGTTCCGGCTGTCCTGCTTCTTCTACCTGTGGCTTATGGGTGAACTCATCAAGGGAGAAGGGAACATCATCCTCCGGCATTGATAGAGACATAGCATCCAGATCATCGAACGAAGGTGTAGGCGGCTGATACAATAGCTTCTTCTTCCCACCCTGATCTTTCCCCAGGATACGGTGACGTTGCTTTCTTTGTTTTTTTGCTAGTTGAAGAGCTTTCTCATACTGATGGCGGACAACTGCGTTCCAACGGAATCCACATGCTGCCGACGTACGATTCAATTGATCTCCTACTTCTTCGAAAGCATTAAGCTGAGTGCTTCCCTCCCGCACATGACGAAGAACGGTTTCTGCCAATAAAAGATCATTTTCTTCGGTCCAGGCATCTTGTCTTGATTTAACTGTCATTTCCTCTCAACCCCCATATAATAATATGTCGTTGATATCATCATTGACAGCTCCGGGCATTTTTATACGAATATGCTAAAAAAATTCTGGTCTGCTAGTTTCGTTGCTTGGGTGAACCTCCCTTGCAAAACAAAGCCGAAAAGAGTATCGTATGGAACGGTATTGTGTCAAAGGTAGAAAAACCGTCTAAAAAAGACAAATCAATGCCGATTCCAGACGGCTGGGCTATCTGGATTTCAGGCCTTGCACCGACCCCCAAACCCTTTGTGGAAAAGTCCGTACACCGACCCAAATAGTCCAAAACTTCCCTCGCCAAGAAGGAAGTTTTATTGTTTATAAAGAAGAGCATATTGGTGTTCCATACTGATCACAGACAGCAGAAGGCACACAGTCCCAGACGGCTAATGTAGGTAAAAGAATGCGAGAAAGAATGAAACTTATAACCTAGAGTGACATGTTCATTTTGTAATATAACGAAGTTGAAAAGAATCGTGAACCGAAAGTGTAGAAAAAGATCCTGAGTCCTACCAAAGAGTGAAAAGAAACGAAGGGATCCGGACTCCTTCGGAAAAAAGGGATGACCGAGCCCCCACAGGCACGAAGAGGCTCGGTCACCCTCCCAAGGAAAGCCGTTCCCGCAGCGGGATGAAGCGTCCCATCCAGAATAACAATGAAGTAGAATTAAATTGATACAGGCGGGAACGATGAATGTAAAAAGGGAATCAAATTGTCACCAAAGAGTGAAAAGAAGCGAAGGGATCCGGACTCCTCCGGAAAAGAGGGAAGACCGAGACCCCACAGGCACGAAGAGGCTTGGGCACCCTCCCGAAGAAAACCGTTCCCGCAGGGGGATGAAGCGTCCCATCCAGAATAACTATGAACCACCATAAATCCAACAAACAGGTTTGCCACAAACAAAAAAAGGAAATATAGGAACAATGCAGAACCATTCAAAAACCAGCGGCTCTCCACACCTGTCAAGAGGGAACAGAATCACAAAAAAAATTCATTCCCCAAAACATCAGGAATGAAAAGCCTCGAAGACAATTACCTATTTTTTTCGACACAATTCGAGATGAATCGTGGGTAAAAAGCCGCTATAATAGAAAGATGCTAGTTAGGAAGAGGGTAAAAGATGGAGTATGCCAAGCAGAAATTACATGAAGAAAAAGTATTTAAAGACCCTGTTCATCGATACGTTCATGTAAAGGACCGGGTGATCTGGGATTTGATTGGAACAAAAGAGTTTCAACGCCTTCGCAGGATCCGTCAGCTGGGAACTACCTACTTGACCTTCCACGGTGCGGAACACAGCCGTTTCAACCATTCCCTTGGAGTCTATGAAATCATCCGCCGGATCATCGACGATGTATTCGCAGGAAGACCTGAATGGAGCGATGATGAGCGCCTCTTATCCCTTTGTGCCGCCCTGCTGCACGACCTGGGGCATGGACCGTTCTCCCACTCATTCGAAAAAGTCTTCCATATGGATCACGAGCATTTCACCCAGGCGATCATCCTTGGGGACACCGAGGTCAACCAAGTACTGAGAAAAGTGGCAAAGAACTTCCCGAAACATGTAGCAGAAGTCATTGCCAAAACCTATAAGAACAAGCTTGTCGTCAGCCTCATATCCAGCCAGATCGACGCCGATCGCATGGATTATCTGCAGAGGGACGCCTATTTCACCGGGGTCAGCTACGGTCACTTCGATATGGAGCGGATCCTTCGGGTCATGAGACCGCGTGAGGATCAGGTCGTCATCAAGCAGAGCGGGATGCACGCCGTCGAGGACTACATCATGAGCCGCTATCAAATGTATTGGCAGGTTTATTTCCACCCGGTCACACGTAGTGCGGAAGTGATCCTGACGAAGATCTTACATAGGGCGAAGGAGCTTTACGAGGATTCCTACTCCTTCAAACAGGAACCGGTACACTTTTATTCACTGTTTCAAGGGGATGTTTCCCTTGAAGATTACCTGAAGCTTGATGAAGGGGTCATCACGTACTATTTTCAGATTTGGCAGGAAGAAGAAGATCCGATCCTCCGCGACCTGTGCGAGCGGTTCATGAATCGCAATCTGTTCAAATACGTCGAATTCGACCCGGCTAAGGAATATAAGAAGCATAGTGAACTCGAAGCACTCTTCAAAAAAGCAGGCATCGATCCCGACTACTATCTTGTTGTCGATTCTTCCTCCGATCTGCCGTACGATTTTTATCGTCCCGGTGAAGAGGAGGAACGTCTTCCGATTCATCTTCTGATGAAGAACGATGAGCTGAGGGAGCTTTCAAGGCAGTCGGATATCGTCGATTCCATCTCCGGGAAACGCCGGACAGACCATAAACTATACTATCCAGTGGATCTTCTCTATGACGAATCCACGAAGAAGAATATAAAAAGACAGATTCGCAGCATCTTAGAACTCACATGACGACACGGTGGCTAGACATGCAATACTAGGAGTAGGAGATGACGTACATTGTTGAAAGAACACGCAAAATTGATGAGCGCCTTCATGGCATCGGGCGAAGTGATCGGGAGGAAAAAGCTTCAGAAGATGATCTTCATCGCGAAGAAGCTGGCCTTCCCGTTTCAGGAGCGCTTTGAATTTCATTTCTATGGTCCCTATTCAGAGGAACTGACTCTCAGGGTGGAAGAATTATGCAATATGGGGTTCATCTCGGAAGTGAAGGAGAAGAAGGGTGGCTACTATCAATACCGCTACTCCGTCACAGAAGAAGGAGAGGACTTTTTGAAGATCTATGAAAAGGACATGCCGTTCCTCGAGGATTGCTTAACGGATATGAACGGTCAATCGGCCCGTTTCCTTGAGCTCGTATCGACTGTCCTTTACTTTGATACCCTTCCGAAAGAAGAAGTGGCGGAAAAGGTCTTCACCTTGAAGAGCAAACAAAAGTATACGAATGAAGAAGTGGATGAGGCCTATGCCTACATCGAAAGCTTGAAAAAGGTCATTCACTAGGATGGAGGGGACTGCGCTTGAAGCGGTCCTTTTTTATGTTGGGCAAAGAAAAAACGGCCGCAATATGGGGCCGTCATGGATCATTGGTCGCTTAGGCGCTTGCCGCCTGACGCGTAGTGGTTCTTGGTCATTTCCTCGATAAAGACGACGACTTTCTCTTCGGGTGCTCCAGTCGTTTCGCTGACGGCTTCCGTCACTTTCTCAACGAGTGCGCGCTTTTGATCATCAGTGCGTCCTTCCAGCATCTTCACGGTCACATAAGGCATTTACATTCGCTCCCTGCTTTTGAATTTGATACAATCTGTGATAGGCTTTTGCCTATACCTTAACTGTATCGGGTAACGCTTGGACAGGCAAGACATATTCAGCCTACGGATGCAGGACTTTTCCTGTATACTGGGGAATAAGAAAATATATGAAACAGATAAAGGAGTACATATCTTGGAAACATTCCGTCAGCTTTTTGAAGCCATTTCCATTTTTCGGCTGAACGAGATGCCGTTTGTCATCATTTCCCTCGTCGTGGGGTTCACGGTCCATGAGTTTGCCCACGCGTATGTGGCGTACCGCTTCGGCGACAACACGGCGAAGGATCAAGGGCGCTTGACACTGAATCCGGCTCAGCATCTTGATCCGATCGGGACGCTTCTGCTTCTGATAGCAGGTTTCGGTTGGGCAAGACCGGTACCGGTGCAGCGCTCGCGTTTTAAAAATCCAAAGCTTGCCGGGATCCTAGTGTCCCTTGCCGGCCCGCTCAGCAACTTTTTAGTCGCCTTCATCGCGTATGCCCTGTTCTTTTTCTTCATTGGCGTCAGCGGATTCACGGTCCCATCGTTCATTGTGAATCTTCTTCAGATGATGGTGTACCTGAATGTCCTGCTGTTCGTCTTCAATCTGATACCGGTTCCGCCGCTGGACGGATACAGGGTGATCGAGGATCTGGTACCGCCCCATGTACGTTCAAAGATGAGCCAGTATGAGCAGTACGGTGCACTGATTTTCATCGTACTCGTCATCACCCCATTGGGGAACTATACGATCAGACCGTTGCTTTTCAACGGAATCGCAGCAGTGAATCAGACATTCAACAGCATTTTCACGGCAATCTATTCACTATTTTCGTAGTCAAAAATAATTGAAATATAGAGGAGTGAGACAGGATGGAGAAGAAGAAAAATATCGGATTCAACATCATCAAAAATGACCCAACGGATGGGCATGGAGGATATGGTGTCGGCGCCCTCAGTCTGGATAATGTATCACCCGTCATGATCGACGTGGAAGCAGGAGAAGCCACCATCGAAGTCGGTGCCATGCACGCACGGAGCCCTATTGAAAAAGGTATCAAGTTCACGAATAACAGGGAAGATTCGGCAGGCGGGAAAAATTACTGGCTGATCTGGGTGACGATTGACCGGATGGAAGACGGTCCCTATTATGCAGGTGTGACAGCCTGTGAACTTGTAGTGAACAGGGAAAAGAGAAGGGGCTATAAATCCATGCCGGAGCATGTGAACCACATGGATAAGTCGATCAAACGCTATATCATCGTCGAACAGATGGATGAAAAGTCCAAGGGGACCCTTGCAGCATTCCTGAAGAATCATGATCAGGGAATGTGGGATCGTTCGAAAGATGAGCTGAAAAGCGCATTGTTAAGCGAATGAAAGCGTTTGTGAACAAACTGTGAACATTTCCTTTGTGCGACTTTCCTATCTTGTGCTTTGTTGAGAATAAAAGTAAAATGAAAGCACAGTTTGCACATAAACTAGGACACGGAAAGACCCGGATCACGCACAGATCCGGGTCTTTCTTTTTTGTGTCTAAAAGATCCAGTCCCTGAACCGATCAAGCCATGGCTTCCGCTTCTTGGATGGTGAGTGGTGGTCCCTGCCATGATTCCCTTCACGGAGATGGGTCTGGCAGTAGTCGGTCGGTTCTGTTCCTTTCACAAAATAAGTGAACCGTTGGACTGGACAGTCCTTGGTGGCAAGCTTGCCGCTCTGTGGATCCACTGCCACTCCGATCACATTCTTCGTCGGTTTGAAGCTTTTGATCGGTTCATCCTTCAGGGCCTGTTCCATGAAGTTCACCCAAATTTTCTTAGCATAATACTTATCGTTGGCGAGGTTGACTTCCTCCCCTTTATCGAATCCCGTCCATACCCCTGCCGTCAGTTGAGGGGTGAACCCGATCATCCAGTTATCCGTGTCCGTTGTGCCCGATTTCCCAGCATAGGGACGGGTGACGTCCCCAATGATCTGGGTGCCGGTCACATTGGCATAGCCGTTCAGCTTCGGATCAAAGATCCCCGTCAGCATATGGGTCATGACGAAAGCAAGGTCATGGTCAAGGACAGGTTCCTTTTTGGACGCATGCTCGTAGATTGTTTTCCCTGAGTAGTCCACCACCTTGGTGATGAAGACGGGCTTCACTTTGTATCCACCGTTGGCAAACATATTATAGGCGTTCACCATATCGATGACCCTGGCGCCGGATGTTCCGAGGGCAGAGGACGGATACTTTTTGATATCCGTCGTGATCCCGAACTGTTCTTTGGCCGTTTTCGGCAGCGTGTCCTGGCCGATGAACAGATGGGTCTTGACCGCATAGATATTATCGGAAAGGGCGATGGCCTGTGCCAGCGTAATGTCCCCGTTCGGGTACTGATTATTATAATTATGGGGTTCATACGTCGACTCCCCGTCATTGAATGTGAAGGAGGTGGGCTCGCTCTTCATCCTTGTCGACGGCGTGTAGCCTTCTTTCAGAGCTGCATAGTAAAGGAGCGGCTTGATCGTGGATCCGGGCTGTCTGATGGCCTGGACGGCACGGTTGAAAGGGCTCTGCTCATAATTCCTGCCCCCTACCATGGCCGATACGTACCCGGAAGAAGGATCCATCGAGACGAATGCAAGCTGAAGGTCGGAATCCTGCGGGATCTGTTCAGCTACGACTTTCTCGGCAATTTTCTGGTGATGGGGGTTCAAGGTCGTATAGACTTTCAGCCCACCCATTTCGATGGTACGCTCATCGATCCCGAGTTCTGAATGAAGTACGCTTTTGACGACATCCTGGAAATAGGGTGCGACATTCGCCGTCTGATTCGGATGGGTACCCGTAATGGCGAGCTTATTGTTTTTGGCAGAGTCGGCCTCTTCTTGCGTGATGCGCCGATCTTCCGCCATGGAATCCAGGATGAGAGCCTGTCTTTTCCCAGCGTTGTCTGGATGGCTGATCGGTGAGTAGTAGACTGGGGCCTTCGGAACCCCGGCAAGAACCGCCGCTTCTTCAAGGGTGAGATCCTTCGCGTCTTTTCCGAAGTAGAACTGGCTCGCTGCTTGGATTCCATAAGCTCCGTGGCCGTAATAAATGGTATTCAGATAGCCTTCTAGGATTTCTTTCTTGGAGTAATTCATCTCGATGCGCAGGGTGTACAACGCTTCCGAAATTTTCCTCTTCCATGTTTTGTCATGGGAGAGGAAGAGGTTCCGGGCGTATTGCTGAGAGATGGTGCTTGCCCCCTGTACCTTGCTCATCGCCTTCAAATCGGCAAGGGCTGCACCTCCCATCCGTTTGAAATCGAAGCCATAGTGCTTATAGAAACGTTTATCTTCGACAGAGATCGTCGCTTCAATCAGATAGGGAGATATGTCATCAAGGTCGACCCAGTATCGCTTCTCACCCGTATTCGTTTCTCCGATCACCGACCCGTCTTCTCCGTAAAGGAGACTGGCCTGAGGGACGGCGAGTGGGGGTGGACCTTTTACTTTGGCGTAAATGAGTACGGCAAGGAGCAATAATAGGAGGAGTACTACTATGGCAAGGCACGTGGCGGCTGCCAGCCTGATATATTTTTTCGATTTACCCAATTGTTTGACCATCGTCTCCATTCCTTCCCCCTCTTTCTGTCGTTCGTACGCAGAATCTATCAGACCTGCCCTTCATATTTAGTAGTATGAGATAATTTGAGGGGTTTTAAACATGATCTGCCGAATATTCACTTCCTATTTGTGGAGTGTGGAAGGTTCCTGAAAATTTCACTTGAATTTTTGCGAGTTTCCACTATACTTTTTCTCATGTTTGTATTTATCCTGAAAGGGAAGGATAATGTTGGACAATGAAGACAACCGGTCGAGGGACTGAACAATAGAGCCTGCTGCAGCACACCTTTACTGCAGCCATATCATACATGGAAAGGAAGTAGAACAAATGAGCGGACTTTGGTATACAGAGAAACAAACGGATAACTTCGGGATCACGATGAAGATCAAGAAGACCTTACATACGGAGCAAACGGATTTCCAATACCTTGAAATGGCCGAAACGGAAGAATGGGGGAACATGCTTTTCCTTGACGGTATGGTCATGACAAGTCAGAAAGACGAATTCGTTTATCATGAAATGGTGGCACACGTACCACTTTTCACCCATCCCAATCCCGAGAACGTCTTGGTCGTCGGTGGAGGCGATGGCGGTGTAATCCGTGAAGTGTTGAAGCACCCAAGCGTGAAAAAGGCCGTATTGGTTGATATCGACGGGAAAGTCATCGAGTATTCCAAGAAGTATCTTCCTGAGATTGCAGGGGAACTTGAAAACGAACGTGTCGATGTTCAAGTCGGTGACGGATTCATGCATATTGCCAAAAGTGAAAATGAATACGACGTCATCATGGTCGATTCAACGGAACCTGTAGGACCTGCCGTGAACCTCTTCACAAAAGGTTTCTACGCTGGGATCTCCAAAGCACTGAAAGAAGACGGGATCTTCGTCGCTCAGTGTGATAACCCATGGTTCAAAGCGGATCTGATCCGCCAAGTACAAAAAGACGTGAAAGAGATCTTCCCGATCACACGTCTTTACACAGCGAACATCCCGACCTATCCAAGCGGCCTGTGGGCCTTCACGATCGGTTCCAAAAAATACGATCCGACTGATGTGCCGGCAGAGCGTTTCCACGAGATCGAAACGAAGTACTACACGAAAGAGCTTCACAACGCAGCGTTCGTCCTGCCTAAATTCGTGAAAGACCTTACAGAATAAAAAACAAATGAAAAGGACGGACCTTCGAATCAGGGTCCGTCCTTCTTAAAGAGAGGAAGTATACCATGCGCTTTGATGAAGCCTATTCAGGCAATGTATTTATTAAGAGTCACCCTTCATATGAAGAAAGTTCAGTCGTCCTGTACGGCATGCCGATGGACTGGACCGTCAGCTACCGCCCGGGTTCACGCTTTGGCCCGACCCGTATCCGCGAGGTGTCCATCGGGCTTGAAGAATACAGCGCCTACCTGGATCGTGAGCTGGAAGAAGTAAAATACTACGACGCAGGGGATATCCCCCTTCCATTCGGGAACGCCCAGCGCAGTCTTGATATGATCGAAGACTACATCGACGGTCTGCTGGCAGATGGGAAGACACCATTCGGAATGGGGGGAGAGCATCTTGTATCGTGGCCCGTCATGAAAGCCGTAGCGAAAAAGCATCCGGATCTTGCCATCATCCACATGGATGCACATACCGATCTGCGTGAAGAGTATGAAGGAGAACCCCTTTCCCACTCGACACCGATCCGTAAGATCGCAGAGCATATCGGACCCGAAAATGTGTACTCCTTCGGGATTCGTTCTGGCATGAGAGAAGAATTCCAATGGGCGAAGGAAAATGGGATGCATATTTCGAAATTCGAAGTCCTTGAGCCCCTTAAGGAAATCCTGCCGACACTCGCAGGACGCCCGGTCTATGTCACCATCGACATCGATGTCCTTGACCCGGCCCATGCTCCCGGCACGGGTACAGTGGATGCTGGAGGCATCACGTCCAAAGAACTTCTTGCGTCCATCCACGAAATCGCTCGTTCTGAAGTGAATGTCGTCGGTGCAGATCTGGTGGAAGTCGCGCCAATCTATGATTCATCCGAACAAACGGCCAACACCGCGAGCAAGCTGATCCGTGAAATGATCCTCGGCTGGATGTAATTACTATTCTGCAAGCCCCTCAAGACTCCGGTCTAAGGGGCTTTTTCCTCATATCCCCACCGAAATCCCGGTCCTTCCATTGCATTTTATCAGGATAGTTCTTATAATTAATAAGTTAGAGGACAGGCTCCATCAGGCTGCCGTGTCCAGTGAAGAGACGATTCAATGATTCAGTCCAATCTGAGCCATTACCATATCAGCAATACAGCATACTAAAAAGGATGTGAGTGGTTTGACAGCTTCACCGACCGATTCCACCCCTGTCAAAATTCACTTGAAAACAAAGATCACCATCGGGGAAGAGAGCGATTCATATGAATTGATCTCATTCGGCCGATATTATGAGAAAGCAGGAGCCGTGTTCCTGAAGTACGATGAGGTACAAGAGGAAGGCACCACCAATACGATCGTCAAGCTGACCGACCGTCAGGCCCTGATCCTCCGCAGTGGAGCCGTCAAGATGAGGATGGCCTTCAACGAAGAGGAAGAACAGAATGGCTCGTATGAAAGTCAGTTGGGGACACTGTTATTGACCACCAAGACCTATTCCCTATCCCACACCCAGATGGATGCATCCCTTGAAGGGGATTTCAATCTTACCTATCAACTGAAGATGCAAGGCAATCCGGTTGGAGAGTATATCATGTCCATTCATTACAAGGAGGAAGCGTAGACCCATGAATATTGTTGAAAACGTGCAAGAAAAACTGAAAGCAGAAATCAAGGACGCTGTCATTAAAGCGGGACTTGCCACTGAAGACCAGATCCCTGATGTGATCCTGGAGACTCCGAAGGATAAAACCCACGGGGATTATTCCACAAATATGGCGATGCAGCTCGCGCGCGTGGCAAAAAAAGCTCCGCGCATGATTGCAGAAGAGCTGATCAATCACTTTGATCAATCTAAAGCGTCCATCGAGAAGCTGGACATCGCAGGACCGGGCTTCATCAACTTTTTCATGGACAACGCCTACCTCAACGACTTGATTCCTGTCATCCTTGATGAAGGCCATGACTATGGACAGTCCAATGCCGGAAACGGAGAGCGAGTGAACGTGGAATTCGTATCCGCCAATCCTACCGGAGACCTTCACCTTGGTCATGCCCGTGGAGCCGCTGTCGGTGATTCCCTGTGCAACGTTCTCGAGAAGGCAGGCTATGAAGTCACACGTGAGTATTACATCAATGATGCCGGAAACCAGATCCACAACCTTGCTGTGTCAGTAGAAGCCCGTTACTTCCAGGCCCTCGGCGAAGATAAAGCCATGCCAGAAGACGGATACCACGGTGCCGATATCATCCAGATCGGGAAGGATATTGCTGCCGAGCACGGACGCACATACGCAGAAGCGAGTGAAGAGGACCGCTATGCGTTCTTCCGTGAATACGGTTTGAAGACCGAAATGGCGAAGCTTCAAAAGGACCTTGAAATGTTCAGAGTACCATTCAACGTCTGGTACTCTGAAACATCCCTTTACAACAACGGGAAGATCGATGCCGCCCTTCAAACGCTCAAAGACAATGGCCATGTATACGAAAAAGACGGGGCGACCTGGTTCCAATCGTCTGAACTCGGTGACGATAAAGACCGCGTGTTGATCAAAAATGACGGTACGTACACGTACTTGACTCCTGACATTTCCTATCATAAAGACAAGTTCGACCGTGGACACGATGTCCTTATCAACATCTGGGGAGCGGATCACCACGGATACATCCCTCGTATGAAGGCAGCTGTCGAGGCGCTTGGTTTCGACCGCGACAAGCTTGAAGTGGAAATCATCCAACTTGTCCATCTGTACAAGGACGGCGAGAAGATGAAGATGAGCAAGCGTACCGGTAAAGCCGTGACGCTTCGTGAACTGGTCGAGGAAGTCGGCCTTGATGCCGTTCGTTATTTCTTTGCAATGAGAAGTGCGGATACGCATATGGACTTCGATCTGGATCTTGCCGTTTCCCAGTCGAATGAGAACCCGGTTTATTATGCGCAGTATGCTCATGCACGGATTTGCAGCATCCTTCGTCAGGCAGATGAGCAGGGACTTGCATCTGAAGACAAGATTGACCTGAGCCTGATCGGAACGGAGAAAGAGATCGATTTGTTGAAGAAGCTTGGTGAATTCCCACAGGTCATTGCTGATGCAGCGGAGAAACGTACACCTCACCGCATGGCTAATTACATCAATGATTTGGCTTCGGCTTTCCACAGCTTCTATAATGCGAATAAAGTTCTTGATGGGGAGAACCGTGAGTTGACTACGGCCCGTCTGGCGCTTGTGAAGACGGTACGGATTACGCTTCAGAATGCGTTGGCATTGATTGGGGTTTCTGCACCGGAGAAAATGTAAGGTTTTTGTTTAGCGAGTACGCTTCCTTTGGGGCGTGCTCGTTTTTTTGCTGTGGACATAGATAGACGTGGGAGCCAAATTTGTATAAATGGGGATGTGGGAACAGGGGCCGTTCCATTCCGCTACGACCGGCCGCTTTCCTCGGGGAGTCAGTTGAGCCGCTTCGGCTGCGCCTGCAGGGTCTCAACCTTGCCTCTATTCCCGAAGGAGTCGGCCGGTCTCCGCTACATTGCACTCTGTGGTGGTGGAAGTTGAAAAGACGCCTTTCTGCTTTAGATGTAGATCAGTGGGGAATGAAGTCCGTTTCATTCCGCTGCGGCCGCCTGCTTTCCTCGGGGAGTGAGTCGAGCCTCCTCAGCTGCGCTTCCGGGGTCTCGAGCATCCCTCTATTCCCGAAGGAGTCAGTCGGCCTCCGCTGCATTGCACTCTGCGGTTAAGGAAGAGATAGTTGGGAAAACCCCCTTCTGGTTTAGATGAAAATTAAGTTGAAATCAAGCCCGTTCCAATCCGCTGCGGCCGCCTGCTTTCCTCGGGTAGTGAGTCGAGCCTCCTCAGCTGTGCTTCAGGGGTCTCGAGCTTCACTTTATTTCCGAAGGAGTCAGTCGCCCTTCGCTGCATTGCACTGTGTGATGGAGGAGGAGGTAGGCATGAAGCCTTCTTTCTGCTTTAGATGAGAATCATGGTGCCATCAGGTCCGTTTCATACAGCCGTGGCGGGCTACTTTCTTCGGGGAGTGAGTAGGTTATCTTTGTTATGTAATAATTTTCCTGTTATGATGACTCAATAAGAGACGGGGGGATGATGGTGAGGAAGTATCTATGTGTGTTTGCTGTCTTGTGTTTTTTGACGGGGTGCGGGGTGACGGCTTGGGAGGATTTGAAGCCGCCTGATTTGACTATTTCGGCGGGGGAAGAGGACTTGTCTTATACGTTGGGTACGTTTACTTGGTCGGAAAATAAAAGGTCGGTTTCGTCTGATGCTCCTTCTCTTCTTGACCATGCCGATGTGACAAATGATGTGGAAGCAGGGGAGACTGTATCGATTGATTTTGCTCAGGAGCCGGATTTGATTGAGGTTGGCGTTTGGGAGGATGAAGAGGTGGTTTTTAAACAACTTGCAGGCAACACCATTACTCTACCGAATGATGAAAAGAGTGACGTCTTGTATGTCATTAGAGCAGAATGGCCAGAAGGTGACGCGTTATATTCTCTATCTGTCAAAACAATTGGATCACGACCCTAACTAGAGTGAGGGGCAGTCTATGGTGAGTCACAGACCGCCCGACACATGGTCAGAAAGAGGAAGTGCTTTGCGTATCTCTTTTCAACTGTACATACTCAAACCGATCCCACTTACGAAATGTCCCCACAACCGAAAAACGCACTGGGAATGCAAATCGGGGGCCGTCGAAGACAAAGGAGTGAAATTCCCCATTCTCTCCGCAGGGATCTACGTGTTCAGGCAGGTCTTGGAGGAAAGATTCATCATACTCCCTGCCTAAAAACGAAGAATCAAGCTGTTCTTCATCCACGCAGACGACAATGGCCCGGTAGCCGCGTCGGATGAAGCGCTCTGATAAGCTTTTTGTGTCCTCCCCCCACAGAGGGAAAATGGGCTTCAGTCCTGACGACTCCAGTTGCTTTTCTCTATAGTTCCGTATCTCCTCTAAGAAGAGGTCACCGAATGCCATCTCGGTGAAGCCCTCGTGCAAAAGCCCATGGACGGCTGTGCCCATGGTCTCTTCGTATTGTTTATTGGTCGGCGTGTCTTCAAATGAAACAGGATAGAGGGGGATTCCCAGGGCTTCAGCCTGGATCTTTACAAGCTCCAGGGGGACCTCGTGCATCATCATCGTGGAAGAGGCCTTTTGGAACGTGGTCAGTAAACCATGAGCGGTTCCGATTTTGTCCAGCATCATCATGCTGTCACGTCCCCCGCTCCAGGACAGGCATACTTTATTCATGGGAATCATCCTTTTTCTTCCCAGTATATCAAACTCACCAGGTAAGGGAGGCTCCGGATAAGCGTTTGACACCCCGGATGGAGGAAAGGTCTTCCACGAGCTTCAGCATGGCGAGATCTTTGTGCTTTGCTTCCACCATGATGTCGATGTCCTGATCGAGCTCTTTCACCTGTTTCATGAAGCCTTCGACGAAGGTCGAGTCGACGAGATCGGCATGGGAGCGGAACGCCTTCTCCGATTTTGGCGAAGAGACGTGGATTTTCGGTACAAGGTCTCGGTGTTGCCAGGTGTTGAAGATATCCGGTAAAAGATCTTCGAGCGGCTGTTCACAACGGTTCGCCTCGTGGTGATGGATATCGAGGACCATGGGAGTGTTGGATTGTTGGCACGCAGCCAACGTTTCCCCTGCATCATAGGTCTTGTCATCATTCTCGAGGGTCATGACCTTCCGCGCTTCATCTGGGAGCGTTTTTAGATTTTCATGGAAACGTTCCAGTGTCTTTTCTTTATCCCCGTAGGTCCCTCCGATATGGATGTTGATGACGCCTTGATCCTCAATGCCCATGAGTTCGAGCATCCGGTAGTGATACATCATATCCTTCACCGCGTTTTCTGTTACATGGTCCCGAGGGCTGGTGAAGAGGGTATATTGGTTCGGATGAAAGCTTGCTCGGATCCCGAATTGCCGGATCAGATCTCCGAGTTCTGCCCATTCTTTTTTGAACGGGGAATGGAAGTCCCACTCCACCTCTGGATGGGTGGCGAGGGGCACGAGGGAGCTCGAGAGCCGGTATACTTCGATTTCATGGGCTGCACAGAAGTAGAGGATCCGCTTCGTATGGTACAGGTTGAGTGCGGTCACTTCTTTCAATTTATCCATTCGTTCGGAAGCCGGGAGCTCCGTATAGCGTTTGAATGTCATCGTTTTGGCTGGACTTGCATCCCACAGACTGAGGGAGTTGGCCACGAATCCGAAGCGAATCTTCATCAGGCGATCCCTCCTAGAGTAGAATTGATATGGCTCCGCCGATCTTTTCCTTGATCCTGGTCATGACGGATACGTTTGCTAGATCCTCAGAAGAAAGAAGGTCAGATTCCATCATATCCTTCGCAATCTCTTTTTTAAGCGTCCCGATAAAGGCCTTGTCGTAAATCAGGTTGTTCAGTTCCAAATTGATGAAAAAGCTCCGCTGATCAAAGTTAGCTGTTCCGATATCGCAGAAGTGATCATCGATGACAAGGAGCTTAGCATGATAAAAGCCATTCAGGAACTGATAGACCTTTGCGCCTTTCGGAAGAAGCTTCCTGAAATAAGGGAAGGCCGTCTCTTTGACAATTATATGGTCGGCATTGTCCGGGACGATGATGGAGACATCGACGCCACGGTCCAGGGCACGGCAAAGGGCATCCATCAAGACAGGGGTGGGAATGAAGTAAGGAGTCCCGATGATGATCTCTTCCTTGGCTTCATCGATGAATTCCCGGAAGAAATCTTCGATATTGACCCCTTCTGTGGGGAAGATCCGATGCTTGATCAGACCCTTTTCCGGTGCAGGGAAGTATTTCGGATCATCCTCGATCTGCTTTCGGGAACCCCGATACCAATCGATCGTGAACTCCGTCTGCAGATCATGCACGCCCTCACCTTCGATCCTCAAATGATAATCCCTCCAAGGGGAAAGCTCCGGCTTGTCGTTTTCATCGATGTACTCTTTCCCGACGTTGTAGCCACCCATATAGGCGATGACCCCGTCTATGACGGTGATCTTCCGGTGGTTCCGCTGTTGGGAGGAGAAGAAGAGATAGGGAAGCCTGACTTTCTGAGTGAAGGCAACCTCCACACCTGCGTCCTTCAATTCACGGACCTTCGCTTTGGATACGCTGAAGCTGCCGAGTTGGTCCATGAGGAGCCGGACTTCAAGGCCCTCCCTGGCCTTTTCCATGAGCAGATCCATGAAACGGAAGCCGAAATGATCATCCTGTACGATATAGAAAAGCACATGGATCGACGAGGTCGCCATCTTCATTTCTTTGAACATCGTGTCAAAAAGATCCGGTCCCCTTGAAAAAAGCTGAATATCGCTCTCGCGCACGGGGTAATCACGCTTCATGCGCGTCCGGATGAAATGTTGTCTCCCCAGTTTAAAATCGACTGCCACCCAGGCAGCCGCAATGATCAGTATTCCAATGATTATGATCCACCACATCTACATCACTCTCTCATTCGAGTTCTTATTAGTATGTCCGTACAATGTCTTTCCTTTGCATCCTTTCTTCTTTTCCCTTTCGCAGGACGGTGGAAACCTGGAGGGGATGAATCCAGTAGCAATCGAAATGAAAAGGTTTTCAAAAATAAAGAAAAACCATTGACTGAATGCTCATTCATTATATAATGGAGGTAAGGATTATTCAGAATATTTATTTGGTTTGAAAAGTTCGCGCGGAACTGGACCAAAGAAGGGGGAGGGTTTGTTCCATGAACGGATTATTGATCGTGAACTGGATTGCATTTGTCCTTGTGACTGTCTACGCACTCAGTTTGTTTGTCTATGTGGTGAAAACAAGGATAGAATTCATCAAGCTCGGTAAGAAAGTAGAGTTCGATCAACGCTTCAAAGAGCGTTTCCAGAAGATACTGGTAAATGTATTCGGTCAGAAAAAGCTTCTAAAGGATAAAAAGAGCGGGATTATCCATGTAATGTTCTTTTATGGCTTCATC
Source organism: Rossellomorea marisflavi (assembly GCF_022170785.1). Lineage (NCBI taxonomy): Bacteria > Bacillati > Bacillota > Bacilli > Caryophanales > Bacillaceae > Rossellomorea > Rossellomorea marisflavi. Next base: position 4,014,579 of record NZ_CP081870.1, on the reverse strand, counting down.
CTCGTGCAATTCGGAGCCATTGATTTCATCGTGAAGGGACTTGCACCAGGCAGTCATCTGCCGCTTGGTCCATTGTATCCCGGCTTTACCTTCTTCCAGGAAATCGTCACGCTGATGATCCTGGTCGCCGTCGTATGGGCCTTCCATCGCCGATATGTGGAGAAGCTTGTGCGATTGAAGCGAGGATTCAAGTCCGGTCTCGTGCTTCTGTTCATCGGAGGACTCATGCTTTCAGTCCTTGTCGGGAACGGAATGAGCCTGATCTGGCATGCTGAAGAGCTTTCATGGACGGAGCCGATTGCGTCTATAATTGGGGGAGCGCTTGGTGGAATCGGTGAAACGGCCTCTGTCGCAATCTTCTACGTCGCCTGGTGGATACACCTCTTATTCCTTCTTGCATTCCTTGTGTATGTGCCTCAATCCAAGCATGCTCACTTGATTGCTGGACCGGCCAATGTATACTTCAACCGTCTCGATCCTCCCGGTAAGCTGAAAGCCATCGATTTTGAAGATGAAACGGTCGAAAGCTATGGCGTAGGGAAGATTGAAGAGTTCACCCAAACGCAAATGATCGATTTCTATGCGTGCGTGGAGTGTGGGCGATGTACGAATATGTGTCCGGCGACCGGTACAGGGAAGATGCTTTCTCCGATGGATCTCATCGTGAAACTGCGTGACAACCTGACGAACCACGGGGCTGCCGTCACTCAGAAAAAACCATGGGTCCCGACATTTGCCTTCAATCATACGAAGGGGAATCAGCTGGCCATGGCAGGGGCGACTGCTGCCGCAGAAGAAGCGGCTTCAGCAGCTGCCTACAGCCCGAGCCTCATCGGCGATGTCATAACGGAAGAAGAGATTTGGGCATGTACGACCTGTCGTAACTGTGAAGATCAATGTCCGGTCATGAATGAGCACGTCGATAAGATCATCGACCTTCGCCGCTATCTTGTACTGACGGAAGGAAAGATGGATGCCGACGCCCAGCGTGCGATGCAGAACATCGAGCGTCAGGGGAATCCGTGGGGTCTTAACCGGAAGGAACGTGAGAACTGGCGTGAAGCCCGCGAAGATGTTCACATCCCGACGGTCAAAGAACTGAAGAAGGCCGGCGAAGAGTTCGAATTCCTCTTCTGGGTTGGAAGCATGGGTTCATTCGATAACCGCAGTCAAAAGATTGCCCTTTCCTTCGCCAAACTGATGAATGAAGCGGGTGTGAAATTCGCCATCCTCGGTAACAAGGAGAAGAACTCCGGTGACACGCCTCGCCGACTCGGGAATGAATTCCTGTTCCAAGAGCTAGCAGGTCAGAATATCGCAGAGTTCGAGAAGAATGACGTGAAGAAGATCGTCACCATCGATCCTCATGCATACAACATTTTCAAGAATGAGTACACGGACTTCGGACTAGAAGCGGAAGTCTATCACCACACAGAACTCCTGTATGAACTGGTGAGGGACGGCAGGCTGAAGCCGACTTATGAGGTAAGGGAAACGATCACCTTCCATGATTCCTGTTACCTTGGCCGTTACAATGAAGTCTACGATCCTCCGCGTGAGATCCTCAAGGCCATTTCCGGTGTGAAACTGGTTGAGATGGACCGGAACCGAGAAAAAGGCATGTGCTGCGGGGCAGGTGGCGGACTCATGTGGATGGAAGAAGATGCAGGGCACCGCGTAAACGTATCGCGTACAGAGCAGGCGCTTGCAGTTGCCCCTTCTGTCATCTCATCGGGTTGTCCTTATTGCCTCACGATGCTGTCTGATGGGACAAAGGCAAAGGAAGTGGAAGAAACGGTCTCGACCCTGGATGTAGCAGAACTGCTTGAGAAAGCCGTATGTGGAAGTGGTCCGGATCAAGCCGCCTCTTAATCTAGTAAAAAAGGTTTGAAAAGGAAGTAATTTCAAGTACAATGAATGTTGAGGGACGTTTTTAGTCCCTCTTCATTTGATCAGTTGGTGAGCGAGCGTTCAGTCGTCAGCTTTTTTATTTCAACATTATTGTAAGCGTATACAAAAGAGAGGGAGCGATGGAGATGGGCAGAACAGTCATAGTGGAAGGGGCAAGGACCCCATTCGGTAAATTCGGAGGCGGATTGAGCGGTTTTACGGCTTCGGAACTCGGTGGATTGGCAGTCAAGGAAGCATTGGAGCGCTCCGGCGTCAGTCCGGCAGACGTTGAAGAACTCATCCTCGGCAGCGTCCTCCAAGGAGGGCAGGGTCAGATCCCTTCCCGACAGGCGGCGAGACATGCTGGACTGCCTTGGGAGGTCAGGACCGAGACGATCAATAAGGTGTGTGCATCCGGAATGAGGAGTGTGACCTTCGGTGACCAGATCATCCGTGCCGGGGACGGGGAAGTCATCGTCGCAGGCGGGATGGAGTCCATGTCCAACGCTCCCTACCTTCTCCCGAAAGCTCGCTGGGGCTATAAGATGGGAGACTCGAGCGTGAAGGATCTTATGGTCCATGACGGTCTGACCTGCAGCTTCAATGGGGTCCACATGGGCACCTACGGCAATTCCACCGCAAAGGAATTCGATCTTTCAAGGGAAGAACAAGATGAGTGGGCGCTGCGCAGTCATCAGCGTGCAGTGGAAGCTTCAGCGCATCTTGGGGAAGAAATCGTACCAGTTCCCGTTCCGCAGAGAAGGGGAGAGCCAGTGGTGATCTCTCAGGATGAAGCACCGAGAAAGAGTACGTCCCTCGAGGCGCTATCGAAGCTGTCACCAGTGTTTGATCACGGTGGGACCATCACGGCAGGAAATGCGCCGGGAGTCAACGACGGAGCATGTGCCATGGTCCTGATGAGCGAAGAGCGGGCAGGGAAAGAAGGGAAGGAACCCCTTGCCACGATTATCGGCTCCCATGCCGTAGCCGTAGAGGCAAAGGATTTCCCTCAAACTCCGGGACTCGTCATCAACGGACTGCTAGAGAAAACGGGGAAGACACTGGAAGAAATCGATCTGTTTGAAATCAATGAAGCATTTGCGGCAGTGGCATTGACCAGCGCCAAGATTGCCGGTCTTGATAAAGAAAAAGTGAACGTCAATGGGGGTGCGGTAGCCCTTGGTCACCCGATTGGAACAAGCGGAGCAAGGATCATCCTGACCCTTGCATATGAACTGAGAAGACGTGGAGGAGGCATCGGGATCGCTTCCATCTGCAGCGGAGGCGGCCAGGGAGATGCCGTCATGATTGAGGTACCGAAGAAGTGAGGGAATCCACAAAGGGGGAAATGAATGTGTCGATACAAAAGGTAATGGTAATCGGAGCGGGTCAGATGGGATCAGGAATTGCCCAGGTATGTGCCCAGGCAGGATATGACGTGACACTGAACGATTTGAAAGGGGAATTCGTCGAGAGGGGCCTATCATCCATTGGAAAGAATCTTGCACGCGCCGTAGAGAAGGGCAGGATGTCTGCAGATGAAAAAGATCAGGTGACAGGAAGGTTGAGTTCATCCACTGACCTTCAGGATGCCAAAGGGGTGGACCTTGTGATCGAAGCGGCGGTTGAGAACATGGACATCAAGAAGACGATCTTCGCCCAGCTCGATGAAATCGCGCCGGAGCATACGATCCTTGCGACGAATACATCATCCCTGCCCATCACCGAGATTGCAGCGGCGACCAATCGCCCTCAACAGGTGATCGGGATGCACTTCATGAATCCCGTGCCGGTCATGAAGCTCGTTGAAATCATAAGGGGTCTGGCCACGACAGATGAAGTGTATGCAGCCATCGAAGACATGACGAATAAGCTCTATAAGACACCGGTTGAAGTGGAGGACTTCCCGGGGTTCGTGGCAAACCGGATCCTCATGCCGATGATCAATGAGGCGGTCTACACCTTGTATGAAGGGGTCGCAAGCAAGGAAGACATCGATAGTGTGATGAAGCTTGGGATGAATCACCCGATGGGCCCGCTAACGCTGGCAGATTTCATCGGACTCGATACATGCCTATACATCATGGAAACACTCCATGAAGGGTTCGGAGACGACAAGTACCGCCCATGTCCGCTCCTCAGGAAATATGTCAAGGCAGGCTGGCTTGGACGCAAGACAGGCAGAGGCTTCTACGAATATTGAGTTCCATGAGGCCATACAACAGGGAGGAATGAAGCATGGAACTTCGTTTCACAGAAGAGCAGAAGATGATGAGGAAGATGGTACGTGACTTTGCTGACTCTGAGATCAGTCCATTCATTGAGAGGATGGAAGATGGGGAATTTCCCAGGGAGATCCTGAATATGATGGCAGAGCTCGGATTGATGGGAATCACGATTCCTGAAGAGTATGGAGGCGCAGGAATGGATTTCACTTCCTACATCATTGCCATCCATGAGCTGTCGAGGGTGAGCGCCACCATCGGGGTCATCCTGTCGGTCCATACGTCGGTCGGCACGAATCCGATCCTTTATTTCGGTACGGAAGAACAGAAACAAACCTATATTCCGAAGCTTGCAAGCGGCGAATACCTTGGGGCATTCTGCCTGACGGAACCGAGTGCGGGATCTGATGCAAAGAGCTTGAAAACGAAGGCGGAAGACCGGGGTGACCATTATGTGTTGAACGGTTCAAAGGTCTTCATCACGAATGGTGGGGAGGCGGATACCTACATCGTGTTCGCCGTGACGGATCCCGATATGGGTAGCCGCGGCGTCTCGGCCTTCATCGTCGAGAAAGGGACGGAAGGCCTCGTGATCGGGAAGGACGAACATAAGATGGGGCTCCACGGATCACGTACGGTCCAGCTGACGTTTGAAGACATGAAGGTACCTGCCGGAAATCTTCTCGGTAAGCGCGGAGACGGATTCAGGATCGCCATGAACAATCTGGATGTGGGCCGCATCGGAATCGCGGCCCAGGCTCTTGGGATCGCTGAAGCCGCATTCGAATTTTCAACAGCTTATGCTAAAGAGCGCGCGCAGTTCGGGAAGCCGATTGCCGCCCAACAGGGCATCGGCTTTAAGCTTGCCGATATGGCAACGTCCGTGGAAGCATCGAAGCTTCTTGTATACCGGGCGGCAGATTTCCGTTCGCGGGGAGTCTCCTGCGGCAAGGAAGCGAGCATGGCCAAATTATTCGCCTCAAAAGCCGCCGTTGATGTTTCAACGGAAGCGATCCAGGTTTACGGAGGGTACGGCTATACGAAGGAATATCCCGTGGAGAGGCTTTTCAGGGATGCCAAAGTGACGGAAATCTATGAAGGTACGAGCGAGATCCAGCGGATGGTGATCGGGAAGCACCTGCTTGTTTAACAATCATGAGATGGGGGAACGAAGATGAATTTCAAATTATCCGAAGAGCATGAAATGATCCGGAAGATGGTCCGCGATTTTGCCAGGAACGAAGTGGCGCCTACGGCTGCTGAGAGAGATGAAGAAGAGCGCTTCGATATGGAGCTTTTCCAAAAGATGGCCGAACTCGGACTGACGGGCATTCCCTGGCCGGAGGAATACGGGGGTATCGGAAGTGACTTCCTTGCCTATTGCATCGCAGTAGAAGAGCTCTCGAGGGTGTGCGCATCGATCGGTGTGACGCTGTCTGCCCATACGTCCCTTGCCGGGTGGCCGGTCTATAAATTCGGTACGGAAGAACAAAAGCAGAAATATCTCCGTCCGATGGCACAAGGGGAGAAAATCGGGGCTTATGGTCTCACGGAGCCGGCATCGGGATCTGATGCCGGCGGCATGAAGACGACTGCACGCCTTGAAGGGGACCACTACGTGCTGAACGGCTCGAAGATCTTCATCACGAACGGCGGCATCGCCGACACCTACGTCGTATTCGCCCTGACCGATCCATCACAGCGTCAGCGCGGGACGAGTGCCTTCATCGTCGAGAAGGATTTCCCAGGTTTCTCAGTAGGGAAAAAAGAGAAGAAGCTCGGAATCCGATCTTCACCTACGACTGAAATCATCTTTGAAGACTGTAAAGTACCGAAGGAAAACCTTCTTGGGAAAGAAGGGGAAGGATTCAAGATCGCCATGATGACTCTTGATGGAGGCAGGAACGGCATCGCTGCCCAGGCAGTGGGGATTGCCCAGGGTGCCCTCGATGCGTCTGTGGACTACGCCAAGGAACGGGAGCAGTTCGGTAAGCCGATTGCTGCGAATCAAGGGATTTCCTTCAAGATTGCCGATATGGCGACCAGCATCGAAGCATCCAGGCTCCTGACTTATCAAGCAGCATGGCTCGAGTCGGAAGGTCTTCCGTATGGTAAAGAATCGGCCATGTCGAAATTGATGGCAGGGGATACGGCCATGAAGGTGACGACAGAAGCTGTCCAGATCTTCGGTGGATACGGCTATACGAAAGACTACCCGGTGGAACGGTTCATGAGGGATGCGAAAATCACGCAAATCTATGAGGGGACGCAGGAAATCCAACGCCTCGTCATCTCACGGATGGTTACGAAATAAAGAGAAACAAAGGGGATAAGGGGTCATTACGCACGGAAAGGGGGTCGATTGTAGTGAAAGACAAAAGAGAAGTGCATGCGTCGGTCAAGGATGAACGTTTGGTAGAGAAGAGGCGGGATCAAATGATCAAAGGGGCTGTCTCACTATTTAAACAAAAGGGGTTTCATCGCACCACGACAAGAGAGATTGCAAAGGCCGCCGGATTCAGTATCGGAACGCTCTATGAATATATACGAACAAAGGAAGATGTGCTCTATCTTGTCTGCGACAGGATCTATGAACAAGTACGATTGGAGCTGGAAGAATTGGATGTGGGAGAAGGGACGATGGAGAGCCTGAAGCTAGGCATCGCCCATTACTTCCAGGTGATGGATAGGATGCAGGATGAGGTGCTCGTCATGTATCAGGAAGCGAAGTCGCTATCGAAGGATGCCCTGCCGTACGTTTTAAAAAAAGAGATGGAAATGGTCGGCATGGTGGAAGGCCTCATCCAAAGCTGTGTGGATAGGGGGAGGCTGGATCTTGATTCTGAGCGGATCCATCTCCTTGCACAGAATGTCTTCGTCCAGGGGCAGATGTGGGGATTCCGCCGCTGGGCGCTCCAAAAGCGCTTTTCACTCGAAGACTATATGAATCTTCAAATCGATCTGCTGTTTGCAGGCGTCATAGGATATGAGACACATGGAAGAACAGGGGGAGTCATATGAGCACGGTAGAGATTTATAAACCAAAGCACCATGTCCGCTTCGTCACGGCATCGAGCCTGTTCGATGGGCATGATGCGTCGATCAACATAATGCGGAGGATCATCCAGGCAAGCGGGGCGGAAGTCATCCATCTTGGGCATAACCGGTCAGTAGAAGAAGTCGTCAATGCTGCCATCCAAGAAGATGTTCAGGGTATCGCCATCTCCTCTTACCAGGGTGGACACGTCGAATATTTCAAATACATGTATGATCTTTTAAATGAGAGGGGCGCAGGTCATATCCGCATCTACGGAGGCGGTGGCGGCGTCATCATCCCTAAAGAGATCAAGGAGCTTCATGAATACGGAATCGCCCGGATCTTCTCTCCGGAAGACGGAAGGACACAGGGCCTTCAAGGGATGATCAACCGGATGATCGAGGAATGCGACTACCCGACGATTAAAGGGACGGAAAGCAAGGAAGTGGAAAATCTCGCAGGTGGGAGCGTCAATGCGATCTCCAGGTTGATTTCACTTGCTGAGTACCAGGTCGGTGCCAAGGAGGAAGTGGCAGCTGCCGCTCAATCGGTCTTCACGGAAATCAAAGGTCTTGCAAGCAAAGTACCGGTCCTAGGGATCACGGGAACGGGGGGAGCGGGGAAAAGCTCCCTTACGGATGAACTGATCCGCCGCTTTCTGAACGAACTGCCAGAGAAGAAGATTGCGGTTTTGTCCATTGATCCGACGAAACAGAAGACAGGCGGGGCACTCCTCGGTGACAGGATCCGGATGAACGCCATCTTCAACCCGAGAGTGTACATGAGAAGTCTTGCCACGCGCGGATCCAGGACCGAGCTTTCCCTCGCCATCCAGGACGCCATCAATGTCGTGAAAGCGGCAGGGTATGATCTTGTCGTAGTGGAAACGAGCGGTATCGGTCAGGGGGATGCGGAAATCGCGGAGATCTGTGATTTGTCTATGTATGTGATGACAAGCGAGTTCGGTGCACCATCACAGCTGGAAAAGATCGATATGATTGATTACGCTGATCTCATCGTCATCAATAAGTTTGAGCGCAAAGGATCAGAAGATGCGCGGAGACAGGTGCAAAAGCAGTATCAACGAAGCCATCTTTTATTCGATCAGGACCTTGATGAAATGCCGGTATATGGCACGATCGCAAGTCAGTTCAATGATCCCGGCACAAACGCCCTGTTTGCCGCTGTCGTCGATACAGTAAACGGTAAGATGAACCTCGGTTGGGAAACAGGATTTTCGAAGAATGTGGACGTGGAAAAGCAAAACGTCATCATCCCGAACGACCGCCGTTACTATTTGAGGGAAATCGCTGAAACGGTCCGGAATTATCACCGAAAAGCAGAAGAACAGTCCGATCTTGCCCGCCGTCTCTTCCAGCTCGAAGGGGCCATCGAAGCCGTCGGGGAACAAGGGGATGTCACAGCCTCCCTCACCACGTTGAAAGACGAAGTGGAAAAGAAACTGACGGAGCAATCGAAGGAGATCCTGGGGGGATGGGAGAACCTCAAGGGAACTTACAGCAAGGATTCATTCGTCACGAAGGTCCGCGACCGTGAAATCGTGACAGAGCTAAAAACCAAAAGCTTATCCGGCTTGAGCATCCCGAAGGTCGCCCTTCCGCGATATAAAGATTACGGGCAGATCCTTGAATGGGTATATAAAGAAAATGTGCCGGGCTCATTCCCGTACACGGCGGGTGTATTCCCGTTCAAGCGAAAAGGGGAAGATCCTAAGCGACAATTTGCAGGGGAAGGGACACCTGAACGGACGAACCGCCGTTTTCACTACCTGTCCAAAGATGATGATGCCAAGCGTCTCAGTACGGCATTCGATTCCGTGACCCTTTACGGGGAAGATCCCGATCACCGCCCCGATATCTACGGTAAAGTAGGAGAGAGCGGCGTCAGCATCTGTACCCTCGAGGATATGAAGAAGCTGTATGCAGGATTCGATCTTTGTGCACCGTCCACGTCGGTCTCCATGACGATCAACGGTCCGGCGCCTATCATCCTCGCCATGTATATGAATACGGCCATCGATCAGCAGATCAAGATCAAGGAAGAAGAGCTTGGGCGCATCCTCACCGTCGAAGAGTATGCAACCGTCCGTGAACAAACTTTGAGTGTCGTACGCGGCACGGTTCAGGCGGATATCCTGAAAGAAGACCAGGGGCAGAATACGTGTATCTTCTCCACGGAGTTCGCCCTCAGGATGATGGGGGATATCCAGCAGTACTTTATTGATCATAAGGTAAGGAACTATTATTCTGTCTCCATCTCCGGCTATCATATTGCCGAAGCGGGAGCGAATCCGATTTCCCAGCTTGCCTTCACCCTCGCGAATGGATTCACCTATGTCGAGTACTACCTCAGCAGGGGAATGGACATCAACGCATTTGCACCGAATCTTTCCTTCTTCTTCTCCAATGGACTCGATCCTGAGTATACGGTCATCGGCCGTGTGGCAAGGCGTATCTGGTCAACGGTCATGAGGGATAAGTACGGAGCGAACGAGCGGAGTCAGAAGCTGAAGTATCACATTCAGACGTCGGGAAGATCCCTTCACGCCCAGGAGATCGACTTCAATGACATCCGCACCACCCTGCAGGCGCTCATGGCCCTCCAGGATAACTGTAACTCCCTTCACACCAATGCCTATGATGAAGCCATCACGACGCCTACGGAGGAATCGGTCCGCCGGGCCATGGCAATCCAGATGATCATCACCAAGGAGCACGGCCTCTCGAAGAATGAGAATCCGCTTCAGGGAGCCTTCATCGTGGAGGAGCTGACGGATCTGGTGGAGGAAATGGTCCTTGCAGAATTCGACCGCATCAATGATCGCGGAGGCGTCCTCGGAGCCATGGAAACCCAGTATCAGCGCGGCAAGATCCAGGAAGAGTCCATGTTCTATGAAATGAAGAAGCATTCCGGAGAGCTTCCGATCGTCGGAGTGAACACGTACCTCAATCCGAATCCTCCTTCTGAAGAAGACGTGGACGGGATGGAACTTGCCCGGGCAACCAAGGAAGAGAAAGAAACCCAGATTCACAATCTCAAAGCGTTCCAGCAGGGCCACGGCGACAAAACGGAAGAAGCACTCAAGCGCTTGAAGCAGTCTGCTGTCGAAGGTGGGAATATTTTCGAAGAGCTGATGGAGACGGTCAGAGTGGCGAGTCTCGGTCAGATTACAAGGGCCCTTTATGAAGTCGGAGGGCAATATAGACGCAATATGTAAAACGTATGAATCCGAACGGCTGCGCCCCTTTCATCCAGGCGCAGAGTTCGGTTTTTTTATCCTTTGGGGAATGAGTGCTTGCCATCTTTCTTTAGAAACTATAAGATGAGCGTATTCCCATGAATGGGTCCATGAAGCGGACAGTCCGGACCCTTATAAGAAAATGTTTGGTGAAATCTAGATAATTCTAGCATAAAGACTTGTAATTTGTTTATAATGGTGAATATGGTCTAAACCTGATAATGGACAATTTTTGCCCTTTTTTATTCTACCTAGTAGATTGTTTAAATAGAGAAAGGAAGTGCGTACATTGAGTTTAAAGCAATTATCCAAAGAAGAATTGCGTCAAACAGCATTTATCGAGCTTGCCCACGCCATCTTGAAAGAAAAAAAGCAGGCCCTTGGTTTCCAGGAAATCCTTGATGAAATCACTAGTCTGACAGGTGCCTCAAAAGAAGAAGTCAAATCAAGACTTGCCCAGTTCTATACAGACCTCAACATCGACGGTCAGTTCCTGGCCCTTGGTGATAACCGCTGGGGACTTCGTGAATGGTATCCAGTCGATCAAATCGAGGAAGAAACCGTTCCTACTATGAAATCATCTGCCAAAAAGAAAAAAGCGAAGAAAACCGATGAAGACGATCTTGACCTGGATGAATTCGAGGATCTTGAAGATGAAGACCTTGATTTCGAAGACCTTGATGATACGGAAGAGGACGATCTTACTGACGATGAGGATCTGGATGAAGAAGATGCTGACGACGTTGAAGATCTAGAGGAAGAAGAAGATCTCGATATCGATGAGTTCGATGAAGAGGATGAAGACGAAGAAGATCTCGACGAAGACGAGGAAGAAGAGAGCAAATAATCTCTCCATTCCATGTCCTGAATTCTATGCTTGACTTCTTCCTTTGAGGAAGGTAGTATTTTATTTGGGCTCCTCAAAAGAGGACTGATCGAGTATATCAACGCTCCCCTTACGATTTGTAAGCGGGGCGTTTTTTATTTTTTTCCGGGAAAGATCCCGGAAGACGGGCGTATCGGGGCGGATTTCGCTTCACCCCTTATAATCTCATGTATAACGAAAAAAAGAGGCTGTCTTTTTAACGATGATGCCATGGAATAATTCAAAGAATGGACTTCCCGTACTTTGAACATGATAAACCCATGGCGTGCGTACATAAGAGACACCCTCTACTTTTTTTGAACAAACTATATTCTTGAAGGGGGACATATACATGACTAAGTATATTTTCGTAACAGGCGGCGTAGTGTCGTCACTAGGGAAAGGGATCACAGCAGCGTCCCTTGGCAGATTGTTAAAAAATCGTGGCATCAGCGTCACGATCCAAAAATTCGACCCATACATCAACGTGGATCCGGGAACGATGAGCCCGTATCAGCACGGAGAAGTATTCGTTACCGATGATGGCGCGGAAACGGATCTTGACCTTGGTCACTATGAGCGCTTCGTCGACATCAATCTGACGAAATACAGCTCTGTGACGACAGGTAAAATCTACTCTACGGTCCTGAAAAAAGAGCGTCGAGGCGATTATCTTGGAGGGACGGTTCAGGTCATCCCTCACATCACGAATGAAATCAAAGAGCGCGTATACCGTGCCGGACGTGAAACGAATTCCGATGTAGTCATCACGGAAATCGGTGGAACGGTAGGGGATATCGAATCCCTTCCATTCTTGGAAGCCATCCGTCAAATCAAGAGTGATGTAGGTCGCGACAACGTCATGTACATCCACTGTACGCTTGTTCCTTACATCAAAGCAGCGGGTGAAATGAAAACAAAACCGACGCAACACAGCGTAAAAGAACTTCGCAGCCTGGGAATCCAGCCGAATGTCATTGTCGTCCGTGCAGAAATGCCGATGACTCAAGACATGAAGGATAAGATTGCCCTGTTCTGTGACATCGACAAGCATGCGGTCATCGAAGCGACAGATGCCGATACCCTTTACTCCATTCCGCTTTCCCTGCAGGATCAAAAGCTGGATGAACTTACTTGTCAGCACCTCAAGCTCGACTGCCATGAGCCTGATATGACGGAATGGACAGAGCTCGTTGAACGCGTCCGCAATCTATCGCGTAAAACGACGATCGCCCTTGTCGGTAAATATGTAGAGCTTCAAGATGCCTACATTTCCGTTGTGGAAGCACTCCGCCATGCCGGTTACCATTTCGACAGCGACATCCAAGTGAAATGGTTGAATTCAGAGCTCATCAATAAAGAGAACGTTCAAGAACAATTGGCTGATGCCGATGGGATCCTTGTCCCTGGTGGATTCGGAGACCGTGGTGTCGAAGGGAAGATCGTGGCAACCCAGTACGCACGTGAGAACAAGGTTCCGTTCCTTGGAATCTGCCTCGGTATGCAGCTTGCTTCCGTAGAATACGCTCGAAACGTCCTTGGACTCGAAGGCGCACATTCTGCAGAGTTGAATCCTGATACACCGCATCCGATCATCGACCTTCTTCCTGAGCAAAAGGACATCGAAGATCTTGGTGGTACACTGCGCCTTGGACTTTACCCTTGTAAGCTGACTGAAGGATCAAAAGCCTATGCAGCCTATGATGGAGAAGTGGTTTATGAGCGTCACCGCCACCGCTTCGAATTCAACAATCACTATCGTGAGCAAATGGAGAAAGCAGGATTTGTCTTCTCTGGAACAAGCCCGGATGGACGCCTTGTGGAAGTCATCGAGCTTAGCGACCACCCATGGTTCGTCGCTTCCCAGTTCCACCCGGAATTCACATCCCGCCCGACACGTCCGCAACCTCTCTTCAGAGATTTCATCGAAGCGACGCTTGCTTACGGAGAAAACTGATATCACTATGAATGAACGCCGCCGGGGCTTAATGCCGGCGGTTTTTTTGTGGAGTTAAATGTTTAATCCTCTGCTTTGGAAGAGAGGGGTAGGGGGAAGTTGGTAATAAACATCGGTAGTTGATCTTAAAGTCTTAAAGTTGAAAATAAACAGCCTAAGTTGGCAACACGGTTCGATGAAAAAACGGGAGTTGGTAGTAAAAAGTTAAAAGTCGATAGAAAAAATCGGAAAGTTGAAAATAAAATTGAAAAAGTCGGTCTGACCCCCTAATTCCTGACGTATGCTTCCTCAATCTCTAGTACTTTCAGTTTTTTAATTTCTATACACTCTTCTTCACTTTTCAGATACCAGATGCAGTTTTTTAAAGTGAAGAAGAGCGAGATCCTATTCCCTGTTATAGACGTATGTTCATATCGACAGGATAACCCGTTTCTCTATACGTCTCATGAAATTGTAAAGGGGCCATTCGTTTCAAGCTGCCGTGGAATCGTCTTTCGTTATAAAAAGTCATGAACTCGTCTACTTCATAATAAGCCTCTTCAAAGTACTCAAACTCAAAGCGTCTGAATAAATCACGCTCCATGATACTGAAGAATGACTCAATATACGCATTGTAATTGGGTGAACGTGGCGGAATTCGTTCATGGAGAAGGTGATGCCCCTCGCAAAATGCCCCGAATAAGTTACTTACAAACTGGGGGCCGTTATCAGTTCGGATGATAAGCTGGTTTTCACCACTTGGCGGTGTGGAAACTCCCCTTCTAAAAAGCGCTTCTTCTAACATGGTGGTAATGTCTTTGGCCGTGCACCGCTGCCCTCGATAATGTCCAACAATGGAGCGATCCAGTACATCAATGGCACAGGCTACAAAGAAAAACCTTCTGGTTTCTGAAATCATTCCGTACTTGATATCAACCTGCCAAAGTTGATTTGGAGCGGTGATAATTCGATTACGAACCAATCGTTTAGGATACGTTGGATTTCCTTTTCGTTGGGGAAGAAGGAGCCCTAATTTCCGACATAACCTTCCCACCTTTTTATGGTTGATTTTAATATGGTGATTGACCTTTAAGAAATGGGTTAAATTCTTGATTCCATAGGTTGCGCCATCTCCTTCGACAGCTTCCATAAGGTACTCTTCAATTTGTTCATCTGGGATGCGAACCCCTGTTGTAGTAAAGGAATATCCAGGTACAGGGCGACCTCTCTTCCCCTTAGAATCGCCTGCTTCCTCTGCCTCGGTATGGTAATAGTAAAGGGACCTGTTGATTCCGGTAGCTTTCGTCAATTTGGTAATGGAGAATCCCTCCTTTGCCCATAGGTGAATTTCCCTTAAGACCGTTAGGATCGGAATGGGGTTTTTTTTAGGAGATTCCGAAGCATGGCGTTTTCGAGTTCCTTCTCACCCAATAATTTTATTGCCTGTTCGTATTTGGCCTTTAGTTCTTCTTTCGTTGGATCAATCGGCAATGACACAACGTCTGAATCCTCCATCTCTTCACGTACTTCCTCTTCATATTCCTTTATCCATTTGGATAAAGTAGGTCTGGAGATTCCAGCGTTTCGTGCGATAGTGGTATAATTTCCAGATTCAAGAGCCAACCGAACATAGTTTTTCTTAACCTCTTCTAATACTTCAATCTTCCTTTTAGGCATCAGACTACCCCTCCTCAGTTCCCTAAATTAGATAATTTCAGTGTACGATGATACGTAGAGGTTGTCTAAAGGAATTAGGGGGTCGTAAAGAAGTCGGTAATAAATGCGGGTGAGAATCGAAAAAAAGTGCCTGAAATGCTGAAAAACAGTTGAATTTACGATGAATTGAGGGTTGATAGAGCCTAACTGTAGCCCCATTACACCCCATATTTCCCATTCGACAAAAAGCGCCCTTCCTTTTCTTGAAAAACCCATAATTCACTATAAAACTCCATCCCCTGTGGACCATCTTACTACCCTTTCAGCGGTTTATTCATACGTAATAGTCACCACAGGTTGGACGGAAGCGGAAGTGGCTCGACTGCCTCCCCGCGGAAACCAAGTCCCTGCAGCGAAAGGAAACGGACCCCGTTCCTGTTCATTGCTTTTTGAAGGAGAGATCGATTAGGTTCTAAACTTATAGAATTCCAAAAAGAATATTGACAATATTCACTCACCTCGTTAAGATATCCAATATGTAGTTAAAATTTCATAGTTTTCTCTTATAAAGAGTTGGCAGAGGGACTGGCCCGATGATGCCCGGCAACCTACCGTATATACGGAAAGGTGCTAAGACCTGCAGGATGTGATTCCTGAGTGATAAGAGTGCGTTCATCCGTACATACACCTCTTTTCCTCAGGAAAAGAGGTTTTTATTTTTGTAGAGAAAAAATGAGGCGGGAAGATCCCGGAAGGAGAAGAGAGAATGAAAAAGGTTTTATCAGTACTCTTATTTGCGACACTACTCACCACACTGGCTGCCTGTCAGCCGAACGTATCGTCAGAATCCAAAGGGGAAGAAAAGCAGGGGACGTCCGAGCACCCGCTGGCAGGGAAGAAGATTGCCTTGATCATGCAGATCAACCTGGGGACGTTCTCGGCCCAGTATATTGAAGGAGTGAAAGAGCAGGTAAAGAAATTCGGCGGGGAAGTACAGGTATTCACTTCTGAAGGGGACTTGGCCAAAATGTCTTCGAATCTGGATGCGGCCATCAACCAGAAGTTTGATGGAATCCTCATTGACCACGGGACGAAGGAAGCGTTGCAATCAGGAGTGGAAAAAGCAAAAGAAGCCAAAATCCCGGTCGTCGTGTTTGATGCCGATGTGGAATCTGATGGTGTGACCGTCCTTGAACAGGGGGATCAGCAGATGGCGGAACAGACCCTCTCCAAACTCTCTGATGAGCTTGAAGGCAAGGGGAATATCGTGAAAATCTGGGTGGCAGGATTCGCTCCGATGGAAAGGCGTCAAGTCGCGTATCAGGAGTTCCTGAAAGAGAACCCGGATATCAAAGAAGTGGCTGCATTCGGAGCGGCGACCAACAACACGGCCTTGGATACCCAGGCACAAATGGAAGCGATCCTGAAGCAGTATCCGAAAGGAGAAATCGATGCGGTATGGGCCGCGTGGGATGAATTCGCCAAAGGGGCCGTCCGTGCCATTGAAGCAGCAGGGAGAAACGAGATCAGGGTGTACGGAATCGATATGAGCGACGAAGATCTCCAGATCATTCAGAAAGAAGGAAGCCCATGGGTGGCGTCCGCAGCAGTGGACCCGAAGGATATCGGCCGCGTGCAGGTCCGCTTCCTTTACCAAAAGCTTGACGGGGAGGAAACGCCTCAGACGGTGAAGCTTGAACCGGTCTTCGTCGAGAAAGAGCAGCTTCCGGAAGAAACGATCACCACCGATCAATTGAGTGAGCATATCGACGGCTGGGGGGCGAGCGAACAAGGGTATTCCGACGAGTTGAAGAAGCTCGAGGCATCATTTGAATCGTAAAGGAGTGGACGATATGTCTGCTGTAGTGGAAATGGTGAAGATGAACAAAGCGTTTGCCGGGGTGCAGGCACTGAAGGAGGCTTCTTTTGAAGTAAGGGCAGGAGAAGTGCATGCGCTCTTGGGGGCAAATGGTGCAGGGAAAAGTACGCTGATGAAAATCCTGTCCGGCGCATATGAGCAGGATGAAGGGGAGATCCGCCTGAACGGGGAGAAGGTGACATGCCGCACGCCTAAGGAAGCAAAGGACCATGGGATCCACTGTGTGTATCAGGAAGTCGACACGGCGCTCATAGCTGGGTTGAGTGCCATGGAGAATATCTTGCTGGACGATTTTTCCCCGGGAGGATCCTTCCTCATCCGGAAGAAAGCGATGGAGAAAAAGGCGGGGGAAGGGTTGAAGCGGATCAAGCATGAATCGATCCCTTTGCAGGAACCGGTGGGCAGGCTCAGTCTTGCGGATAAACAGATGATTTTATTGACGAGGTGCCTCCTGAGGGATGCCAAGGTCCTGATATTGGATGAGCCCACTGCCCCCCTCAGCTCTACGGAAACAGAAAAACTGTTCCGTGTCATTGAAGAGTTGAAGGCGTCTGGCGTTGCCATCATCTTCATTTCCCATCGGCTGCCGGAAGTCTTCCAGATCTCCGACCGCATCACGGTCATGAAGGACGGCGGTACGGTGGGAACGTACGAAGCGCAGGAAGTCACGCCGAGGGCCATCGTCGAAGCGATGATCGGGGGGACATACAAAGAGGAGTTCAACCGGAATCAGTCGGTGACCGGTGACGTATTATTCGAGGCAAGTGGTGTTTCGGATGGTGCGTTGCTGAAGGATATATCGCTCACCGTACGTGAAGGGGAGATCGTAGGCGTTGCCGGGCTTGTCGGCGCAGGCAAGACCGAACTTGCCAAGTCGCTCTTCGGGGCCGTGCCGGCCAAAGGCCGATTCAAGCTGAAGGGAAAAGAGATCGGCCACTCCAGCCCTGTGGATGCGGTCCGTAACGGTCTTGCGCTGGTACCGGAAGAACGGAGGAAGGAGGGCTTGTTCGTCCATGAGTCCATCCGGAAGAATCTGAGCTTCCCGGCTTTACGGTCCATTTCAAAGAACCTATGGATCAATAAGGAAAAGGAAAGGGAGATGTCACGGGAAGTCATTGCATCCCTTGGCATCAAGACGTCCAGTGACAGCCTGCATTCCCACTATTTGAGCGGGGGTAATCAACAAAAGGTGGCCATCGGGAAGTGGCTAACCATGGATGCATCCCTGTTATTGTTCGATGAGCCCACCAAAGGGGTGGACGTTGGGGCAAAAAAAGAGATTTTTCACTTGATCCAATCCCTTGCGGAAAAAGGGAAGGGGATCCTGTACTTCTCCTGTGAGCTGCAGGAGATCATGGCGATTTCTGATCGCATCCTTGTCATGTACGACGGGGAGGTCGTGAAGGAATTGACCAGGGAAGAAGCAACCCAGGAGACGATTTTGTACTACGCTTCAGGAGGGAAGGACACACGTGAAGACGCTCGACTATTTGTTTAAATACGGGGCCATTGCCATGATGGTCATCATTTTGATATTTTTCAGTTTGTATAATCCGGTGTTTTTCACGTATGTAAACATCTCGGATATCCTGAGGTCAATTTCCATTGTTACCCTGGTTGCAATTGGCGTGACCTTTACGCTGGCCGTCGACGGGTTCGACTTGTCCGTCGGTTCTACAGTTTCTCTGTCAACCGTCATTACCGCCTCCCTGATGGTATGGTATGAGGCGCCTCTCTGGCTGGTCATCCTCCTGCCGATTGCCGTCGGGGCACTTGTCGGTCTATTCAACTCCATTCTCATAGTAAAAATCGGGATTCCCGACCTCCTGGCGACCCTCGGGGCGATGTACATCATTTCCGGGCTTCATCGGACCTATACAGAAGGCTATTCAATCTACAGTCACATGCCCATGTCGAAAGGTGGAACGGCCCCGGGAGAGTTCTCGGATGCCTTCCTCTTCATCGGCCAGGGGAAATGGCTCGGGCTCCCGGTACCGGTCTGGATCATGCTCGTCCTCGTTGCGATCGTGTACGCCATCCTTCATTTCACCAGATGGGGGAGGGTTCTTTATATGACAGGCGGGAATGTGGAAGCATCGAGGCTGTCGGGGATCCCTGTCAAACGGGTGAAGGTGTTGGCCTATGTCGCATCGGGAGTGTTCGCCTCGATCGGAGGCGTCCTGTTCACTGCTAGGGTAGGTTCCGGTCAGATCGATGCCGGGGCTCCGCTTCTGATGGAAGCCGTTGCCGCGGTCTTCGTAGGGTTCTCGGTCCTCGGTGCCGGGAAGCCGAATGTGCTGGGCACCTTCTTCGGGGCAGCCCTCATCGGCGTCCTCCTCAACGGCCTCACCATGATGAATCTTCCCTACTATGCGTTTGAGATCATCAAGGGGAGCGTCCTGGTGCTTGCGCTCGCGGTAACCTATATCCACGCCAGGAACCTTCAAAGCACATAAAAAAAATCGTCCCGCCATCATCAGGCGGGACGATTTCATTCTTCATATTCTGATAGAATCTCTTTGATCAGGAACGATAGGGCAAAATAAATATAGAGGGCAGCCATGCTTGAAGGGAAGCTGACCCTTTCCCCAATTTCTTCCCCGGGAAGTAGTCCTTTGATGACTTTCGTATCAACGTGGAAATCACAGATTTCCTCTAGGTTCTCATCTCCGGGCACCATACCGGAAATCCCTACGGACGGGATGCCTTTTTCTGCGAGACCGCGGGCGAAGGTCACGGCTTCTTCATCAGTGGAAAACCTGGTGACGATCAGGACGCGGTCGGCTTCCGTCAGCTCGGCGTCTTCGTGGTATCTTGCAGCTGAAGGCAGGGGCTCTGCGCCTGAAATGGCCTCAGCAGCCACGCCTTCCATTTCACCGAATGCCTGTATATAAATCGTTCCCTCTCCTATGGCAGCCTGGGCCAGCAGACGGGAGGAGTCTTCGATTTCGAATTCCTGCTTGCCGGAAATCCGCTGAAAGAGACCGGTCAGCTGAGTCGTGAACATCTTGATCATAATATGTGGATTCTCCTTATTTTCGAGTAATGGACTATACGTCATTATAAATGGGACGTGTGGAGAAGTAAAATGTTGTGGAAGAGAAGGATATTCCCCTTTGGCAGAGAATTACTTATAATAAAAGTTGGGCATCAGTGCAGGAACGTTTTTACATAACGACACCATAAACGGAGGGGATAGGGCTTTATGAACGAGAAAATACTAATCGTGGATGATCAATTTGGTATCAGGATTCTATTGAATGAGGTGCTTCAAAAGGAAGGATATCAAACATTCCAGGCCGCGAACGGGATACAGGCACTGGAAATTGTCGATCAGCATTCCCCCGATCTTGTCCTCCTTGATATGAAAATACCTGGAATGGATGGGATTGAAATCCTGAAGAGGATGAAGCAAAAGGACGATGGGATCAGGGTCATCATCATGACCGCCTATGGTGAGCTCGATATGATCCAGGAGGCGAAAGACCTTGGGGCTCTAACACATTTCGCTAAGCCGTTTGATATCGACGACATCCGCCGAGCCGTCAAACAGTATATCCCTGCCTAAAATTTGTTAGAAAAATAAAAATAGTAGTATTTTTAGCATTTCGTCTTCTCTGTTGGTAAAATCTATTCTGTTTTGGTATGATACAAGTGAAATTGTAAACAATGTCACGTGGTGCTATAACTAACACCGCCATCTCCAGATAGGATGGTATACTGACGGATAAAAGGAGGAAATAGTCATGCCTTTAGTGTCTATGAAAGACATGCTTATTCAAGCAAAAGAAAAAAACTATGCAGTTGGTCAGTTCAACCTGAACAATCTTGAGTTCACTCAAGCGATCCTGCAAGCTGCAGAAGAAGAGAAATCACCTGTCATTCTAGGTGTTTCTGAAGGTGCGGCACGTTACATGAGCGGATTCAAAACAGTTGTGAAGATTGTTGAAGGTCTTATGGAAGACTTGAACATCACTGTACCTGTTGCAATCCACTTGGACCACGGTTCAAGCTTCGATAAATGTAAAGAAGCGATCGACGCTGGCTTCACATCTGTTATGATCGATGCTTCGCACGGTCCTTTCGAAGAAAATATCGAAATCACTTCCAAAGTGGTTGAATATGCTCACTCAAAAGGTGTTTCTGTTGAAGCTGAACTTGGAACAGTGGGCGGTCAAGAAGATGATGTCATCGCTGATGGCGTAATCTATGCTGACCCTAAAGAGTGTCAAGAACTAGTAGAACGTACTGGTATCGATACACTTGCTCCAGCTCTTGGTTCTGTTCACGGTCCTTACAAAGGTGAACCAAACCTAGGGTTCAAAGAAATGGAAGAAATCGGAGCAGCTACTGGTGTTCCTCTAGTTCTTCACGGTGGTACTGGAATTCCGACAAAAGATATCCAAAAAGCGATCTCTTACGGAACTGCTAAAATCAACGTGAACACTGAAAACCAAATCGCTTCAGCTAAGAAAGTACGCGAAGTACTTGCTGCTGATTCTGAAGTATACGATCCACGTAAATACCTCGGACCTGCTCGCGAAGCAATCAAAGCGACAGTAATCGGTAAAATGCGTGAATTCGGTTCTTCTAACCAAGCGTAATCAATAAGGTCAAAAGTAGGAAAAGCGTGCCGTCAGGTTAGTCTTTTCCCTTTTGTGGTATGTATAGAATGCAGATGGATGGGACTGGCACCAGTGGAAACGACTGGTCCAGTCCTTTCCGTTCATTTAAGTTGATTGAAAATTTTGTCGAAACCTGGGGGAGAGGGAAATGAAATTTTTTATTGATACAGCGAACCTGGACGAAATCAGAGAAGCGTACAACTGGGGGATCGTGTCTGGTGTGACGACGAATCCATCTTTGGTGGCAAAGGAAAAAGGGGTGACCTTTGAAGAACGCCTCAAGGAAATCACAGAGCTCGTACCGGGATCTGTCAGCGCAGAAGTCATTGCGCTAGATGCTGAAGGAATGATCAAGGAAGGGCTGGAACTGGCCAAGATCGCTCCGAATATCACGATCAAATTGCCGATGACCCCGGATGGGCTAACGGCAGCATCTACTTTTGCTAAAGAAGGAATCAAGACCAATGTGACGTTAATCTTCAGTGCGAACCAAGCACTCCTTGCCGCCCGTGCAGGTGCTACCTACGTTTCGCCTTTTTTAGGAAGACTAGATGATATCGGGCATGACGGTCTTGAACTGGTATCGAAGATTGCTGAAATCTTTGCCATCCACGGTCTTGAAACAGAGATTATCGCGGCGTCCACCCGCCATCCGCAACATATTACGGAAGCGGCGCTCCGGGGGGCACATATTGCCACTGTCCCTCTCAAAGTGCTCAAGCAGCTGTTCCATCATCCACTGACGGATAAAGGGATTGAAGCGTTCCTGGCAGACTGGAACAACCGCTGACTCTGCGTTATAGTAAAGAGTGGAATTTTTTTCGAGCAAATCATACATGATTTGACGAAAGATGTATACACTAGTAGACAATACTTCTTAGACGGTTCGCTTATGGAAAATTAATCCTTTTGGCTAGCAGGCTGAAACCTGTACAGCAAGGAAGGGAGTTTAACTATGGAAAAGCTTAAAATTGCAGGCGGCTATCCGCTTGAGGGGACCATCAAGGTAAGTGGGGCGAAAAACAGCGCCGTCGCCCTGATCCCGGCTACCATTCTGGCCGATTCCCCTGTGACGATTGAAGGGCTTCCGGATATCTCAGATGTACGGACGCTCAAAGACCTCCTTGAAGAAATCGGGGGTACGGTCAGCCTCGGTGATGATGGAGAAATGAATGTCGATCCATCCAGCATGGTGTCCATGCCTCTGCCGAGTGGAAAAGTGAAAAAACTTCGTGCTTCCTACTATTTGATGGGTGCCATGCTTGGACGCTTCAAGAAAGCCGTCATTGGCCTGCCTGGGGGATGCCACCTTGGACCCCGTCCCATCGACCAGCATATCAAAGGCTTTGAGGCCTTGGGGGCCGAAGTGACGAATGAGCAGGGAGCCATCTATCTCCGTGCTGATGAACTCAGAGGCGCCAGGATCTATCTTGATGTGGTGAGCGTAGGAGCCACTATCAACATCATGCTTGCTGCCGTCCGGGCAAAAGGCCGTACGGTCATCGAAAACGCGGCCAAAGAACCGGAAATCATCGATGTGGCTACGCTTCTATCGAATATGGGTGCGAAGATCAAAGGGGCGGGAACTGACGTGATCCGGATCGATGGAGTCGATGAGCTTCACGGATGCCGCCACACGATCATCCCTGATCGGATCGAAGCCGGGACATTCATGATCCTCGCCGCTGCCGTCGGCAAAGGCGTATTGGTCGATAATGTCATTCCTCTCCATATGGAATCCGTCATCGCCAAGCTCAGGGAAATGGGTGTACCTGTCGAGACGAACGATGATCAGATTTTCATCGGCAGGGCGGACAAGCTCAAAGCCGTCGATGTGAAGACCCTCGTCTACCCTGGTTTCCCGACAGACCTCCAGCAGCCGTTCACGACCCTCCTGAATAGGGCGGAAGGTTCAGCTGTGGTGACTGATACAATCTATTCTGCGCGGTTCAAGCATATTGACGAGCTCAGAAGGATGAATGCAACGATCAAGGTTGAGGGGCGTTCCGCCATCGTCAATGGACCTGTACAACTGCAGGGAGCCAAGGTGAAGGCAAGTGACCTTCGCGCTGGTGCGGCTCTTGTCATTGCCGGACTCATGGGGGAAGGCGTCACGGAAGTCACAGGGTTGGAACATATCGATCGCGGTTACAGCGACCTCGTCGAAAAGCTCGAAGGATTGGGTGCAACCATCTGGAGAGAGAAGATGACCGAGGAAGAATTGGAACAACTAAAATCGTAAAAACAATTATTTCAGAAAAATGACTCTCGCTCCCGTTTGAATGTGATACAATAAATCTGTCATTAGGTTATACAATTTAAGCTGTTTCGCTTCATAGGCGGAAGGCTCACATAAACGGGAATGGGAGGCTTTTATTCATGGAGAGAAGTTTATCGATGGAACTTGTACGGGTGACGGAAGGCGCCGCGCTTGCATCAGCTCGCTGGATGGGACGCGGTTTGAAGGATGAAGCAGACGACGCTGCAACATCTGCCATGAGGGATGTATTCGATACGGTACCGATGAAGGGAACGGTCGTCATCGGTGAAGGCGAGATGGACGAAGCGCCTATGCTGTATATCGGAGAAAAGCTCGGGACAGGCTATGGTCCGCGCGTGGATGTAGCCGTCGATCCCTTGGAAGGGACGAATATCGTCGCTTCCGGTGGATGGAACGCACTTGCGGTCCTGGCTGTTGCCGATGATGGCAATCTGTTGAATGCTCCTGATATGTACATGGACAAAATCGCCGTCGGGCCAGAAGCCGTCGGGCAGATCGATATCAACGCGTCCATCCTGGACAACCTGAAAGCTGTCGCCAAGGCAAAGAACAAAGACATCGAGGATGTAGTGGCAACGGTCCTGAACCGTGAACGCCATCAGCATATCATCCAGCAGCTCAGGGACGTCGGATGCCGGATCAAACTCATCAATGATGGGGATGTTGCAGGTGCCATGAACACGGCCTTTGACCATACGGGTGTGGACATTCTCTTCGGATCGGGTGGAGCTCCTGAAGGGGTCCTCGCTGCTGTTGCATTGAAGTGCCTTGGAGGAGAGATCCAAGGGAAGCTGCTTCCTCAAAATGATGCCGAACTGCAACGATGCATCGGTATGGGCCTAGATGTCGACAAGATCCTTCGCATGGAGGACCTTGTATGCGGAGATGACGCCATCTTCGCGGCTACGGGTGTCACCGATGGGGAGCTCCTGAAAGGTGTCCAGCTGAAAGGTGCCTACGGGTTGACCCACTCGGTCGTCATGCGTGCCAAATCCGGAACCGTACGATTCATCGATGGAAGGCACAGCCTCCAAAAGAAACCGAATCTCGTCATGAAATAAGAGTCTCATACAGGATGAAGGGCAGAAGTGGTTCTGCCCTTCATTACTTCTGTGTGTTGCCGCATGCTCTTTCTTCACCATTTTCCTTCCTTCATTCCCCTATACGGATTAACCATCCGGCCGAAACGGCATCTTGCGTAAATGGATGAGTATAGGTACAATGAGTAAGGTTTTCACTTCAGCTAGAACTCATTTTAACTGCTTCATTCATCATTTCTTCAGTCATTTCCTCAAAACCTATGCCCTTTAGAAGGACAAATTAATAAAGCGTGGTGTCATTATGGAAGAATTAACGATTTCCAGCTTGGAAAATATGAAGCTGAAAGAGCTTTATGAGCTGGCCAAACAATACAAAGTTTCATATTATAGTAAATTAACGAAAAAAGAGCTTATTTTTGCCATCCTTAAGGTTAGGGCGGAACAGGAAGGCTTCTTCTTCATGGAAGGAGTACTAGAGATCATCCAGTCAGAAGGCTTCGGATTCCTTCGACCGATCAACTATTCACCAAGTTCTGAGGATATTTATATCTCTGCTTCACAGATCAGACGCTTCGATCTGAGGAATGGGGATAAAGTGTCTGGTAAAGTGCGTCCTCCAAAAGAGAACGAGCGCTATTTCGGACTGCTTCAAGTAGAGATGGTCAACGGGGAAGAACCGAATGCAGCGAAGGAACGCGTTCATTTCCCGGGACTTACTCCTTTATATCCTGATCGCCAAATTAAGCTAGAAACCACGCCGAACAAAATCTCGACGCGCATCATGGATCTGATGGCGCCTGTCGGTTTCGGTCAGCGTGGATTGGTCGTTGCCCCGCCTAAAGCGGGTAAAACGATGCTCATCAAGGAGATCGCCAATTCCATTACCACGAATCATCCGGAAGCGGAGCTGATCATCCTCCTCATCGACGAACGTCCTGAGGAAGTGACAGACATCGAGCGTTCCGTTGAAGCGGAAGTGGTCAGCTCGACCTTCGATGAAGTGCCTGAGAATCACATCAAGGTAGCAGAGCTTGTCCTTGAACGTGCAATGCGTCTCGTGGAGCATAAGCGCGATGTCATCATCCTCATGGACAGCATCACCCGTCTGGCACGTGCCTATAACTTGGTCATTCCACCAAGCGGACGTACCCTTTCAGGAGGGATCGACCCGGCGGCATTCCACCGTCCGAAGCGCTTCTTCGGTGCGGCGCGTAATATCGAAGAAGGCGGAAGCCTCACGGTGCTTGCCACGGCTCTTGTTGATACGGGATCTCGTATGGATGATGTCATCTATGAAGAGTTCAAAGGTACGGGCAACATGGAGCTTCACCTTGATCGTTCACTCGCTGAACGACGCATCTTCCCGGCCATCGACATCCGTCGCTCGGGTACGCGTAAGGAAGAACTCCTTATTCAGCCAGACCATCTCGATAAACTGTGGGCCATCCGTAAAGCCATGTCGGATCAGCCTGATTTTGCCGAGAAACTCATGCGTAAAATCAAACAGACGAAGACGAACGAAGAGTTCTTCAACGTGTTGGCTGATGAAGCGAAAAAAAGATAACGGGGTTGCAAGATAGGGACGACCTTGTTATAATATAATCAATGTGTTTTGAATAACTGGATGTGGTAAGGGGCTGGCTTTTTAACGGCTTATGCTCATATCACATATTTATCTTCGTAAATAAATTACTCTGTCTCAGATGATTCAGGGCGGAAGGAGATGAACGTAATGAAACAAGGAATTCATCCAAAGTACAACACAATCACTGTGAAATGTGCATGCGGTAACGAATTTGAAACTGGTTCAGTAGCAGAAGAAATGCGCGTTGAGGTTTGTTCTGAATGCCATCCATTCTACACTGGCCGTCAGAAATTCGCGGATGCTGGTGGACGTGTTGACCGTTTCAACAAAAAATACGGTCTTAAATCTAACCAATAATGAAATGGAAGGGCGTCGTCCCTTCTATTCCAGAACAGGCAAGGATGTTCATGCTTGCCTGTTTTTTATTAGCCCATTTTACGATTTCGGGCGGATTAACAGGACAAAAGTCGGGCATGGAGCGTTTCGTGCCTCTTTTTTTCTGGAAAAATCACCTGAATTATTCGTTTACATATAGGCATGCTTAACATAAGGATGAAACAGGGAAAGGAGCGACGCTTTCGTGTATGTCATGAAACAGACCGGTTGGGTTGAAGTCATTTGCGGCAGTATGTTTTCGGGTAAATCGGAAGAGCTGATCCGCCGGGTCAGACGGACTCAATTTGCCAAACAGGAAATTGCCGTATACAAACCAAAGTTGGATAACCGCTATAGTGAGGAATCCGTGGTGTCCCATAATGGAACATCCGTGATTGCCAAAGCCATGGAGAATGCAAGCAGCATCTTGGAAGATCTGAATCCAAAGGTGGACGTTGTCGCCATCGACGAAGTGCAGTTCTTTGACGATGCCATCGTCGGAGTAGCCCAAAAGCTTGCCAACAGTGGGTATCGCGTAATCCTGGCAGGGCTGGATCAAGATTTCCGGGGGGAGCCATTCGGACCGATGCCGGAACTCCTGTCCATTGCCGAGCAAGTGACGAAGCTGCAAGCCGTCTGTGCCGTCTGCGGATCACCGGCAAGCAGAACTCAGCGTCTCATCAACGGCGAACCTGCATGCTATGATGATCCCATCATCCTTGTCGGCGCATCGGAAGCTTACGAGCCGAGATGCCGCCATCATCATGAAGTCCCGACTGGAGTCAGTGTGACTCAGGATATGCTCAAGAACTGACCGTCTCTGTCCGAGGCGGTTTTTTTGTGGTCATATTTTTCCATGAATCCTGTGACTGTATACCTCGAGTGAATAGGGAAAACCTAACCATCAGGAGGTGTTTGGAAGATGAAGAACATCATCTTTTGTCTATGTAGCGGTGTGGTCCTCTTTACAGCGGGCTGTGGGGTGAATCAGGAATCCGGATTTGGAACAAACGAAGATCAAAACGGTACCCGATTCGTGAACAACCACAAGAATGGGCTGAAACAATCTGATCGTAACGTCCAGGATATGTCGAATGGGAATCCGAACTTTCCCAACCTGTCCAGTCAGCCGGGTGCTACGTCATCATCCATGGGTCAGTATGTCGATAAAGCGCGTCAAGTGGTGGCGTATGAGTCATCCTTCGAACCGGATGAAGTATGGATCAACGGCGATCAGATGTGGGTCACGGCTCACACTCGGAAGCGGATGGGCCATTCGGAATTGGATAAAAACGAAGCCATGCTCAAAGAAGAGCTTGAGAGGGCACTGCCCCGTTTTCATATGAACGTCAAGATCACGGAACAATAGCCTATTTCGACAAGCAGGAGCAGGTCCTGCTTGTCTTCTTCCAATTGTGAACCATCTTGTGTTTACCTAATCGGTATAATATAATTAGACTGTTATGGACTAAAATTGAGGTGAATAGCTGTGTATGATCGTTTACAAGCAGTGGAAGATCGCTATGACAAGCTGAACGAATTGCTGAGTGATCCGGAAATTGTGAATGACCCTAAGAAGCTAAGAGAATATTCAAAAGAACAATCTGATATCCAGGCAACAGTGGAAGCTTATCGTGAATATAAAGAATTGAATCAACAGTACAAGGACGCCAAAGCCATGCTCGAGGACAAACTGGACGCCGATATGCGCGAAATGGTGAAGGAAGAAGTATCGGAACTCGAGGAGCAGATCACAGCCCTTGAAGAGCGCCTTAAGATCCTCCTCATCCCTAAAGACCCGAATGATGACAAGAACGTTATCATGGAGGTAAGGGGCGCAGCAGGTGGAGATGAAGCCGCTCTATTTGCAGGTGACCTTTATCGCATGTACAGCCGTTTCGCTGAAAGCCAGGGCTGGAAGATCGAAGTGATGGAAGCGAACTCTACCGGTGTGGGCGGATACAAGGAAATCATCTTCATGATCAACGGGAACGGTGCTTATTCCAAAATGAAGTATGAGAACGGAGCCCATCGTGTACAGCGCGTACCTGAAACGGAATCAGGGGGCAGGATCCATACGTCCACAGCCACCGTCGCGTGCCTGCCGGAAGCAGAAGAAGTCGAAGTCGATATCCATGATAAAGATATCCGCGTCGATACCTTTGCATCCAGTGGACCAGGAGGGCAGAGTGTCAACACGACCATGTCGGCCGTGCGCCTGACTCACTTGCCAACCGGTGTCGTTGTATCCTGTCAGGATGAAAAGTCCCAGATCAAGAACAAAGAAAAGGCCATGAAGGTCCTGCGCGCACGTGTGTATGATAAATTCCAGCGTGAAGCACAGGCTGAATATGATGCCACACGTAAGTCCGCAGTCGGTACGGGAGACCGCTCGGAGCGTATCCGTACGTACAATTTCCCTCAAAACCGCGTAACCGATCACCGCATCGGCTTGACGATCCAGAAGCTCGATCAGATCCTGGAAGGCAAGATGGATGATGTGATCGATGCCCTGATCATTGAAGACCAATCCAAGCTTCTTGAACGGATGGAAGAAGTCTGATGCCGTCGGTATTCGAAGCCCTGAGATGGGCTTCTTCTTTTTTAAAGGAGAACGGACGGGATGAGAATGCGGGCGAGCTCTATCTCCGCCATCTGTTGGATATGTCACGGGCAAGGCTATTTGCCGAGCAGAAAACGGTGTTGGAAGACTCATTATGGGAGGAGTTCCGGAGTGGCATGGATGCCCACGTATCCGGGATTCCGATCCAGCATTTGATCGGTATCGAGGAATTCTATGGACGTTCTTTCACGGTGAACCGTCACGTGTTGATCCCGCGGCCCGAGACCGAAGAGCTTGTGTATTACAGCCTTGAGCGGATGAAAAGGCTGTTCAACGGCTCCCATACCATCCAGGCCGCCGATATCGGAACGGGGAGCGGTGCCATCGCGATTTCCCTTGCTCTCGAGTACGATGGAGATATGAACGTAAGGGCAGTGGATGTTTCAGCGGATGCCCTGGAGGTGGCCAAAGGAAATGCAGAGCGCCTGGAGGCGGATGTGACATTCTATCATGGTGACCTGCTTCAGCCGTTGATGGAAGAAGGAGTCGCCCTCGACGTGTTGCTTTCCAACCCTCCATATATCCCCCTTTCCGACCGTGAAACATTGTCGGAGGTGGTAGTGGATCATGAACCGTCCCTGGCCCTTTTTGGTGGAGAAGACGGATATGACCTGTATCGCCGGTTCATGGAAGGCTTGCCTCGCATCATGAACGAACGATTCCTCATCGGCTTCGAGGTCGGTGCTGGACAAGGAGAGACAGTGGCTGAAATGCTTACACAAGCATTTCCACGATCGTCCGTTGAAGTCGTCATGGATATCAACGGAAAGGACCGGATGGTTTTCTGTGAGCAAGCATAGCAAGTGCCCCTTTCTTCTAAGAAGTCAGGGGCGCTTTTGATTTACCCAGCTGATAGATTGAAAGACTGGTAGTATCTGACCTGTAAGCGGAAAGAAAAGAAAAAATCATTTTACTAGTTTAAGATGTCCCCACCTTGTCCACAATGTGACTAAGGGAAGGTGGAGAGAAACATGAAAACAAAACAATTGGTATTAAGCTACTTACTCATTCTATCAGTAGGCACGATCTTGAGTTTATATATTCCGAAGCAAGAAGCCGTAACAAGTGCGCAGGAAACCGTCATGATCCCGGAGGATGCGATCAGGCTAAGGATTTTGGCCAATAGTGACCGGGATGAAGATCAAAACGTCAAGCGTCTCGTCCGCGATGAGGTCAACAAGGAAATAACCAGCTGGGTATCCGAGCTTCAGGATAAGGAAGAAGCCAAGAGCGTCATCAAGGAAGGACTACCGCAATTGAAGGAAATCGCCCAGGACGTGTTGAAGGAAGAAGGAGTAAGCCAGAGTGTAGCCATCGAATTCGGTAAGGTCGATTTTCCTACCAAGCTTTACGGTCAGTTCCTCTATCCTGCAGGTGAATATGAAGCCGTCCTGATCACCCTCGGCAAAGGAGAAGGAGCAAACTGGTGGTGCGTCCTGTATCCACCTCTATGCTTCCTGGATTTCTCTACCGGGAATGCCGTCAGCAGCCAAGGATTTGAAACGAAAGTGGAAGCGAGCGGAAAGGAAGTCACAACAGCGGATGACCGTGTGATGGCAGACCCAGAAATAAAGCAAGATACAATGCCTGAAGCGGACGCTCAAGCAGATGAGCAGGAAGACTCTCCTGCAAGTGAACCAGAGGAGAAGGCAACACAGAATGGCGATAAAGATGCCATCGTGGAAGAACCAGCCGTCAAAGCGGAGAAGCACCTAACCGAAGAAATTCAAACGGACGCTGCACAGGTGAACGTATCTGATGCAGAGGAAACTCAGAATCAGCCGGTATTTGCCGAAGAGGAGGAAGAGGAAGTCGAAGTCCGTTTCTTCATCGTCGATATGGTCAAAGGACTATTCCAATAAGCCTGAAGAGAGCCGATATGGCTCTCTTTTTATGTTCTACTTTCTCTAGCTACTCATACACTTACAGTAAGGATGATAGAAAAGGGAGGACAATCACTATGTCGAAGACCATTCGTCAGGCTGTGATCGCCGACGCACTGCCGATCATTGCCTTTTTAAAGCAAGCGGACTTAAGCACGGAAGGCGTATACGGGAGCATCGACCGCTTCCTTGTCGTAGAGAATGAAGAGGGAGACATCATCGGTACATTGGGAATCGAGACCCGCGGTAAAGTGGGGCTGCTGCGTTCCCTCGTCGTCACGCCGTCATTTAGCACTGAAGAGTTATTTGCCCTTTTCCAGGAAAGCTTGAAACTCGCCAAAGAAAAGGAAATTGAACGGCTCTATCTCATTACGAACCGCCAGGCTTCACTGCGTTTCTTTCACCTCTTGGGATTCAGTGAAAGTTCCTTTGTAGATGATTTAGCTGGATTCGTCCACGCGCAGAAGTTATCCACTGTGGATAACTGCATGGTCATGAAGCTGGATATGTGAAATTGTTCTTTATAATGAACGAATGCTAATAAGAGTTAAAGTAGGGACCGTTTTACCCCTGATGAGGCTACTTTCTAACCGCAAGAGAAAAAATTAATGACGAAACAATTGATGTTTTCAGAAATTATACACACTCATCCACAGGGTTATCCACAGTCAAAGGTCGATTGTACACGGATTGTGGATAGCACTTGAGAAATTCACTCTTTTCTTTTATACTTTCAAAAGAGCAATCGTATAGAAAGCTTATTTATGAAGGGTTTATCCCCATCCAGTGAATAAGTGGCCAAGCGAATGAAAAAGGTGGATGAACACGATGATGAAAATTTGGAATGTGGAAAACGATGTGGGTAACCAAAAAAGTTATCCACAGATTGTGGATGCAGCTGCCCATTTACGTAAAAATGAAACAGTAGCTTTTCCGACAGAGACCGTCTATGGCCTTGGAGCAAATGCTACCTCTGATGAAGCCGTGGAGAAAATCTTCCTTGCCAAAGGTCGGCCATCGGATAATCCACTCATTGTCCACATTGCGAACAAACAACAGTTGAATGAACTGGTCGAGGAGATCCCGGATAAGGCGCATCTGCTTATGGATGCATACTGGCCGGGTCCCCTCACCTTGATCTTTAAAAATAAACCAGGCGTTTTCTCTAAACGTGTAACCGCCGGTTTGGATTCCGTGGGAATCAGGATGCCGGACCATCCTGTTGCCCTATCCCTCATCGAAGAAAGCGGACTTCCCATCGCTGCACCGAGTGCCAACCGGTCCGGCAGGCCGAGTCCGACAACGGCCCATCATGTCATTGAAGATCTTGATGGGAAGATCGCCGGTGTCGTCAATGCTGGTGAAACGGGCGTCGGGGTGGAATCGACGGTTGTGGATTGCACGTCGGATATCCCTGTGGTCCTCCGTCCAGGAGGCGTCACGAGGGAGCAGCTTGAAGAAGTAGTGGGCCGGGTAGACGTGGATCCTTCATTGAAGGAAGGGAAAGGTGCGCCGAAGTCCCCGGGAATGAAGTATACCCATTATGCACCGGACGCCCCCGTCTACCTTGTAGAGGGAATCGGTGAAGACATCCAGAAGCTTGTTGATGCCAGGAAGCGGGAAGGATTGAGAGTGGGAGTCCTGACCACGGAGGAATCTGCTTCTCTTTATGAAGCCGAGGTCATCTTGACAGCGGGATCCAGGAACGACCTGCTCAGCGTCGCTCATCATTTGTATGACACGCTGAGAGCGTTCAACAAATATGAACTCGATATCATTTATTCCGAAGTGTTCCCGGAAGAGGGCGTCGGTCTCGCGGTCATGAACCGTCTGCAAAAAGCAGCCGGCCACCGCATTCTTCGTCCTTGATGAGAAGATGATCCCGGTTTGTTCAAATCCGGGATCATCTTTTTTCACTTCTGTTCATTTATGAGTTGAAACATTCTGACTAATCACGTATACTTCAAAATAACAACGTTGTTATTTTAAGGGGGATGGCATGATGACACGATTCATCAAAGCAAGTGATCAAAAAGGCTACCAGGATATCTTCGGAGAAGGCTATGAGCATCTCGAATTCCTTTCATTCGGAAAGCTCCAACTTGATGAAGGAGAGGAATTTTCAGGGCAGACAGGCGACTATGAGCATGCTCTTGTCATATTGACAGGTAAGGCTAGCGTTGGGGCAGACGGAGAAGAATGGACGGGTCTCGGCGGTCGTTCTTCCGTGTTCGAAGGCCAGGCGACGACCGTGTATGTGCCGATTCAGTCTTCTTTCAGTGTGAAGGCGGAATCAGACGTCAAGATTGCCGTCTGCAAGGTGAAGGCCGAAAATAAATTCGCACCGTTCGTCGTCGGTCCGGATCAAGTCACGGTTCATAAGCGCGGGGAAAAGCAGTGGAACAGGACCGTCTATGACATTCTTGCTGACAATGCAGATGGCAAGGTGGACCGCATCGTCCTCGGGGAAACGATCAATGATGAAGGTCAGTGGTCAGGCTATCCACCTCACAAGCATGACGGGGAGTTTGCTCCCGAAGAACCGAATCTCGAAGAAATCTACCATTATCAGGTTGATCCCGAACAAGGCTTCGGTGTTCAGCACCACTACACGAAAGACGGCTCTATCGACACCGCCTATCCGATTCGCCACGGGGATAGCTTTGCCATTGATGTAGGCTATCATCCCGTCGGAAGCGCCGGCGGTTATAGAGTGTATTACCTATGGTTCATGGCCGGAGAAACCGGACGCAAGCTCAATCCATTCGAAGACCCTGATCATAAATGGCTTCACGACAAATAAGATCCAACGGTTCTGCACCGAAATGTGCAGGACCTTTTTTCACGAAAATCACGAAAAGAATGGAAGTGGCCAAATGAATTTGTTTCAACAGAAAGTGAAAGCACTCAGGAAGGCTCTCGCAGAAAGCCATACAAAAGCGGTCCTTCTCACACAGCAAAAAAATGTATCATGGCTGACAGGTGGGAGAAGTCATGTCAACCCGGCAACAGAAAGAGCCGTGGCCTCCATCCTCCTGACAGGGGAAGACATTACCTTGTTTGTGAACAATATAGAGAGCAAGAGACTGATCGAGGAGGAGTTCGGCTCACATTTCGATGACGTTCGGGAGTTTCCCTGGTATGAGCCCCTTTCACTGGAGGGCTATACGACTGATCAGGAGCTTGAAGGAATCCTGCAGCCCCTGCGGACCGTGGTTCTTTCTGGTGAGAAGGAAGAGGTGAAGACGTTCGGGAAAGAAACGGGTGCGGCCATCGAGAGTGCAGCCTTCCATCTTACAAGGGGGATGACAGAGTTCGAAGTAGCCGGACTCATGGCGAGAGCCTGCTGGGAAAGGGGAATCGAGCCGGTGGTGAACCTCGTGGCTGCAGATCGCCGGGTGTTTACGAGAAGGCATCCACTGCCGACGAATACAGTGATTGACGAGTACGTTATGCTTGTCCTGTGTGCCCGGAGGAATGGAAGGTTCATGTCTGTCTCGCGCTTGGTCCATTTCGGCAATCCGGGCGGAGATCTCACAAGGAGACATGAAGCTGTCACCACCATTGATGCGCGCATGATCAATGCCACCCGTTCCGGTGCTGATTTCGCTCACCTTTTCAGCGAAATGAAACAGGCGTATGAAGATACAGGGTTCCCTGATGAATGGACGTTCCATCATCAGGGTGGATTGAGCGGATTCGCCTCCCGTGAGCAGCTCCTTCTTCCCGGACTTTCGGCAAAATCTGTGAAAAATGATCAGATTTATGCTTGGAACCCAAGTGTAGCAGGAGTAAAATCAGAAGATACCATTCTAGTGGAAGATGAACCAAAGATTCTCACTTTCACGGGTGACTTCCCTGTGGAAACGGTTCAGCTGGATGGAGCACAACAAGAGCGGCCCGCCATCCTGGTGAGGCGCCGACTTTAGAAAGAAGGGGTAAAGTGGACCAATCCACACGATTCACCTATGGGAAACTTGCAGCATTCTTCATTCCTCTCGGCTTTTCCGCGAGCTTGACGTCTCTCACACACATCATTATCAATGGCACGCTGAGCAGGGGGGAGAATGCGGCATTCATTATTGCCTGCTACGCCGTGGCCCTTTCGCTATTCGGTATCGTAGAACGGCCGATCATTGTGTTCCGGCAGACGTGCTCGACCCTTGTGAAGGACCGTCCTGGATTTAAGAAATTAAATATGTTCATGCTTATTGTGATTGCCCTGCTTGCAGGATTCAGTCTGCTATTGGCTTATACCTCTGTAGGGGATTGGGTATATGTGACCCTTTTCAATGCCGATCTCAATATGGTCTCGACCATTTCGGACACGTTTAAAGTAATCTTCCTTGTTATCATATTTTCCGGGGTAAGAGGAATCTATCAGGGGATTATCATTAGTCAGCTTGAAACCAAGTGGCTTTCGATCATGGTCGTTGTTCGGCTGTTCCTCATGTTTTTGGCCGCCTATTTGTTTGTTGCATTTGATCATGTAACGAGTATGGCGGGTGCCATGATCTTTCTCATCGGGATGATGGTGGAATGTGCCATCAGTGTTTGGAAGGGAAACGGTCTTCTGAAAACCTATTACCCCGCGAAAGGTCCGGGTCTGACTATTAAGGAGATTTCGCAATTCTACACGCCCCTTGTTTTTTATTTTGTCATTCAGACCTTTTTAATCCCGATTATTTATATCTTCCTTTCTCAGTCACAAAATATTGAAATGAGTATCGCTTCCTTTGCCCTTGCCTATAGTATCGTGAATTTACTCTTAAGCTTTTTTATGTACACGCATCAGCTCGTTCTGCAGCTGTATGATAAGAACAAGAAAAAGGTGATCAGATTTTTCTCCTTTGTGAGCCTATTGCCTTCTTTTCTTCTGATCATTCTCTGCTATACGCCGATTGGAGATGTCTTCATGAGCTCGGTGATGGGAGCGGATCCAGAACTATCCAAGACTACACTCTATGTCATGCAGTTCTTTCTCTTCAAAACGCTTGTTTTCCCTTGGGTGGACTTTTTGAATGGCTTCCTGATGCTGAAGCGGTTGACAAAGAAAATGCTCATGGCTCAGGTGATGAATATTGTGGCTGCTGTTGTATGTCTCACCCTGCTTGTTTATATGGTTCCGCAGTGGAATGGTACAAACGGGGCCATTGCCGTTTCGATTGGGGAATTGGTCGGTCTTTTCGCTGTGATATATATTGTCCGTAAAGCATCAGGGGCTCTGGGCGAAGAGGCTGGTCTTAAGAAGGAAGCTTGAGGGCTTTCTTCTTTTTTTGGTTTTTGAAGGAGACCGTTCCTTTTGGCTTCCATGTACTCTTTGATTTTCGATAGGAATCGTGGTGGGGTGGACTGGTATTGAAATTCATGTCATATAGAATGGACCGGTGAATTTTATAGATATGTGGTAGGTGTAGGCCTTGCCTCCCTCTGGGGAACACTAGAATTCTTTTAAAAAAGGAAGAATTGAAAAAGAGATCGTTCCTTTACGCTACAGGCGCTTGCTTTCCAGCGGGGAGGGCGGTGAGCCTTCTCGTGCCTGCGG
Source organism: Rossellomorea marisflavi (assembly GCF_022170785.1). NCBI lineage: Bacteria > Bacillati > Bacillota > Bacilli > Caryophanales > Bacillaceae > Rossellomorea > Rossellomorea marisflavi. Next base: position 3,977,875 of record NZ_CP081870.1, on the reverse strand, counting down.
GGTCTCCCCGCACCTCCTTTTCCGCGGGAGTCAAGCGCCTTCCGCTTCAATGCACTCTTTGGTTTTGGGGGAGATAGTGGAGAGGAGGTTGGTAGTGAAACCGGATCATTTAGAATGGTACCGAAAATGTTATTAGTGGTGTAGAAGGTAAGGGTTTCCTCTGGAAAATATTAGAATTCTTTTAGAAAAGTGAGAGTTGGGAATAGATCGTTCCTTTACGCTGCAGGCGCTTGCTTTCCAGCGGGGAGGACGGTGAGCCACCTCGTGCCTGAGGGGTCTCCCCGCACCTCCTTTTCCGCAGGAGTCAAACGCCTTCCGCTTCAATGCACTCTTTGGTTTAGGGGGAGATAGTGGTGAGGAGGCTGGTAGTGAAACCAGATCATTTAGAATGGTACCGAAAATGTTATTAGTGGTGTAGAAGGTAAGGGCCTCCTCTGGAGAATATTAGAATTCTTTTAGAAAAGTGAGAGTTGGGAAGAGACCGTTCCTTTTCGCTGCAGGCGCTTGCTTTCCAGCGGGGAGGACGGTGAGCCTCCTCGTGCCTGCGGGGTCTCCCCACACCTCCTTTTCCGCGGGAGTCAAGCGCCTTCCGCTTCAATGCACTCTTTGGTTTTGAATGAGAGAGTGGTAAGGTAGACCGGTTTCAAAAAACAATTTTTAGAATGGTGCCCGGTTCCTTTTTCGCTTCAATGACCTCCTTGCTTCTGGATGAAAGGTTGATAGGGAACCCCCTTGTCAAACCCTTCTGAGTAGAACGCGCAACCCGGTCATTTTAATCTAGCCCGTTTAGTATTCTCTAATTCAATATGAGAACTCTCCAACTACGTACAGGTAAATCAAAACTCTACTTTCAGCATCAAAGAGTGAAGTGAAGCGGAGGGTGGCGGACTCCTGCGGAAAAGGCAGGTAGGTGAGACCCTGCAGGCGCAGCCGAAGCGGCTCACCACCGGCCCCGCGGAAAGCGGCCACCCGCAGCGAAACGGAACGCTCCCCATATTATCTCACTCAAAGCAAATACATGGGTGAACCATGAGATTTGAACACCATTCTTTCGTCTCCTAAATCATCGTAATCCTAGCAAGCTAGCGGATCCGCCCAAAAAAGTAAGCGTTCTCACGATCAGGAAGCGATGATATAATAGACGGAAACGATCGGAGGAGCCAGGGCATGCAGATCAAACCTATATTCCGAAACTTGAAAATCCGCAACAAAATATTTGCAGTCTCCCTCCTCCTCCTCACCATATTCGGCCTCTTGGGAATCATCAGCTACCAATTCTTCACCAGCATGTACGAAGACAGGATCTCGGAGGAATCGGCTGCCATGCTCCAACTTTCCTCCACCGTCCTCGACGAAGAACTGGCAGGCGTTGAAGATCTATCCTTCCAGGTCATCACGGACGACCAGGTCCAGAAAGATCTCCGCATCATCCAAGATAGCGACGTCAATATTGACATCTATCAGGCGAAAGTCCGCCTTCAGGAACGGCTCCTTTACTTTGCCACCTCAGAACCCTACATCGCCGCCATCCAGGTCATCGACAGTACAGGCTCAAAATACACGTACGGATTCAATACCAAGGTAGAACTTGATAAGAAAGAAATTCTCCCCATCGTCGCTGCCTCCAAAGGGTCCAATGTATGGTCGAAGAATAAAGAAGAGGAAAACATCATTTCCTCTGCGCGTCTCATCCGTTCAAAGGAGAATCTCGAGCTCAAGAAAATGGGCTATTTGATCATATCCGTTGATATGAACAAACTGATCGAGGAAGCCCTTAATTTTTCCCCGAACAAAAACTTCATCATCACCAATGGGGATGAGATCTTCTATCAGAATCCGGATAGTGAAATCGGGCCCATCCGAACGCCAGATGAGGAAAGAGGGAACGGGTATGAGAATGAGCGCGTCAATGGAAAAGATTATATGACCACCTATGTGCATTCGCGCTTTTCCGATCTTACCTATTATCATTTCCTTCCGTTCAGTGATATCACCCAGCAGAATGCCGTCGTGAAGAGTATCATGATCTTCACCTTCATCTCCATGTTCATCCTCTCCATCATCGTAAGCAGGAAGGCGGCAGAATTCATCTCGAAGCCACTCGAGAATTTGTCGAGGAATATGAAAGAAGTGCAATCGGGGAACTTTGAACACGGCCTTGAGCGGACAGAGACAGAAAATGAAGACGAGATCGGTCTCCTTCACTCCAACTTCCGCATCATGATCGATAAGATCAATGAGCTGATCAAGGAAAACTATACAAAGCAGCTTATGATCAAAGAAACCGAGTATAAGGCGCTGCAGGCGCAGATCAATCCACATTTCCTCTACAACACCCTTGATTCCATCAACTGGATGGCGAGGATCAGCCAACAAAAGAAGATTTCCGTCATGGTGGAGGCCCTGGGTAATATGATGAGAAATATCATCAGTAAGAAAGAAGCCCTTGTGACCCTGAAGGATGAGATGGAAATCGTGAAGCATTACGTCACCATCCAGGAATATCGGTTTGAAAATCGATTGAAATTCTCATCCCACAGCTTATTGGATTTGGAGAGCCACTTGATCCCGAAGCTCAGTATCCAGCCAATCGTCGAAAATGCCATGGCCCATGGTCTCGAGGAGATGACCTCCCAGTGCGAAATCAATGTTTATATATATCCGAAGGGCAGGGAGATCGAGATCGTTGTCGAGGATAACGGTCCGGGGATGAGCGAGGAACGCATCCAGGCGATCTACAGGGGAGAGATCCACTCCAAAAGCTCAGGCATAGGACTGAAGAATATCATTGAACGGATCAAGCTCATGTTCGGTGAGGAATACGGGGTCAGGATCGAGTCGACCCCGGGTGTCGGGACAAAAGTGAAGATCATCATACCTTATAGCGGAGGTGAAGGACATGTATAGCGTGTTGATTGCAGATGATGAGCTGAATATCCTGGAGGGGATCGCAGCCCTCGTGCGCTGGGGAGAGTGCGGAACGGAATTGACGTACAAGGCGCATAATGGGGTGATGGCCTACGAGTGGATCCGGGAAAACCCCGTCGATATCGTCATTACTGATATCAAGATGCCAGGGATGAACGGGGTGGAGCTCATCCAGAAGGTTCACGCTATCCATCCCCATATCCGGTTCATCGTCCTCTCGGGTTATGATGAGTTTGAATATGCAAAAGGGGTCATGGAGTATAACGTCAAGCATTATCTTCTGAAGCCGAGCAACGAAGAGAAGATAGAGGAGGCCCTTCAACAAATCGTAGAGGGGCTTGATGAAGAAAAGCAGAAGCAGGAGGTCTATCAGGAAATCCAGCAAAGTCTGCACAGGGTCCTTCCCATCGCTAAGGAACAGTTCCTCAAGGATTACCTTACGGGAAAGACCTATTGGCCGGAAGACTGGGAGCACTACGGGAAGCTCTTTGATCTCAGGGAAGAGACGTACCGGATTCTTGTATTCCATCTTGATGATGATCATGACATCGATGAGCGCTTCGTTTTGAAGGAAGCACTGACGAACGAGCTGTTGAAGCATCACCACATCATCCTGTCCACTATCACCGGAGAGCGCATCCTGCTCCTCATTGAAGGAGAAGCCGCCGGAGAACGGGAGCTCATCGAACATATCAAGGAGTTCAGGAAAGAGTATTCCACATATTATCGTAAAACGTTTACCACGGCTTTAAGTGAACCGAGCACGCCGGAAGGACTGAAAGAAGCATACGGGGAGACGATCTCCTGCTTGTCCCAAAGTTTTTATCTGGGGAATAACAGTATCCTGACGACAAGGGACGTAAGGGATGAGGCCGTCAGCAATGATACCCTCCTTTTTGATCACGATGAGTTCCTCTATATGCTGAAAAGTGGAAACGTGGAAGAGGCCGAGTGCCATCTGAGGCATTTTTTTATCGAGATCGACGAGAAGCGCTATCCCGTCAATGTATTGAAATCCCACTGCATTGAGCTGTTCATGCTCATGATTCGTCAGTCACAAAGGATGGATGATCTCCTCAAAGACGTGATGATCGTCAGCAACCTGGATTCCTTCGAAGAATTGAGGAGTTTCATCGAAAATGCAGCACGTGACATTGCAGGCGAGCGGTTTCAGCGGAATAAGGTCTCACAGAGCAGCATCATCCAGCGCATGATGGACTACGTGGATGAGCATCTATCTGATCCCGACCTCTCCCTCTCTCAGGTGGCCAACGACGTCCTCTATATGAACTCAGACTATATCGGCAAGCTGTTCAAAAAGGAAAAAGGAGAGAAATTCTCCAACTACCTGTTGGATAAAAGAATCCAAAAAGCGGTAGACCTCATGGAACGCAGCGGGGAGATCAAGGTCTTCGAAGTCGCCGAGGCGGTGGGCTTCGGTAATAACCCGAGGTATTTCGGACAGGTGTTCAAGAAGTATGTCGGGGTGACACCAAAGGAGTATTTAAACAGGGAACAGGTTTGATTATGAAGAGAGGGGGGTGATCCATTTGAGGTTGCCTCCTTTTTACATGAAAAATTACTTTGACACATAGAGTAATAAATCGTAAAATTACTCTATGAGATATACCAATGTAAAGGAGCTTCTATAGTAGAACCCTTTTCTGAACGGAGTGAACGATCATTCGAAGCGACAGTATCCGGGGTCATCTGGACTCCATCATCCTGCGTCTGATCTTTGAAGAGGATCAGTATGGATATGAAATTTCAAAGCAGATCAGCGAACGGACCGACGATCGCTTCCAGATCAAGGAAGCGACCCTGTATGCGGTCTTCCAGCGCCTCGAGAAAAAAGACCTCATTGAATCCTATTTCGGTGATGTCTCCCATGGAGGAAAGCGGAAATATTATCGCATCACCACATTGGGCAGGGCCTATTTAAGGGAAGCGGCAGCAGAATGGAAACAGACGAAAGAAATCATAGATGTGTTCATGGAGGGGTTAAATTGAGGAAGATTCAGCATCATGTAGAGGACTTGTTTGACGATGTGCCCTACAGTGAGAGAACAGAAGCGTTGAAACTGGAAATCATCCAGAACCTTGAGGAAAAGGTCTATGACCTGATGGCAGAGGGCAAGGAAGAAGAAGATGCCATCAACAAAGCCATCGTCGATTTCGGCGATATCAAGGATCTGAAGCGGGAGCTCGGTGTAGGGGAGACCCTTCCCACAGCCAAAAAGGATATGACGAAGATCAATCTCGGTTTTTCCATTTGGGGAAGCGCCTTGATCATCGCCCTCTTCGTGTTCATCAATTTCTACTATACCCCGAAGACCATCTGGTTCGTCTATCCGACATTTGCCATCCTTTGGTGGCCGCTCTCCATGTATTATTACAGACTGAGGAAAAAAGGTTGGCGTAAATGAAAAGGCAGCATATCGCGTTTGCCATTGGGGGAGGTGCGCTCATCGTCATCTTCCTGACGTTGACGAACATCTTTGTACTCCGGCATCCCGACCTCATCTGGACCCTTTACCCGGCATATGCCATGATCCTCTGGCCGGTCTCTGTTTTTTTTACCCGAAAAGGGAGATACAAGGTGTTTTCATACCTCGTCAGCTTCATCCTTGTCCTGTATTTGGTCATTGAGAACATGAGGACCACGCCTCATTATCCGTGGGCCCTTTATGCCGTTTTCCCCATCATCGGCTGGTCGGTCTTTACCGTACTCGGCAGATGGGCAAGGACCTATGCAGCCTCGTGGATCGGAAGCGCCGTCGCCATCTTGTACTACACCGGACTCAACCTGTTCCTCGAGCCGGGCCATCCATGGGCCGTCTACCCGGCCTTCGTCTTCCTATGGTGGCCATTGTCCATGTACTATGCAAAAACGAAGAGGCACCTCGAATTCTCCATCATCGCCTCCATATACATCAGTGCATTCTTCATCACCGTCAACACCATCACCACCCCCCACGAAATCTGGGCCATCTACCCAATCTTCGCCATCACCTGGTGGCCGCTCAGCATGTACTTTTACTATTATAAGAGGAATGTTGAGTGACGGATCAAGAGGTATAAAATAGTGCTTTTTTAGGCTCCATTGTAGAGGTCTATTCTCTATCAATAGGGGTCTTTTTTTATAGGCACGGTAGGATTGATCCTTCAGAGTGGATTGGAGCGGAAGGCACTTGACTCCTGCGGGAAGGAGGAAAGCTCGAGACCCCGGAAGCGCAGCTGAGGAGGCTCGACTTCCTCCCCGCGGAAAGCAAGTGCCTGCAGCGGAAAGGAACGGACCGCTTTAGGGATCGATCCCTACAAGTTCGCGGAAATCAACAGCGGTATTAGGTAGTAGAAAAACGTTCCAAGGAAAAAACAAAGTCTGTTTTTTATACAAAGATATCTGAAAATTTTATTTAATCAATTATCCTAATCCATTAAGATAAAACAAGACATAAGAAAACGCTTTCAATATAAAGGGAGGTTCAAAGGGATGAGATGGAAACCGATAGTAATGAAAACCATGGCACTGGGATTGGTGTTGACGACGTTCCTCGCAGGATGTTCTTCTTCAACAGGGAGTTCATCAGACAGCAAGGACGGCAAGACGAAGGACGGCAAAGTAGAACTGAGAATGACATGGTGGGGCTCTCAAAGCCGTCATGACCAGACACAGGAGATCATCAAGAAATTCGAAGAAGAAAATCCGGATATCAAGATCACTTCTGAATTCACGGGCTTTGACGGATACTTCGAGAAAATGGCCGCTCAGGCAGCGGGGAACAACCTGCCTGATATCATGCAGCAGAACTTTGGGGAGTATCTCAATCAGTACGCCGATAAGAACCTTCTCGCAGACCTCTCTGAATATGTGGAAGACGGCACCATCAACGTAGATGGCGTAAGCGACATCATCATGGATTCCGGGAAGCAGGGAGATAAGGTTCTTGGAATTCCGACAGGGACCAACGCCCTCACCGCATTCTACAATGTCGACATGCTGAAGGAAGTCGGAGTAGAGAACTTGGATGGCAACTGGTCTTGGGATGAGTATATGGATATCGCTAAAAAAGTCCATGAAAAGACCGGTGAATTTGGAACCAGACTCATGGAACCTAAGAACCTATTCGAATATTATTTGAGGGAAAAAGGTCAGAAGCTCTTCAGCGAAGACGGAACGGCTCTTGGCTATAAAGATGATAAGCTGCTGAGCGATTACTTTGAAATGAACAAGAAGATGGTCGACGAGGGAGTAGCACCTGGTTACGACACAATCCAACAGATCAAAGGGGTGGAAGATGAGCTCATCGTTCACGGCAAAGCGCCATTTGATTTCCGTTGGTCCAACCAGGCCACGGCCCTTGACAGTGCAAGTGAACAGGAGCTTGCCATGACCCTTCTTCCGGGTGACAACAACAGGGAAGGGATGTTCCTGAAACCTGCCATGCTCTGGTCGGTAAGTGAAAACTCCAAGCATAAGGAAGAGGCAGCGCGCTTCATCGACTTCTTTACGAATAATATTGAAGTGTATGAAATCGGTGGGTCCGACCGTGGAGTGCCGATCAAAGAAGAGATCCGTAATGAAATGGCCAGTACACTGAGCGAGACGGACAAAAAAGTATTCGATTATATCGAAATGGTGACCGACAACAGTTCTCCGATCGATTCCAACTATCCTCAACAGGCGTCAGAAGTACTAGGTGCCCTGCAGGAAGTGGATGAGCTCGTCATGTACGGTCAGCTGTCACCAAAAGACGGAGCAAAAGAATTCCGCAAGAAAGCAGAAAGCATCCTGGGCAGGTAAGCTTATCCCCATAGCATTTGTTACGGCCCGGCGAACCTGACCGGGCCGCCATTATTCCATCATATTGAAGAAAGGGGTGGACCTTCGTGCTGCCGAATAAATCAGATGATCCGATTCCGGTACTGAGAGAGACTGCCGTTGATCCAAAGCCTATCACCGAATTGAAGCCCACCGGTCCGAAACGGAAGAAAAAATCCGACTATCAGAATGTGACAGGATACTTGTTCATTTCGCCATTCCTTCTTGGGTTCTTCCTATTGACCTTATATCCTATCCTCTATTCACTGTATCTATCATTTACAGACTATGATCTGATGAGTGAGCCGAACTGGATCGGCCTTGACAACTACGTACGGATGTTCACAGGGGATGAAACGTTCTGGCAATCGTTCAAAGTCACCCTCATGTACGCAGGTGTCGCCGTTCCGTTCCGACTCATCTTCGCCCTCCTTGTAGCACTCGCCCTCAATAAGGTGGTCGAAATGGCGGGATTGTATCGTACTCTCCTCTACCTTCCATCCGTCGTCGGTGGAAGCATCGCGGTTTCAATCATGTGGAGGCAGCTTTTCGGGAACGACGGGGCATTCAACTCCATCCTTGCCCTTCTCGGAATTCCGACCCATTCATGGCTAGGTGATCCGAAGACGGCGATCTGGACGCTGATCGTCCTGTACGGATGGCAGTTCGGTTCTTCCATGCTGATCTTCCTTGCAGGGCTGCGGAACATCCCGAAAACCTATTATGAAGCATCAAGTGTGGACGGGGCTTCTCCGATCAAGCAGTTCTTCATCATCACCCTGCCGCTTCTGACACCGGTCATCCTGTTCAATATGATCATGCAGATCATCCAGGGCTTCATGGCCTTTACGCCGAGCTTCGTCGTCACCAACGGCGGTCCGGTGAACAGTACGCTCTTGTACGTCCTGTATATGTATAGAAGGGCATTTGAATACTTCGATATGGGGTATGCATCAGCCATGGCTTGGTTCATGCTCATCATCATCGCCGTCCTGACAGGTCTGATCTTCAAAACATCCAAGCACTGGGTTCACTATGAATCCGATAACAAATAGGGAAGGAGGAAGCGCATATGCAGAATAAGAAACGCACGTTCAAAATCGTCCAGCACACGCTGTTGATTGTGTTCACCCTCATCATGATCTATCCCCTCGTCTGGATGGTCAGCAGCTCGTTGAAAGAGAGCTCCAGCGTTTTCGTCAACGCCTATTCACTGATACCTGATGAACTCCATTTTGAGAACTATATCACAGGGTGGGAAGGGTTCGCCGGTATCACTTTCAAGACCTTCTTCATCAACTCGGCCATCATTGCCGTCGTCGCCACGGTGGGAAGCATCATATCCTCCACGATCATTGCCTATGGATTTGCACGGATCAAGTTCAGGGGTAAAAGCATCTGGTTCATCTGTATGATGCTTACCATGATGCTGCCGTTCGAGATGGTCATGATCCCGCAGTATATAATGTTCAACAAATTCGGCTGGATCGATACGTATCTGCCGCTCATCCTCCCGACCTTCTTCGGGATCCCGTTCTTCATCTTCCTGATCATGCAGTTCATCCGGACCATCCCGGTGGAGCTTGATGAGGCAGCGAAGATCGACGGATGCAGCACGTTCGGTATCTTCTTCAGGGTCATTGTGCCACTTGTCGTACCGGCAATGATGACTTCAGCCATCTTCTCCTTCTATTGGAGATGGGATGATTTCATGGGTCCGCTCATTTACTTGTCCACTCCGGAGAAGTATCCGGTATCCCTTGCCCTGAAGCTATTCTCTGACCCGAACTCCGTCACCAACTGGGGAGCGATGTTCGCCATGTCGACGCTCAGTATCATTCCGATCTTCATCATTTTCTTCTTCTTCCAACGTTACATCGTGGATGGAATCAGTACGAGCGGATTGAAAGGATAATATGAAAAAACTTTAAACGGGAGTGAACGTGGAATGGAAACAGCACTCAATCGGAAGAATGAATTGACATCACCGCTTGCATGGGGGAAGGCAGCCTGTGAATCCCTTATGTCAGCCTACAAGGCGAGTGAACTGCCGCCTGACGGAAAATGGCATTATCATCAGGGAGTATTCCTGGTAAGCATGCTCCAGCTTCGGGAAAAAATCGGGGGAGATGCGTTCTTTGATTATGTGAAGGAATATGTCGATCACAATATCGACGAAAACGGGAACTTCCTCTGGAGCCGCAGGGAATTGGACGCCATCCAGGCCGGCCTCCTTCTCTTCACCCTTGACCGGGAAACGGATGACCCGAGATATAAAATCGCCGCTACGAAACTATTGAATATGTTCCCGACACTCAACCGCACGTCGGACGGAGGCTACTGGCATAAAGATCGCTACCCGTACCAAATGTGGCTGGACGGACTCTATATGGGCGGTGTGTTCGCTATGAACTACGGGAAGGAGTATAGTGATCCATCCCTCCTCGAAATGGTCCTTGAGCAGGAGCGTCTCATGAGGAAGCATACGCTTGATGAGGAGACCGGTCTTTACCATCATGCATGGGATGAACAGAAGGTGCAGCCATGGGCAGACCCCGAAACGGGCAGATCGCCTGAATTCTGGGGGAGGGCCATCGGATGGTACGGGATCACCTTTAACGAAATCCTCGATTTCCTCCCGGAAGGACATCATGCGACAGAAGAAATCTCAGGTGCCCTCAGGGATCTTTCCAAAAGTCTGATTTCCTATCAGCATCCTGACAATCATCTATGGTATCAGGTGGTCGACAAAGCGGATGATACTAAAAACTGGATCGAAACGTCCTGCTCGGCTCTTTTCATCTACACGATTGCAAGAGCCGTGAAATCAGGCGTCCTTGATGAAAGCTACAAAGAGTTTGCCATTAAGGGATACCGCGCCCTTGTGAAGCGAATGAAATTTGACGACAACGGCCTCTTCATCATGCCGGAGATCTGCATCGGCACCGGGGTGGGGGACTACACGCACTATGTGGAACGTCCGGTCATTGAAAATGATCTTCATGGCGTCGGTTCTTTTGTACTTTGCAGCCTTGAAATGCAGGATATCCTTCCACAGCTATAGAATGGAATAAGGAACAAAGGGGAGGAATTCAAATGAAAAAATATGCCGTATGCGGCGTCAGTAACCGCGCAATCACCATGTTCATCCAGCCTATGCTTAAGAACTTTAACCAGCAGGCAAGGCTGGTCGCCCTGCTGGATAAAGATCCGAAGCGGTTCGCCGTGTGTAAACAGGACTATCCGTCCACACAGGGAGTGCCTGAGTATAAGGAAGATGAGTTCGAACGGATGGTGGACGAAACGAGACCTGACGTCATCATTGTCGCAGGCCGCGATGACACTCATATCACGTATATTGAGAAAGCGCTTAACCGAGATCTTGATGTGATTTCAGAAAAGCCGATGACAACAAACGCTGCCGACAGCCGCAGGGTGATGGAGGCGGAGAAAAAGAGCAAGGGGAAGGTGACAGTCACCTTTAATTACCGGTATAGCCCGTATCACACCAAGATCAAAGAATTCATCCTGTCCGGGAAGCTTGGGCGGATCACATCCGTCGATTTGAATTGGTATATCGACACGTATCATGGATCAAGTTATTTCCAGCGCTGGAACAGGAACCGGGATCATTCCGGGGGATTATCCATCCATAAGTCGAGTCACCACTTTGACCTCATCAACTGGTGGCTAGACCAGAAACCGGTAGAAGTGTTCGCGTACGGGGATCTGAACTACTACGGAAATGAGAGTGAATACAATCCTGACCAGGTTGACGGGCGTCACTGCCATACGTGCGAAGTGAAGCGGGACTGTTCCTACTACTCTAGATGGAACTCAAGGAGCAACAGCATCACGGTAGAAGACGATCATATCACGTCTGACGAGAAGCGGAAGGAAACGTATACCGGTTACCGTCCCGACCAGTGCATCTTCGATTCGGAGATTGCCATTGAAGATACGTATACAGCGACCGTCAAGTATGACAGGGGTAGCCTATTAAGCTATTCCATCAATTTCTCCCTGCCATATGAAGGGTATCGACTGGCTATAAACGGAACAAAGGGCCGCCTGGAGACGACGGAATTCCATGCACCGTCCAGGGTGCCGTTCCCTGTTCCGGAACAGACCATTGACTATTTCCCGCTCTTCGGATCGAAGGAAGTGATCCATGTCGTGAAGAATCAGGGCGGCCACGGCGGTGGAGATCCCCTGATCCAGGAAGACCTCTTCCTCGGGGAAGATCCGCTCCGCCCGTATAAGATCCTATCTGGAAGCGAGGACGGAGCCTATGCGGTCATGACGGGTGAGGCAGTATGGAGATCCGTCAAGGAGCACCGCCCCGTCACCATTGAAGAATTGATGAAAAAAGAACCGATGCACCAATAATGGAACGGAAAAGAGGGATACCATGGAAATGGGACGATTGATCAATGGGGTGTTGAACTTCTGCAGATGGATCACGCACTTTGCCATTTTGAATCTGCTCTGGATCGGCTGCACCCTGCTTGGAGGAGTGGTCTTAGGGATCGGTCCGAGTACAGTGGCGATGTATGCCGTCACCCGGAAAGCGGTCATGGGGGTGGAAGACCTTCCCCTCATCAAAAGATTTTGGGAGACTTATAGGAAAGAGTTCTTCCGTGCCAACGGACTGTTCTTTTCATTGGCAGGATTCGTGCTGCTCTGGTACGTCGATCTTCACTTTTTCCGTCAGATGGAAGGGACGATCTATACCATCATCCAGTACCTCCTCATGCTGATGGGCTTCATCCTGATCATCCTGCTCACGTATATTCTACCGGTCTATGTCCATTACAACCTGAAGTTCTTCCAGACCTTCAAGCAGGCGCTATTAATCGGCTTCCTGCAGCCGGGGAATCTCGTGCTCATGATCATAGCGACACTGTCGACCTATTACTTTTTCATATCATTTCCCGGTTTCATCCCACTTTTCGGTTTTACATTATTCGTCCATTTGAACATGTGGCTTGCGTACAAAGGCTTCAGCTCCATTGAGGATATCAAGACGAAGAAAGACCTTGCTCATACATGATCCTTGCGCCCTTTCCATTAGGAAGGGGCTTTTGCAGTGCGAAGAAAAGAAGCCTGATCCTCTGCAAGGGATCAGGCTTCTTCTATCACTCTATTTCATGATCGGAGTCAGCTCTGGCACGACCCCTTCAAGTTCTTTCTTTACAATCGCGGCGATTTCACCCGCCCCGTCTTCATTCAAATGAGTATTATCCATGGCCCCGTCTGGAAAATTAGGATGCGGGTCTATCCACATATAGAGCGCTTTGGACCGGATCGGACCCAATGTATCCAAGAGCTTCAAGCTCCTCTTGTGAAGGTCGATGACAGGGACCGATTGTTCCCGTGCAAGGTCCTTCATCGCTTCGGGGTAATCCCCGTGGGTATCCAGCACCGTGCCATCGCTTCCGAACTTCCTTCTCGCCACGGGCGTAATGAGGATCGGATGCGCTTTCTTTTCTCTTGCGGTTTCGATATAGCGGAGCAGATGCTCCTTATAGGTAGTAAAAGGATCCGTGAATCGTTCATCCTGCTTGCTGTCATTGTGACCGAATTGGATGAAGAGATAATCCCCTTCAGCGATTTCGTTTTCGATCACATCCAGTCTTCCTTCGTCGATGAAGCTTTTGGAGCTGCGTCCGTTAGCGGCATGATTCCGGACCGAGATGCTCGAATCCAGAAAGGCCGGGAATTTTTGCCCCCAACCGGCTTGTGGAGCAGAAGTTTCAGGATAGTCCGCTACAGTTGAATCACCTGCAAGAAAAATGGAAAATGACATGGTTTCTCCTCCTAATGGTTGGATGGTGGACGGCATGAATCCGTCACTTTGAGCTCAGGTTCCAGGAATAGGACCTTTTCTATATCATCTTCATTGATGACATCCATCAGGACATCTGTCAAGCGTAATGTGATGTGATCCATGGGGACACCGACCGTCGAGAGGGGGATGGGGGTGTCGCTTTCGTCGGGAAGGTTGTCGTAGCTGATGATGGAGAGGTCATCTGGTACCTTGATCCCGCACTCCGCTGCAGCCCTCAGGATCCCCTTGGAAAGGTCATGACTCCCACTGATGATTGCCGTTGGGCGTTCACCGCTCTCGAGGACTTCCTTGGCCGCGACGTACCCATCGTACGGTTCAAGCTTTTGAACGTCCACGATCTGATGCGTGAAACCGGGGAGTCCGAGTCCTTCTGCCGCTAGTTTGAAACCCTTTGCCTTTTCATCCTGTATCGGATTATTCAGTACTCCGATATAGCTGATGAACCGGTGCCCGATGGAGGAAAGATAATTGGTCGCCATATAGACGGCCTTTTTCCGCTGCACGTCTACGACCGGCGAGGAGCTTCCTTTATCGGCGATCCCGTATGAGACAACAGGAACGGCCGATGGTGTATCAGCTTGTCGCTCCGGATTGTCATCAAAACAAAGGATGGCATCCACTTGATAGCGGTTGAACAGATTGATGGCGAATTCTTTTTCGTTGATGGAGATCAGGGTCGTGTATGAGAGCTGTTCGAGCTGAGTATTCAGGCGGGTGATAAGGGAAGAATGGGCGGTCCCTTCGATGGTCGGCCAGATGATCCCGATGGTGTGGGATTTCTTGGAGACGAGGCTCCTCGCCGCTGCATTCGGCTGATAACCGAGCTCCATGGCAATATCGGTGATCCGCTTTTTCGTCGGTTCCTTGACGAGCGGGCTATCCCGCAACGCTTTTGAAACGGTGGAAAAACTCACCCCAGCCGCTTTTGCTATATCTTTGATTGTGACTCCCATGGTAACCTCCAGCACTGTGATGATTTCATTATATCTCTCTGCCCGTTGCTGATACAACTCTTCATTGACAGAAAAAAGGAATGATACTATGATAATAACAACGTTGTTATTTTGTCAAGAAGAGGGGGAAGATGGGATTGAACAGTTCAACGATTGTCATTCATGAACGGGACAATGTCCTGATTGCACTGAGGGATTTCGAAGCAGGCGAACGTGTGGTGGATGGTGATAGGGAAGTCATCCTGAGGGAAGCAGTGCCGGCCGGTCATAAGATTGCAAGGGAACCGATACAGGAAAATGAAAACGTTATCAAGTTTGGTATGCCGATCGGAAGGGCGTCAGAGCCGATCGAGCGGGGAGAATGGATCCATACTCACAATGTAGTGACCAACCTCAAAGGGACGCTTCAGTATGACTATAAGCCGACAGATGACAAGATCGTTCCGAAGCCGTCCACCAAAACCTTTCAAGGGTATATCAGGGAAAACGGGGAAGTCGGGATCCGCAATGAAATCTGGATCATCAATACGGTGGGCTGCATCAATAAGACGGCCGAAATGGTGGCGAAGATGGCCAGTGATCAATTCGACGGGATCGATGGGGTGCACAGCTTTTCTCATCTATTCGGGTGTTCCCAGCTTGGGGACGATCTTCATAACACTCAGAAGATCCTGAGCGGCCTCGTCCACCACCCAAATGCTGCGGGCATTCTCGTCATGGGTCTCGGCTGCGAGAATAATTACATTGAAGAATTCAAGAAGGTGATAGGCGATTATGACCCACGGAGGGTGAAGTTCATCGAAGTCCAGAGTGCCGATGATGAAATCTCCGAATCTCTTGAACTCATCGAAGAGCTTGCCGATTATGCGAAGACATTCAAACGTCAGGAAGTACCCCTTTCAAAGTTGAAAGTAGGATTGAAGTGCGGAGGATCGGACGGCTTCTCCGGCATTACCGGGAACCCGCTCGTCGGAGCATTTTCCGACAGGCTCATCTCGGAAGGAGGAACCACCATCCTGACGGAAGTACCCGAGATGTTCGGGGCGGAAGAGATCCTCATGAGCCGGGCCAAAAATGAAGGGGTGTTCGAAAAGATCGTCGACCTCGTCAATGACTTCAAGGGATACTTCCTGAAGCACGGACAGAACGTCTATGAGAATCCATCTCCAGGGAATAAAAAAGGCGGAATCACGACCCTTGAAGAAAAGTCCCTAGGAAATATCCAAAAAGGCGGGTTCGGGGAGATTGCCGATGTCCTTGCCTACGGGGACCGCACGAAAGGTGAAGGCCTACATCTCGTCCAAGGTCCGGGAAATGACCTCGTCTCTGTCACCGCCCTCACGGCTGCAGGTGCTCATATCGTCCTCTTCACCACGGGACGGGGAACCCCGTTCGGAGGTCCTGTACCGACAGTGAAGATCTCCACCAACTCAGCTCTTGCCCAGAAGAAGACGAATTGGATCGATTTCAATGCGGGTCAGCTCATCGAAGGCAGGGGAAAGGAAGAGCTCGCCGACGAGTTCTTTGATTACATCAAGACCCTCGCATCAGGGGAAGCGCGCACCCATAATGAACGACTGGGATTCAAAGAGATTTCCATTTTCAAAGACGGCGTCACGCTGTAAAGGGAGGATTTTGTATGAAGCTTAGTAAAGAAGTACCCAACAGCTCATCCTATCGGCATCTTCCGGCCAAGGTCCTGCAGATCGGGGAAGGGAATTTCCTTAGGGGATTCATCGATTGGATGATCCAGGAAATGAACAAACAGGGCGTCTTCAATGGATCCGTCATCGCCGTGCAGCCGACGCCCCACGGAAAGGTGCTGCCGAAGCTCGCCGCACAGGATTATCTGTACACGGCGGTCTTGAGGGGCCGTAAGAATGGAGAGACCGTCGATTATCATGAAGTCATCTCATCCATCAGCGGGGGCATCAACCCCTATTCAGACTGGCCTGCCATGAAGCGGGCGGTGGAATCTGCCGACCTCCAGATCATCGTGTCCAATACGACGGAAGCCGGCATCGTCTACCAAGAGGAGCCGTATGAAGGTGATGTTTCGCCCCTTTCGTATCCCGGAAAACTTGCTGCCCTCCTGCACCACCGGTTCACGCATTACGAGGGAGCAGGGGATAAAGGGTTATACATCCTGCCGTGTGAATTGATCGAGGAGAATGGAAAGAAGCTCAAATCCATCGTGCATAGGGTAGCGGAAGACTGGGGATATTCAGAGGCCTTCTTTGAATGGCTTGACCACTCGAATGTATTCTGCGACACGCTCGTCGACCGGATCGTCACCGGGTTCCCCCGGGGGCAGGAAGCCGAATACCGAGAACGTCTCGGCTATGATGATGAGCTCATCACGGTAGGAGAACCATATCACCTGTTCGCTATCGATGCCGATGAGCGATTCAAGGAAATCTTCCCCCTCCACAAAGCCGGCCTCAATGTGAAGTGGGGCGGAGTGCAGGAGCAGCGGGACTTGAAGGTGGGACTCCTCAACGGTCCCCATACCCTCATGACACCCGTCGGATATCTGGCGGGGGCTGACACAGTCCTGGATGTGATGACCACCCCTTCCCTTCGCTCCTTCGTTGAGCAGGGATTCCTGGACATCCAGGAGGCCCTTCCAATGAAAGAAGAAGTCAAGAAGGAGTTTACGTCAGGAGTCGTGGACCGCTTCTTGAACCCTTATAATAAGCATTTCCTCCTCGATATCGGCATGAACTCATTTTTCAAGTACACATCGAGGCTTTTGCCCCGCTTGAAGACCCATGCCGTTCGTGGGGAACTTCCTGAAACATTGGTTCTCGCCCTCGCTGCCCTGCTCGTATACTACAAGCCGATTCGCACCACGGAAAAAGGGCTGATAGCTGAAAGAGGCGAGGAAGAGTATGAGACGCGGGAAAACCCGGTAGTAAACACCCTCCTTCTTGACACGTGGCAGGCCATTGAGGAAGGTAGGATCACCATCCTTGCTGCTGTCCGTTCCATCCTCACCCGAGAGGACATCTGGGGAGAAGATCTTGACGCAATGAATGGGCTCGCAGAACGGGTGGCTGCTCATATCGAAACGATCCTGATCGAAGGAATGGCCGCGGCCGTTAAAAAAGTAGTCGGGAGCGGTTCGGTAAAATCATAGAATGCTATAGGAAAAGACGCTCATTTGCTGGGCGTCTTTTTATGTTTGGACAAAACACGCTCGTCTAATTCTTCCGGCACACGCATACATTTCTCTATAGGCATGTCCGGGGGAGGAATTGTGAGAATGACAATGATCGGAGAATTGGTGACACTTATGCTGATGGCCTTTGCGCTTGGGATGGATGCATTCTCGATCGGCATCGGGATGGGAATGTTCCAGCTTAGGCTTAGGCAGATCCTATATATCGGTATCGTGGTCGGCATATTCCACGTGTGGATGCCGCTGCTCGGAATGATGACGGGGAAATTCCTTTCCAACACGTTCGGGACATTTGCTACATATGCAGGAGGCATCCTCTTGATTGTCCTTGGGATTCAGATGTTCCTTTCGAGCTTCAAGGAGGAGGAAACCACGCTCGTTTCACCCGTGGGATTCGGCCTCGTCCTATTTGCACTGAGCGTCAGTCTTGACAGCTTCTCTGTCGGACTGAGCCTTGGGATCTTTGGAGCAAGAACCTTTGCCGCCGTCGCCTGTTTCGGTTTCGCCGCCACTGTCCTTACATGGGCAGGACTTCTCATTGGTAGGCGATTCCAAGGTGTCCTCGGCACCTACAGCGAAGCACTTGGCGGAAGCATCCTGTTCTTATTCGGGATCAAGCTGCTTCTTCCTTTTTGAAGTCCCTGTTTGGGGCTTTTTCTTTTTGGTAGCTTGATAGAATAAATGCCGCTGCGGTCGACCACTTCATTGCAGGTAGGGGAACCTCTTGATGGTATCAGAGTGTGTGGGTTCTGGAGTGGTTCGTTTCATTTCGCTGCGGGCGACCGCTTTCCTGCGGGGAGGCGGTTCTTCGGCTGACGCCTCCAGGGTCTCAACCTTGCCTCTGATCCACGCTGGAGTCGGCCGCCCTCCGCTTCATTGCACTCTTTGAAAGATATAAGCTTTAAGTTATGGAAGGAGAGGGGAAAGGACTTCCTGAAAGTAGGTTTATATTTTTACGGTAGATAGGGTAATCTTTTGATGGTATCAGAGTGTGTGGATGCTGGAGTGGTTCGTTTCATTTCGCTGCGGGCGGCCGCTTTCCTGCGGGGCGGCAGTTGAGCCGCTTCGGCTGACGCCTCCAGGGTCTCAACCTTGCCTCTGATCCACGCTGGAGTCGGCCGCCCTCCGCTTCATTGCACTCTTTGGAGGATAGTAGCGTTAGTATCTTATCACCACTATGGGGTACAAACCGGACCAGGCTTTCAGTTTGAATTCTGAGAGCGAAATCCATCCTTGGAATCTTAATCTCCATCTAAAAAAGGGCTAAGTGGCTGGCTCCCAAAACGCATCAAAAACCTTATTCCATTCTCATATAGAATTAAAATCCCCTCTCCACCAAGTAGTGAAGTGTAGTGAAGGCAGCCTGACTCCAGCGGGAATAGAGGAAAGGTCGAGACCCCGCAAGAATGAGGAGGCTCGACTTCCTCCCCGTGGAAAGCAGGCAGCCGCAGCGAAACGGAACGTCCAATCTGCGGCCGTCATGAGGAAGAGAATCATGCAGATTCATCCAGCTGAGACCAAAGGGAGCCATCCAAACTTGCAAAGGCCAACATCCATGCTATCCATGTCTTATCCTAGATCAAACAATCCCTTGATGAAAAAGTACAATCCTCCTTTCCACCAAGAGTGAAGCGAAGCGAAGGCCACCTGACTCCAGCGGGAAAAGAGGAAAGATCGAGACCCCGCAAGAATGAGGAGGCTCGACTTCCTCCCCGTGGAAAGCAGGTGGCCGCAGAGAAACGAAACGTCTCATCTACGGCTCCCATGAAGAAAAACTACATTTCCACCTCCGCCATGAAACGCTCCAACCGAATAAGCATGAATGCTCTTTGTCCAAAATGGAAATTAATTTATAATAGGTAACAAGGAGGATGATCCAATGAATATTCTATTTATCTGCACAGGAAACACCTGCCGAAGCCCTATGGCTGAAGCAATCCTGAAGCATAACAACCACGAAGGAATCCAAGTGAAATCCGCAGGCGTATTTGCCATGGATGGAGCAGATGCCTCAATTCAAGCTAAAGAAGTGCTGAAAGAGAACGATATAATACATAAGCACCAATCCAGCTCCATCACACGTGAAAAACTGGACTGGGCTTCATATATTTTCACCATGACACAGGGCCATAAATGGGCGATCGTAGATCAATATCCCCATATAGCCGATAAGATCTTCACGCTGAAGGAATACGTCCTTGAGGACCCGGAAAACCTTGATGTTTCCGATCCATATGGAGGCAGCGTTGAAATCTACCGGCATACATACAACGAACTGGATTCCTTGATCGGTCAGTTAATGGACAAACTGGAGCGTGAGTGAAGCAGACAGGGAGAGAGAAGGATGGCTAAAGGGAAAGGCTCCAAGAAAGGTCTCAGGAAGAAAATTGTACTATTCACCACACTTCTGGCAATCATCACGTATACGACGAGTGCCGCGTTCATTTATTTCATTAAACCGACATTTGCATCTGATGTAAGTGATTTCTGGTTTACCCTCGCTACTCTTGGAATGGGGATTTTCTGGTCGGGGTTCCTTGCGTATCTTGCAGCAGGGTATATTGATAAGCCTCTGCAACGACTGGAACAAGCGGCTTTGAAAGCGGCGGATGGGGACATTTCTACAGAAGTGGAACTGTCGAAATCCGATGACGAGATCCGCTCCCTCGGGATGGCGTATAACAAGATGCTTCATAACCTTCGGGAAATGGTGGCGAGCATCGACGAGAATTTCAGCAAGACCAATACGTATGTACAGGAGCTTTCCGACGCATCCGAACTTGCCTCTACTCAGGCCAATTCCGTATCCAGGACGATCAGCGAAATCTCTGCAGGTGCAGAAAGTTCAGCAGCGGCCATCCAGACAACGGCGGAATCCGTTGAAGATGTCATCCGCATTGCACAGGAAGTACAGGATCATTCCAAATCATCTGAGAAGCTGTCGGCAACCATGGTGGCAGAATTGAAT